>JABXKT010000063.1 GCA_013619155.1 Desulfobacteraceae bacterium
AAGGTCAGTGGTTCAAATCCACTTCCCGCTACCAATAAAAAATTATAAAGGCCTTAAGGAAGATCACTCTTCTCTAAGGCCTTTTTTGTTTTTCTAAAGGTGGAAGAACCGCCGCTTTGGTTCTAAAGAGTTGGCGGTTTTGGGTGCCTCGGGGCCTATAGATGGGCAGGTCTGAGCGGTTTAAAAAAAGGGCCGGTCTCCTTTTTTTAAAAAGAGGTTGACAGGGCCTGTCTTTTACCTATATTGTCTGCCTCATTGTTGCGGGATGGAGCAGTCTGGTAGCTCGTCGGGCTCATAACCCGAAGGTCAGTGGTTCAAATCCACTTCCCGCTACCAATTAAAAAATGACAAAGGTCTGGAAGATAACTCTTCCAGGCCTTTTTTTGTTTGTGCCCGGGGGGCTCCCGCCGCGACGGATGAAGCCCCGGATGCTTCTGTCCTCTTTAGGGGGCGAAGGGAAAGAGGTAAATCCGGGGTTGGACATAGAATAAAAACAGTGGTATGAAAGTGCGTTTCACACAACAACTGGATCGTTGACTCTAAAATGAAGGACCGTATTCTCGCGTGGATGTCACACCCTTACATATTGTGGATATACCGAATCGGCCCGTCTCACGTATTGCGCCGACACCCAGCGGATATCTCCATGTCGGTAACGCGGTTAATTTTCTCCTTACCTGGGCCGTGGTCCGGAGTCGGGGAGGGACCCTTCATCTGCGTATCGATGATATGGATGGAATCCGGTTTCGGGCCGAGGTTCTGGACGATATTTTCCAGTCCCTGGAGTGGCTGGGCATCGATTGGGATACCGGCCCCACAGGTCCGGATGCCTTTTATGCCCATTTTTCCCTCCAGAAGAAGAGAGAGCTCTATCGGCGTGAGCTCCATCGCCTGAAGGATGTCACCGGTAAGCTCTTCGTCTGCGACTGCTCCCGGGGGGCCATTAAAAAAATAGCCCCCAGTGGCCTCTATCCTGGCACCTGTCGTCACCAAAATCATCGACTGACCCCCGGAAAAACCGCCATGCGCGTGCGGGTGGAGGCAGGGACGGTGGTCGATGTCGGTGGGCACTCTATCGATCTGTGTGAGGTGTTTGGAGATTTTATCCTCTGGCGAAAGGACGACCAGCCGGCCTATCAGTTTGCCAGCCTCTTGGAAGATGAGGCGTTGAAGATGAATCTGATCGTTCGGGGGGCCGATCTCCTGCCCTCTACGGCGGCCCAACTCTATCTGTCCGCACTTTTTGGCGGAGAGCGGTTTGGGGAGTGTACCTTTATTCATCATGGTCTGATTTTAGGCCCTTGTGGCGAAAAGCTCTCTAAATCTCTGGGCTCTTATGCCCTGAAGGAGATGCGTGCATCCGGACAGACCCCTCTTTCGATCTGGAAGCGAGCGGCCCAATATCTGGGGATCGATCCCCATGAGGTGACATCTCCCCAGGATTTGATTCGAAACTCTCCTCTAGGGGGGTGATCCAAAAAATGATGGTGATTGAACGGATGAGAAAGCCTGGATGGCCAGGCTTTCTCTTTTTATTTTATAAGGAGTACCCATGCAATTGAACTGCGGTATTGTTGGCTTGCCCAACGTCGGTAAATCCACGCTCTTCTCGGCCCTTACCTCGGCACCCGCCGAGGTGGCCAACTACCCTTTTTGTACCATTGAACCCAATGTGGGCATTGTGGCGGTGCCTGATGCACGCATGAATCGTATCACCGAGTTTATTGTCCCTCAGAAGCTGATTCCAGCGGTTGTGGAGTTTGTGGATATCGCAGGGCTTGTGCGCGGTGCATCCAAGGGAGAGGGGCTGGGTAACCAGTTTCTGGGTCATATCCGCCAGGTGGGGGCCATTATCCATGTGGTGCGGTGTTTTGATGACGATGATGTGATCCATGTGGACGGGGCGGTAAACCCCTTGAGCGATATCGAGACCATTAGCATCGAGCTCGCCTTTGCCGACCTGGAGACAGTTCAAAAACGTATGGTCTCCCTGCCAAAATTGATCAAGTCCCAGGACAAGAAGATTTCAGGACCCGCCAAGCTGGTGGAGCCCATACTGAATCGCCTGGTGGCAGCCCTCGAGGAGGGAGAGCCTGCGCGTAGTCTGGGCTTGGATGAGCGTGAGATGGAGCTTGTTTCGGATCTTCATCTGATCACCTTGAAAAAACAGCTCTACTGCTGCAATGTGGGTGAAGACGATTTAGGGGGCGAAAATGATTATGTCGCTGCCGTGCGTGGGTTTGCCGAGAAAGATGGGTCCGGTGTGGTGGTCATCTGTGGGAAGTTTGAGTCTGAGATCTCTGAGATGGATGATGAAGAGGAGAAGAGGGCGTTCCTCGAAGATGCGGGTCTCGAAGAGTCGGGGCTTCATCAATTGATCCGGGAAGGGTACACCATGCTGGGACTCCAGACCTACTTCACCGCTGGTGTCAAAGAGGTCCGGGCCTGGACTTTTCCCAAGGGAGCCAAGGCCCCCGAGGCGGCTGGGGTCATTCATTCAGACTTTGAGCGAGGATTCATCCGTGCGGAAGTCTACCATTGTGAAGAGCTCTTTGAGTACAAGACCGAAGCGGCCCTGAAAGAGAAGGGCAAGCTGCGTGTTGAGGGCAAGGAGTATGAGGTCCAGGACGGGGATGTGCTCCATTTTCGTTTCAACGTCTGATTTCCTTTGGATCCCCACTCCTTTTGTGTGATTCAAGGGGGGTGGGGATCGATGCACTCGGTATTTTCGGATCTTTAAACGTCTTTTTATGCGGTTAAATGCCCTCTTCGGTCAGTATTTCCTCCATGCGGCAGGAGATCTCCTCCTCCACACTGGGGATCTCATCTGCCAGATCGAAGACGAGATTGATGAGTTCGTCCCGGGTGAGGGTGTTTAGGTAGAGGTCGACTTGAGAGGGTGGATCGTTTAAGTCGCTAAGAAGGGTTAGGCGTTCATCATCTTCATTGGTGACGGGCAGAGATATCTTCTGAGAGTTCAGATATAGGGCTTCATACACCGCCGCTACGGCGTGTTTGCAGGCCCCTTGAGCGGCGCACGAACATACTGAGGTGAGGATTTGGTCTTCGAAAAAGATCATGACGGCATGGCGCGAAGAGCCTTCCACCCACGCCAGGAGATCGCCATCCTCGGTGAGGCATAAATGGTTGATACCGCCTTGCTGCTGTATCTCTTTTCCTGTATCGGCGGTGGAGCCTTCGACCCAGGCGTCAATATCATCCAGGGTTATATTGATAAACGGGTTGGGTTGATGGGACATCAGTGGGGCTCCTTTAATATATAAAAGAAGAACGATGGATCTATGAATGGTAACTCGGTGCATGACGACTCACATCACCAGTCCCTAAATTTTTAAAGGGGATGGCGGCTGTGGGAAGACGCGGTGAAGCGTACTATGGAGATTTGATTCCGGCAATACCCATGTTTCAAAGTGGGATTAAATTATTTTTTTAAAGAGGATCAGACGGCATATTCTAACCTGTCGTTAGGATAAATCAACTTATAATTTGGGTCTTTTCTATGTCTTGAAAATGATTTGCCACCGGCGTACTTTTTTCCCGAAGAAGGGGCGGTCATGTGAGCCTGCCATCGACAGATTTTTTACGGTACTTTTTGTTAAAAAGATCGGAATGAATAAGCCTTCTGAAAAAAATGTCTCCGGCGGTCAGGGCTGTCGATTTAAGTGCCGGAGTAAAAATAAAAGATACAAAAGCGATGCCTCGGTTGGCGAGGGTGGCGAAGCCACATGAGGCAAAAACACCGCGAAAGTGGGTGGCCGCTGCGATTTGCCCCTCTCCTCTAAGACAAATCACAGCGCTATTCTTATGAAATTCGGATGCTTATTTTTTGTCAGAGCCCTAAGTGATTCGGGTGGATAGGACCCGCCGTATCTCTAATTTTTGTAAATAGTGACGGCCATATATTTGGAGTGCAAACGGCTAAGATAGGCGTTTTTCCGATTAAATCGAGGCCCATTTTTTAGTCACTTTGACCATAGAAGGCCCCTCTGAATTTTTTAAATGGGGGCTCTTGGTCTCTCTTCCTGACACGCCGTTGCCGTGATTTTTGCCATGGTCTCCACCTGTCTCTTTCGCCCATATATAGTGCCTTCCGTTCTTTTCAAAAAAAAGCCCCATGTCGGGGCTTTTTTGTTTATATTGGGGATAAAAAAAGAAGCGTCCCCCCTTTTTAACAGTGGAGTGAGGTATGACAACGGAGATGTTGTTTGAACCGATAGATGATCATCCAGAGGCCACACAGGCTCTGTTCCAAGCTCCCAAGGGCTTTTGCAGCCAGGAGACCGATGTGACGCGGGTGGTCCACTCCGGGCTCATCATGCGGCCCATTTATGAGCTTGAGATGCGTCGCTTTCGCGCGGATGAGGATAAAAATAGGGCCTGGGATGTCCTGGATTTGATGTGGATCGCCTTTGCCATCTTGGATACAGTCTCAGAACTTTCCGAGTACCACGTGGGGGCGAGCCGTACAGAGGTCCTCGAGAAGGTCTTTCCTGCGGTGGAGACACAGGCCAAGGCCAGTGGCCTCGAGCTTTTAGAGCGTGAACTTTATGAGGTGCTCACCAAGATTTTCGACCACCTGATCAATCGCGGTAACCGCTACCTTCCCTTCGAATACCGCTATTTTGATGGTGGAAAAAAGACGTTTGAGACCCGAAAGTTCTGGCTTGTGAAGGCCATTTATACCGGTCAGGGCAAGACCACCCTCTTTGGCCTCACCGATGAGGGATACGCCGCCTACTTCGGTCTCCACGAGACCAGTGCCCTAGATGCCACGGCCATCGGAAACCTTCGCATCAAGATGTTTATCGAGCGGGGTAATGTGGATGACGCCATCGCCGTTGCCGAGCAGAACCAGAAGCAGTGCTTGCGAAAATCCCACGATATTCGTAATACGCGGCGGGCCATTCAGAGAAATATTTGTGCCGTGGATTTTTATCGTATAAATGATATGGCCGATGAGGGGGCCCAACGAGCTCTTCAGATTCAGCAGGAGAGCAGACGGCTGCAGCATCTGGTCTCGGAGAACCTTCAAGAGACCGAGGATGAGCATATGGAGGCCAAACTCCTCCATTTAGGGGCCCAGTTAAAGAGTTTAAACAGCCGCCAGATGGAACTCGTGGGGGAGTTGCAACGTCTCCCCGACGATTATCACGCCAACAGCCATAAGCTCTTTCGGCGTGCCTCCCTGGGGGTGGTTCCCCCCCCCGAAGATATATTGAAACGTGTCTGTCAGATGGGTGAAGAGGATGCCGCCCGATTGGGGAGAGAGTTTATCTCTCGCTTCGATCCCCCGGTTCGCCCCCTGATCTTCGATCCGGCATCGATGATCGATGCCATCGAACGGGCCCTGGAACGCCAGAATGCCGAAGGGGGAAGAGGTCAGGCTGTCCAAGAGATCGACGGGATCGCCTTAAAGAGATACCAGCCAGAGCTTACAGACGAACTCATGGCCCGTGCCTTCCACTATCTTGGAACCGTTGTTCATAAGAAGGGGGGGCTGCAATTGTCCAATCTCTTCACTCAACTTCCCCCCGAGGATGCCCATCACCTCTCTGTAGCCATCGCCATGGGTGTGTTTCAATGCCTCGTGGACCCACGTATCGCCCAGCGCTTTGGCGTTCAGGTGCGTCTCGTCGATCCCCTTCAGATTTTTACCGTGGATTTTCCCTGCGGCAGGCGTTATCGCGGTCACGATCTGATGCTGGCTCCGGGGTCGCCAATGACCCTATCCCTCCCTTCTCCGGTTGATCGTATTCGCTGATGGGCTAGGCCGGTGATATATTTCAGCCGTGCCTTCGGCAGTCCTGCCGGGAGCCAACCTTTTACCTTATTTTATAAAGACGGGTTTGCCAAACAGGCTTTTTTTATAGTTACTGTGACGGGCCAAAGGCCCATCACAGTAACTAACCTGGGGTTCAGGGGATTTATTCCCTGGCCGCCGGAGGCCTTTTCATGCCCACTTTAAACATAGAAAAGGCATCGCTGAATAGTTAGGTATGATTTAAATAAAATGTAGCGAAAATACGTTTACGAGGACGATAACGATATGGATATGGACGATATTTATCAGGTGAACCGGCTGATCTATCTGGGGGTGGCCCACAGCAATGGCCGGAAGAGCCTTGTGAATCAGCATCAGCGTGAGATCACGGAGCTTGTTCAGCGGTTTCAGGCCGAGGAGTCCTTTCAGCTTATGGTCATCGAGGGGCTCAAGGCCATGGATCTTCACCTTTTAGAGGTGGGTGAATCTGGCTTGCGTCTCGCCGCTCGTCATGCGGGGAGCCTTTTTGCCCCCTCCCTTACCGAATACGGCAAGCTTCTGGCTCGAAATGAGTTGAAGGCGGCGGAGCTGCTCTGTATTCACTGCGCCATCGCCACCGCTTTTTTTCCCACCGAGGCCGATCTCGACGCCCCCGTGGAAGATCTGGGGGTGGTGATGGTGGAGGATGTGGTGGAGATTTTAAGGCGCTTTGCCTATATGGAAAAAGAGCTGCCGGCCGATGATGATATCGTGAATCCCCAGGTGAGAACGGCCGCAGGGCGATTTCGAGAGTTGCCCGAGGCGAACCCCGACAGCAAGCGAGTCGGAGGCGGGAATAGTTGGGTGGAGATGATTATTCGGGTCCTGGATCATATCGTGGAGACCGGGTACCTGTTGAAATTCGAAGAGCAGGAAGGGGAGTGGGAGTACCGCCCCACCCCCACCTACCAGACCGCCATGAAGCTGGCCACGGTCTATGCGTTTCATGCATTCCGGGATGTGGTGTCGGGCTACGGTGATGAAGCCGTCACAGAAGATGGGGAGGTCTAAGCGATGTATCGACTCAGTCGGTTTTTTATAAGTGATGTCATTGCCGGAGAGAATATCATCCAGGATGGTTATTTCCCCATCTGCAAAGAGGGCGAGCGGGCCGACCACGGCGTGCTTTTCGCGCCCAACGGCTCGTGCAAGACCACCCTTCTCTCCTTTCTCTTGAGCATTTTTAGCCCCGCCAAGCGCCGTTTTGTTCAGCATCTTCAGTCGGGGGGGGATAAGAGCCTTGAGCAGTACCTTATCCCCGGGCGACCTGCAGTGGTGATGCTGGAGCTGGTGACGACGCTGGAGCCCACCCTGTTTGAGGCGGAGCCCGAGGAGCGTGTGGTGGTGGGGCAGCTTCTCATGCGGGATAGGCATGACTCTGGAAAGGTGGAGCGCCAATTTTTTAGCACTCGTAGCCCTCAATTTTTTGAATCTTTGCGAAAGGCGTGGGCCCACCTATTAGAAGGGGATGATTCTAAAAAAAAAGTGAAAGACTTTATCGCTCTTCACAAGGACTCCTCTGAATTTTTAGGGTATTCCACTGCCTCCATGAATGATTGGTCGGATCACCTTGCATTGATGGGGCTGGATCCCTGGCTCATGGATCGTCAGGTGGATTTTGCCCGAACCGAAGGGGGGATTAAAGACGCCTTTAAGTTCAAGACTGAAGAGGAGTTTATGAGCTTCTTCTTGGGATGCGTCACCGACATGGATGAGGCGGTTACCCTTCGGGGGACCGTTTTGCAGAACATGGAGAAGATGGCGAGTCGGCCCGAGAAAAAGGCGCAGCTGAAGACCCTCTGGTCCTTAAAGGAGCGTATCTCAGCCTTTGACGCCATGGGATGGGAGTGGCGCAGCACGCGGGAGAAGGTCACGGAGATCCATCGGCAGTTGGGGGAGGCACACCATCTTCTTCGGCTCTCTGGTCAGGCCCACAGGAGAAGAGTGGCCGAAGCCGAGGCCGCTCTGGAGGCGACCCACATCGATAAGGCAAAAACACGTCGCAGCCAGGATCTGATGACGGCCAATATCCTCCAGGTGGAGGCCACGGTGTTGGGGGACGAGGTGACGGCATGCAAGCAGCGCATCGAGGAGAATGCCACCCTCCTAGGGCGTGGAAAGGCAGAGCAAGTGGCTTTAAAAGCCGCCGATTGCATGGCCATCATGCGCAAGATCGAGGCGGAGATTAGAGATGGGGAGGCGGTGCTCGCCACCAAGGGCGCCACGTTGATCCCCATCCGTGAGCAGATTGAGGAGAGGGCCGCCCAGTATCATCTGCGTCTTGAAGAGGAGCAAGGGCATCGGCGTCTCCGTTTAGCGGCCCTTGAGGGGGAAAAACAGGTTCTTTCGGTCGATCAGGCGAAGGGGCGGGGAGAGGTCGGGACGCTGGAGGAGGCCCTTAAGGGCGTTCGTGCCGAGATCACACGTCATGCCACGATGATTGACGCCGGTGAAGAGGCATCGCTCTCCTTGGGGCTCGAAGGGCAGGAGTCCCCGGCCGAGGCGAAAATTCGTCTGAATGAGAGCCTGGCTGCTATGGCGTCTCGCAAAGAGGCCATAGCAGCCAGGCTCAGCGAACTGAAAGGGGCCCTTGGTGCCCTTGAGGTTACGACCCAAGACCATCAGCGTCTTTTAATCGAAGGGGAGATGGCCTGTGAGACGGCGGAGCGTGAGGTGCAGGCGGAGTCCGAGGCGCGCAGAGCGCTTCAGGCAGATCGGACCCTGGCCACCCTGGCCGGTACCTCAGATTTTGATCCCTCTCATCCCGATTTAGCCACCTTGGTCCAGGAGGCCGTCTCTCGTCAAGGTGAGACGGTGCGTGCAGGGGCCATGGCCGTGATGGGCTTGGAGACCGAACGCGATCGCCTGGAATCCATGGGGACCCTTGCCGTGGACGAAGAGACGAGACGGCTTCTCGCCTATTATCTGGACCAGGGCATGACGCGCTCTGAGATCAAGACCTTCCCTGAGTACCTCACCGCCCTGGATGAGGATACCGCGCTTATCGCCGCATATTTGAAGCGAGATCCGGGACGGTTCACCGGTATCATGGCTGCGTCGGAGACGGTGATCGCCAAGGTCGTTGGCCTTGGTGTCCCGGAGTGGTTGTGCCGCCCCGTGGTGATCTCCACGCCGTGTGAACTGAGCGAGGTCGAGGTGATGGCCCCCCACGTCATCGCCCCGGCCGATGCATCGATCTACAGCGCAGAGCACCTGGCCCGGCGACTGGCACAGGTGAGGTCCGAGATCCTTCAGCGGGTTGAAGCGGGAGCGCTTGCAATGGATCGCTTAAAAGTACGTGAAGCGGCCCAGCGTGCCTTAGACGATTACCGGGGTCTCTACCCTGACGCATCCACCGTGGCGCTCCTTGCCCGAAGGTGGGAGGATAGCCGGAGTCATCGGGTGTCCCTTGAGGGGGAGACGGTGACGATGGCCGAGGAGCGGGCTCGACTGGATGCCCGCAGAGAGCCCATGGAAGCAGAGTTCAACACTCTGGTGGAGATGGGGGGGCGCTTTGCCGAGCAGTTGAAGCAGGTGACCGGTTGGTTGGGGCAATACGGCAACCTTGCCACGTGGCGTGAGGGATTTCGGGTAAAAGAGCTGGAATTAGAGGTTTTAAGTAAGAGTCATGAGGCCCTTGAGGAGAGACTTCGGACCCTCGTCGGCGAGGCTCAACTGCTTTTGGAGACCCTCGCAGAGAAGCGCTCCGAGCTTAAATTTCTGGAGGATAAGGGCGATCATATTCCCTTATCCTCTGGCATCCTCCTTTCAGAGGCCCGGCGAGAGGAGGCCCTCAGCTACGATCTGGAGAGCCTGGAATCCCTCTATCATGAGGCGTGTTCCCTTGAACGTCAGATGGCCGGGGAGCTGGGTATCGTCATCCTGACCGAGACCCTCGAACGCCAGCGCACGGATCTTCAAAAGGCCGTTGGCGATCTGGATCGATGCCGGCGGGAGGCCCCCTTCGATGCCACCCAGGCCCTTGCCCTATCTCGGAAGAGCCGGGCGGAGAGGGAGAACCGTAGCGGCGAACTCTTCGCCAGCATCGAAACGGCCATGGAAAATAAGGGGCGCACTTCGGCAAAATTGGAGGAGGGGTTCCGCAAGCTCGAACATCATCAGGCGCAGTTGGCGCATTTGATTAAAAAAGGGGTTCGGCCCACGGTGGGAGAGGATGATCTGGCCTCTTGCGACACCGCTACCCTTCTCAATGGCTATATCCTGGAGGCGAGTCAGCTTCGGGAGCGGCTGGAGTACCTGGACGCTAAAACCCCTGAGTTGAAAGCGATACTGGCGGCCCTGGCCGTATGGGCCAAAGACCTTGCCGTGGGTACCGCCCAGGTGAAGATGCACGCGCCGGTCTGGGACGAGATCTCTCCGCGTCTCGGCTGGCCCGATCTGGTGGGGTTCCAGGGTACCTCGGCTCCCTCGGGTGCTTTTTTGAAGATGGTGGACGAGAGTCTGGCCGCTGAGGCAAAGGCAGACATCGAGGCGAATAGCCATCGCCGCAACATGAGCAGCGCCTTCGACAGACTTCAAACCCAGCTTCGCGACGAGGTACTCCGGCGCCGCCTTCCCACCATCGTGGATGAATTGAGACGCCACGATGCCGAGACCCTGGGCCGTCAAAGCGGGGAGTTTCTGGAGACGTGTGACCACCTCGCCCAAAATATAGAGAGCGATCTGGCCCGGTCCGAGAAGTTTGTAAAGAGTCTCATCGACATGATGCTTGCCCACGCAAAAGAGTGTTACGGCAAGCTTCAGGCGGCCACCAAGGTGACCATGCCCGACGCTGTCTTTATCTATGGCGGCACGGCTATATTAAAGAGCAGCGCTCGCTTAGAGTTTAACCGCCATGATGAGATTTTTCGGAAGAGCCTGGACCACTGGCTTCACGAACTCATCGAAAGGGGGCGCATGCCCGAGGTAAACCCCAAGGTGGGTAATATCCTGGGTACAGAGCTCCTCTACCGGCTTCTTCGTGCCGCCAGCGGTAAGGGCCACTTTGGCGTGCGCCTCCTGAAGTGCGACGACAGCGGCCGTCATTACGAGCCGGTGGGCAAAGACCTGGGCTCCGGTGGAGAGGCACTCACCACGGCGGTTCTTCTCTACTCCCTTCTCACCTCTCTGCGCCAGAGAAGACGAAATAAAAAGGGCGATCGCATCCCGGCCTTTCTCATCGCCGACAACCCCCTGGGCGTCTGCAACCGCTCGGATTTTCTCGATGCCCAACTCAAGGTGGCCAGAGCCATGGGGATTCAATGTATCTACTTCACCGGAATCAACGACCGGGAATCCTTGGGACTCTTCGAACATCGGGTCGCCATTCGAAAAAGCGATCGACGGCTGCGTATTGACAACACAGACTACACCTGCCTGGAAGTGGTGGAGCAGAACGTGGAGGCGGTGGAGGGCTAAGGCAGGGATGTGCAGGGAGCCTTCTATGGCTAAAGTGGCTAAAAAATGGGCCTCCGGCGGCAAGGTGTGCCACCTTGAAAGCAGACCAGCGAATGCACTGTAGCCCCTCGTGCCTCGGGTCAGATTACATTCGCCTTTGATTCAGGTTTAAATCAAAATACCTGTTTGGCAACCCTTTCAATTGGAAACGAGAGAAATGAGGCCTGAGGTTTTGGTGTGTGGAAGGCATTCTACGGGCTTTGCGTGCCTCGACTTATCACGAATTGCCCAATGTACACGGATTATCGAGTGGTTCGTCTCGCGGAAGGGAGTTAATCCCCTCCGCCGTGTGCATTTTATGCGCTCGATTTGAACCACCGATGGCCTTTTTTAGTGAATGCGAAGGGCCCTTGGGCCTTCGCATTCACAACCCTGGGGTCCAGGGAATTTATTCCCTGGCCGCCGGAGGCCTGATTTTCACATCCCTTTATTAACTGTAGAATCCTGTCTTCCCTAAACAATCTCCTTTAAATGCGCATCGATAATGACCAGAATCTCATCTCCATAGGCGGAGAGTTTCTGCTGGCCGATGCCGGAGACGGCGAGGAGTTCGATGTCGTCTAAGGGCATCTTCTCGATGAGGTCGGCCAGGGTGGCATCGTTAAAGACAAGGTAGGGAGGGACTCCGGCCTCTTTGGCCGTTTCGCTGCGGTAGCTCTTCAGGGCGTCCCAGAGGGCGCGGGTACCGGGGGCTACGCATACCTCGTCCATGAGGCGGGAGGTGCGGGCCCGGGCCGACGATTTTTTTCCCCCTCGCGGCTGGGTGGGGTCTTTTCGGAAGCGGACCTGCTCTTGGCCTTTCAAGACGGGCATGGATTTTTCATTGAGGTAAAAACCACCGGTCTGGGGGGTGACGCTTACGATGCCGCTGGCCACCAGCTGGCGATAGACGGAGCGCCACTCTTTATCGGAGTGATCCGTGCCGATGCCGAAGGTGGAGACCTTATCATGGCCGAATCCTTCCACCTTGTCGGTGCGTTTTCCCAGGAGCACCTCGATGAGGTGTCCGGCTCCGAAGCGCTGGCCGGTGCGATAGACGCAGGAGAGGGCTTTCTGAGCTTCGGTGGTCCCCTCCCAGGTGGCCACGGGCTCTAAACAGGTATCGCAGTTGTTGCAGGTGCTTTTGTGGGTCTCGCCGAAGTAGGCAAGGAGGGCCTGGCGCCGGCAGCCGGTGATTTCGCAGAAGCCCAGCATGGCGTTTAATTTTTGGTGCTGAATTCTTTTAAAGGTCTCGTCCCCTTCGGATGTGTCGAGCATCTGACGCAGGAAGACGGCATCCCCTAAGCTGTAGGCCATCCAGGCATCGGCGGGCAGGCCGTCTCGTCCGGCGCGTCCCGTCTCCTGGTAGTAGCTCTCCAGGTTCTTAGGGAGATCTAAGTGGGCCACGAAGCGCACGTCGGGTTTGTCGATGCCCATGCCGAAGGCGATGGTGGCCACGATGATTACCTGATCCTCGGTGATAAAACGGCGCTGGTTTGTGGCCCTCACCGCCGGAGGCAATCCGGCGTGATAGGGCAGGGCCCTGTATCCCCGCTCCGAAAGCCAGGTGGCTGTGGCCTCGACTTTTTTACGGCTGAGGCAGTAGACGATGCCGGAGTCGTCACTATGCTCTCTCTCGATGAAGTTTTCGAGCTGTTTTTTTGGGTTGTTCTTGACCACAACGCGGTAACGGATATTGGGTCGGTCGAAGCTCGAGACGAAGCGTTTTGCCGTGGTTAAGTGGAGGCGCTGGGCCATCTCCTCGCGTACGATGGGATCGGCCGTGGCGGTTAAGGCGATGCGGGGGACATCGGGGAAGCGCTCGGCGAGGATGGCCAGCTGCATGTATTCGGGCCGGAAATCGTGGCCCCACTGGGAGACGCAGTGGGCCTCGTCAATGGCGAAAAGGGAGAGGGGGGTGCGGGAGAGAATATCTTGAAACCGTGGAGTCATAAGGCGCTCGGGGGCCACATAGACCAGGTCCAGCTCCCCGCGTACCATGGCGCCCTCCATCTCGAGGGCCGCCTCCTGGGAGAGGGCGGAGTTGAGGCCGCCTGCCCGGACACCATTTTGTTTCAAGGCCTCCACCTGATCCTGCATCAGGGCGATGAGGGGGGAGATCACCACGGCAGTTCCCTCTCGCAGGAGGCCGGGGATCTGGAAGCACAGGGATTTTCCGCCCCCTGTGGGCATGAGCACCAGGGCGTCCCCCCCGTCGATAAGGTGGCCGATGATCTCCTCTTGGGTGCCTCGGAACGCGTCATAGCCAAAGATGGTCTTCAGGGTGGAGAGGGGTGTCGGGGGGGTCATGGGTGCTCCGTAAAAAAATAGAAAATGGGTAGCTATTTAGATCCAAAAAAAATGTCTTCTATGGTCAAAGTGGGCTTAAAAGCCAGCCTCCGGCGGCCAGGGGCGGGGCCCCTGGACCCCAGATGTGTGACCATGACGGGCCAAAGGCCTGTCATGGTCACGATAAACGTCTGTTTGGCAAGCCCGACCGTTTAAATCAGGCAAAAGGTTGGCTCCCGGAAGGGCCAGGCGAGGCATCTTTAATCCAAGGGCTATCCACGGCGTAAGCTGAAGTGTTACGAAAATGGATGGTGATCGATCTGCTCTATATCAGAGGTGCCCGGCCATGGCACTCCTTTTGTGGGGAGCAAGGAAGAGGGGGGCTATATTTTAAAGGGCCCAAAAACAAAAAAAGCCTTGAAGGTGGATACCTTCAAGGCTTTAAAAATCGAAATGGTAGCGGGGAGTGGATTTGAACCACTGACCTTCGGGTTATGAGCCCGACGAGCTACCAGACTGCTCCACCCCGCAACAATAAAAAGGACTATACATGGGCTTTTTATGCTTGTCAAGCAAAGGCGGATAAAAATGAGGGGGATTATGTGTATCCACCCAGAAGGGCCCGAATGGCGGCTCGCTTTTCCGCCTCGCCCGGCGATTCCCCGAGGATGACGCGGACCCGTTTGTTTCTGCCGCTCTGCCCCGAGGCGATCTCGAGGGAGGACTTGGAGACGCCGAGAAGTTTTGAAAAGAACTTGATGCACATGGCATTGGCCGCTCCGTCCACGGGGGGGGCGGTGATCTTCACCTTCAAGGCGTCTCCATGGATGCCGGAGATCACGTTTTTGGATGATTTCGGCTGCACGAAGATGCGAAAGAGGAGATCTCCTTTTTTCTCTTCGATAAGAAACATGGGTTACCTTAAGGCTCCTGTGTCAAGGGATGCCTGGACGAGGGGTTTGAGTTCATCGTAGCTGGTGGCGACGGGGAACTGGGGGAACTCTTCGATGACCTTGGCCGGGGGACAAAAGAGAAATCCCTGGTCGGCCTCTTTGAGCATGGTGACGTCGTTGTAAGAGTCTCCGAAGGCGGTGACGTGGTAGTTGAGGCTCTTAAGGGCTATTGTTGCCTTTCTCTTCTGATCCTGCTGACGGAGGCAGTAGTCCTGGATGCGGCCCCCCTCATCGATCTTGAGCTGGTGGCAAAAGAGGGTGGGCATGCCGAGTTTACGCATGAAGGGGCCTGCGAACTGCTCAAAGGTATCGGAGAGGATTATGAGCTGGGCATTTTCGCGCATCCAGGTGACGAATTCCAGGGCGCCGTCCATGGGGTCCATGGTCTCGATGACATCGGTGATATCGGCGAGTTTCAAGCCATGGGCATCGACGATGCCCAGTCGTTTTTTCATCAGCACGTTGTAGTCGGGGATGTCGCGGGTGGTGAGCTTTAGCTCCTCAATGCCGGTTTTTTCAGCCACATTGATCCAGATTTCAGGAATGAAGACCCCTTCGAGGTCGGAGCAGATGATGTTCATCATAATGTATGGGTTCCGTCTGTGAAGATGCCCAGCTGGGCGGTTGAATATTCGACTAAAGGGGGCGGACCCGTACCCGGTGGAGATAGGGTACGGGCCCGCCAAAACCGTTACTCTTCGATGCGAATGAGTGCCGCCTTGCCCTTGATGAGTTGCATGGCCTCGATATCGATTAAGGCCTGCTGTATGTCCTTTTCTCGGGCGATGCTGGTGAGCATGACAAGGGGGACACAGCACTCATCGCCTCCGTCCTTCTGGTGGACGGATCGGATGCTGATGTTGTACTCCCCGAAGATACCCGAGATACGGGAGAGGACACCTGGCTTGTCCATGGCCATAAACCGGACGTAGTAGCGGCAGGTCACCTCGTCCATGGGCAGGATGGAGAGTTCATTCATTCGGTGGCTGAGGAAGGAGAGGTAGGGGACTCTCTGGCCGGAGCCGCTGATGAGGTTACGTGAAATATCCACAAGATCGCTGACAACGGCGCTTGCAGTGGGGAGCATGCCGGCTCCGTGGCCCACCAGGAAGATATCACCCGTGGCGCTGCCGTGAACGCCTACGGCATTCACGGAATTGTTGACGCTGGCAAAGAGATGGGTCTTGGGAATCATGGTGGGATGGACACGGGCTTCCACGGCCCCGTTGGTCATCTTCCCGATGGCCAGGAGCTTGATGCTGTATCCAAATTCATCGGCGAAGCGGATGTCGTCTAAGGTGATCTGGGTGATGCCCTCCACATAGATATCATCCAAGTTGATTTTCATGCCATAGGCCAGGGAGTTTAAGATGGCCAGTTTGTGGGCCGTGTCGAACCCTTCGATGTCGAGGGTGGGGTCGGCTTCGGCAAATCCGCTCTCCTGGGCCTGGGCCAAGGCATCTTCAAAGCTGGCGCCTTCGGTGGTGATTTTGGTCAGGATATAGTTGCAGGTGCCGTTTAAGATGCCTGCCAGGTTGTGGATGGTGTTTCCGGCGAGGGTCTCTCTCATGGTCTTGATGATGGGGATACATCCGGCCACGCTGGCCTCGAAGGCGATATCGACCCCTTTTTCTGCCGCCTTCTCGAAGAGGTCGTTGCCGTGGGATGCGATAAGGGCCTTGTTGGCGGTGACAATGTGTTTCCCCTGGGCGATGGCCCGTTCGAAGCACTCTTTGGCAAAGGTCTCGCCGCCGATGAGCTCCACGATGATGTCAATTTCGGGGTCATCGATGACAGAGTAGGCATCGGTGGTCAGGCGATCACTTGAAATAGTGAGGCCTCGGTCTGTTTCGATGTCGAGGTCGGCAATCTTTACAATGTCGAGTTCGGCGCCCAGCTTGGCGGAGATGAGGTCTCTCTGCTCTTCAATCAAGCGGGCCACACCTGTTCCCACGGTTCCAAGTCCAAGGATACCAATTTTTATCGTTTTCATAGAAGGGGGGCTCCTTTGAGGCAGCGGAAAAACGTGATAATCTAAAAACATGCCGAAGGTGAGAGGCTGATAACAAATTGAAATCGCTTTGTTATTTCTCCCCGGCCTGTCTGACGGGAAACCAGGTAAAATACAGAGAATACCTACAATATAAAGACCCATGATGTCAAAAAGATTGTTTTTAGATGAGAAATATCCATGGAGCGATATGCTTTTGGGTCTTTGAGCCCCCTATTTTCTCCATTTGAGTTTGACTTTTTAAAGGAATATGTTTAGTTATTAAGCATCTAAAATATGGCCAAAATACCTTTTTGAAAAAATATTGGATAAAGTGAGGAAGCCCCTTTTTAGCCTTTGCTATTGAGCTTTTTTAAAGCCATTTTTAGATGGGCGGATGTTGGTGTCGAACAACCTTTGGAGGAATACTCATAACATGAGTGAGTCATTACCAAATACCGGTGCGGGGGTCCATATGCCGAAGGCAAATATGCTTGTGGAGTCGATTAAGAAGATTTCTAAGACGACGAGCCGACCGGGGATGATGGGGCGGATCGGAGGCTTTGGTGGGCTCTTCTCTCCCAATCTATCGAGTATGGAGAAGCCGGTGCTGGTGAGTTCCACCGATGGGGTGGGTGCCAAACTTCATATCGCCGTATTGATGGGGAAGCATGATACTGTGGGCATCGATCTGGTGGCCACGTGCGTCAACGATATCCTGGTCCAGGGGGCAGAGCCTCTCTTCTTTCTCGATTATATCTCTCAAAGTGGTCTGGGTGATGCGGTCATAGAGTCCCTGATTGAGGGGGTCGCCGAAGGGTGTCGTCAGGCGCGGTGTGCCCTCATTGGTGGAGAGACGACCGATATTCCCGGTATGTATGCCACGGGTGAATACGATATGTCCGGGTTTGTTGTGGGGGCCGTCGATGATCATAAGATTGTGGATGGCTCCGAGATTCATGTGGGTCATAAGATTATCGGTGTCGCCTCTTCTGGTCTGCATAGCGCGGGATTTTCCACGGTTCGCCATATATGTTTTGATGCGATGAAGCTTACCGTCGATAGTTATATACCCGAATTTGAAAAGAGCCTGGGCGAAGAGCTCTTGATCCCCACCCGCATCTATTCTGAGTTGATACAGGGGATTCTTCGAAGCAGTAAAGTCGATGGATTTGCCCATATCGCCACCGGTGGTATCGATAAAAATATGGTCCGGGTTATTCCCGATGCCTGCAAGGCAGTGCTGGAGAGGCAGAGTTGGGAGCTTCCCCCTGTTTTTAGATGGCTGCAGGATGCGGGTCATCTGGAGAGTCGGGAGATGACAGGCACCTTCAATAATGGTATTGGTATGGCCGTTATGGTACCCGAAGGGAGCACCCAGTCTCTTTTGGATATGCTGGAAGCCATGGGTGAGAAGGCGTGGCTTATCGGAGAGATTGCCAGGCGTACGGAGGGTGAGTCTCAATTGACGTGGGTATAGCCCTTTTTTCATGGTTTAAAAAAGATGATGTGGCCATTTTTATCGATTTTTTCTCGATGAAAATGGCCTTTTGTTTTGGTAAATAGTCAAATTTTATCGTATGCCTTACTAAAATTCGGTATTATAAAAATTGGCCTTTAAATAAAAACAGAGCAGACGCCTTCGGTCTGCCTTTTAGGGATCGACGAAATTTTTTACCCATACATGATGTTCGTTTTAGGCCCTTATAATTATAGATGAGGGCCGTTTTTAGCTGGAGAGTAAAGATCCGTCAACTACCCCGGCCTAAAGGCCGGAACTTGTAAAAGCTCACGTTGACCAGTCTAAGTGCTTAGAGCACTACGTTACTTCAGTTATCACACCCTGGGGTGCTTGCCAGCTCCAGGCTTCTGTGGTGGATCATTAAACAGGCTGAGGGTATAGGCCAGTGTGGTTCACGCGACAAGCTATTGTAACATTGACG
>JABXKT010000242.1 GCA_013619155.1 Desulfobacteraceae bacterium
GGATAAAGCTTTCCATAAAAGTCCGCTCATAGGCATAAGCACCTCTTGTGGTCATCAACACAGCATCAGAGCAGTCATTATAATACTTCGGGTTAACCTGGAGCTCCTCGACACCCTCATGACCCTGGCCGGAGAGCTGGTACTCAGCCGGAATCAACTCATGCAGGGCATCACGGGAAACAACGCACGGGCCGTTGAGACCTCCGGGCAACGCATCGATATGATCACCTCCGAGCTCCAGGAGGCCATCATGCGAACCCGCATGCAACCCATCTCCAACGTCTTCAATAAATTTACCCGCGTGGTCAGGGATCTTGCCGGGACCCTTCATAAGAAGGTGGACCTCTTTATTGAGGGCAAAGATGTGGAACTCGACAAAACCATCATCGAGTCCATCAATGACCCCCTCACCCACCTGGTCCGAAACTCTGTGGACCACGGCATCGAATCTCCCGAAGACCGAAGCCGTCTGGGCAAAACCCCCACAGGCCGTATATTCCTTAAGGCCTTCCACGAAGCCGGTCAGGTCAACATCGAGATCAGCGATGATGGGGGCGGTATCGACGGCAATGCCATGGCGGCAGCGGCTGTCAGAAAAGGGCTGCTCACCGAGGCGGAGGTGGCCATGATGACCACCAAGGAGAAGGTGGGACTCATATTCCTGCCGGGCTTTTCCACCGCCCAAAAGGTCACCGATGTCTCTGGACGCGGCGTGGGCATGGACGTGGTGAAAACCAACCTGGATAAACTCGGTGGTATCATCGACATCCACTCCAAACCTGGCAAGGGCACCATCATCCTCATTAAGCTGCCCTTAACCCTGGCCATCATACCCAGCCAGATCGTCTCCGTAGAGAACGAACGGTACGCCATCCCCCAGGTCAACTTAGATGAACTCCTGCGGGTCCCCGCCGCCCAGGTCAAAGATCGTATTGAAAAGGTCGGAAATGCCGATGTGGTGAGACTCCGCGGGGCCCTCTTACCCCTATTACGACTCACCGATCTTTTAAAGATCGCCCCCACCTTCATCCACCCCGAAGATGGAAAGATCTACCCAGACAAACGGCGTAACCTCTCCGACCGCCGTCAGGAGGATGAGGCCACCCTGCCCGATAATATACGCAACATGAGATCTGGAGAGGATCGCCGCTACCGAAGCGAGAGTGCCATTAACATTGCCGTCGTCTCCGCCGGAAACTTCAAATACGGCCTGGTGGTGGACGAACTCCGGGACTCCGAAGAGATCGTAGTCAAACCTCTGGGTCGCCATCTCAGCAAGAGTGAAGGCTATGCCGGTGCCACCATCATGGGGGATGGGCGCGTGGCCCTGATCCTTGACGTGGCCTCCCTGGCCAAGATGGGCGTCTTAAATGAGACCTCCACCAAAACCCTCGGCGACGCCGAGGCGGCCTCGGCCACAGATCACAATACGGCCGAAAACGATCGGACAGCCCTTCTCACCTTCAAAGGAGGGGCGAACGAACACTTTGCCGCCCCCTTAAACCTTGTGGAACGCATCGAGCGGGTCAAGGCCGAAGAGATCGAAATGGTGGGTGGACGCCGTGTCATTCAGTACCGAGGAGGCACCCTCCCCTTAAACGAAATCTCCGAAGTGGCCAATGTGGCCAAGGTTCCGGAAAACAGCCAATACGAAGTGGTGGTCTTCCGCATGGGAGGCCGCGAGACTGGCCTCCTCGTCACCCCTCCGGTGGATGCCGTCGAGGTGGATCTCAAGGTGGATGCCTCCACTCTCAAGCAAAATGGTATCATGGGCTCCCTCATCGTGGGAGAGCACACCACCCTCATGGTGGACATATTTGAACTGGTCCGCACCGTCAATCCCACCTGGTTTGAGGAGAAACGGCCCACCGGTACAAAGCCCCCGGTAAAAAGTGAGGATATCCAGATCCTCTTTGCCGAAGACTCGGCCTTCTTCCGGAACCAGGTATCCGACTTCCTCGTCGAGGAGGGATTTATCGTCACCACCGCCGAAGATGGCCTGGAGGCATGGAACCTTCTCGAAAAAGGGGAAGAGACCTTCACCATCATCCTCACCGATCTCGAGATGCCCAACATGGATGGGTTCGAACTGACGAAAAAGATCAAGGGCTCTGAAACCTACAAACACCTCCCCGTCGTCGCCCTCACCTCCCTTGCCAGTGAACGGGATATCCGCAAGGGCAAAGAGGCAGGTATCGATAGCTACCAGATCAAGCTGGACCGGGAAAATCTTATTGAGGTGGTTCGGGAGTACTCCCTGTAATCAGGAGACCCCGTAAGAGGAGATACACCATGAATGAAAAAGTAAAGAGAAACGGATCCTCATCCATGCTGGAGCTTGCCACTTTTTTCGTGGGAAGGGCCCAATGTGGTATCGATATCTTAAAAATACAAGAGATCAACAAGCAGACGGAAGTCACCAGCGTCCCCCAATCCCCGGACTACGTGGTGGGGGTACTCAACCTTCGGGGCCGCATCGTCACCGTCATCGATCTCGGCTTAAAGACGGGTCTGTCGCCCATCACCCAGAATAAGGACAACCGGAACATCATCGTGGACTCCATGGGGGAACACATCGGCCTTCTTGTGGATGAGATCAGTGATGTGATGAGCGCCGACCCCTCCCAGGTGGCCCCCCCGCCTGCTAACTTAGGCGGTATTGAGGGCAGCTTCTTCGAAGGGGTGGTCAAAACCGAGGCGGGCCTCATTGGCGTGCTGAACATCGAACGTGTCCTGGCTGAAAACGGCTAACCCCTAAGATCTCCAGACTATATATCACAATACCACCCGACAGAGACCCCTCCCTTACCAAAAGAGAGGGGTCCTTCTCGTCCCGAGAGGAGCCCCCCTCTTTCGAGGACACCTAAAAAAAACCTTCTTGCTACCCGGAGGCATCGCCATGGATCCCATCAGAGTACTGGTGGTGGATGATACCATTCTCTACCGAAAAGTCATCGGAGACGTCATCGCATCAATTCCAGGTGCTGAAGTATGCGGAACCGCTGCAAACGGGCGCTTTGCCCTCACCAAAGTAACCACGCTCAAACCGGATCTCATCACCTTAGATATTGAGATGCCAGAGATGAACGGCCTCGAACTCCTGGCAGAGCTCAAAAAATCGGGCCATAAACTGCCCCGGATCATTATGCTCTCCACCCTCACCACAAAGGGGGGAGATATGACCATTCAGGCCCTTGAACTCGGAGCCTTCGATTTTATCACCAAGCCCCAGTCGGGTACGGCCTCGGAAAATATGGAGAAGATCCGTGGCCAGCTCACCCCAGCGATCACCACCCTGATCCAGGAGAAAAAATTCCGGTCCCGTCTTCAGAATGCACGGAACACCCTGACCCGCACCGC
>JABXKT010000064.1 GCA_013619155.1 Desulfobacteraceae bacterium
TTCCTCTACCGATGATTATCCCTGTTTTCTATTGAATCTGGAGGGATAGAGGCGTATGCATTCTCCTGAACAAGACCCGATGTCTCCTTATTAAGGACCCTTTAATTATCTCCGAGGCAATTCTCGTGGGCCCAAATTCATGAGGCTGAAAAGCACGCAAGATTTTTGGTGATGATACGCTTCGGGAAGAGGTCATGTATATTTCTGTTTTGACTTTATAAAAAAATAAAATAGGTACCTTAAACGTCTATAAATAGGAACTATCAAGCATTATATAGAGCGATTAGCTTGGCCCGGCTCTGTGACTACGCCATTTGCGACGCTGAATTGGTTAATTTTTAATTTCTTCGATTGGAATCCCATGCGAATAGCTGCAATATTAATTTGTCTCGTCCTCTGCACCTTTGGTTGCACCCCCCTGCACCAGCCTCTCTCCCGATCTCAATGGCTTGATCTCACCACTCAACGCTATTCAGGCGTCACAAAAGAACAGCTTATTTCGGCCGCTGAAGAGGTGCTGACCCTCGCCGATGGTAGAGATTTCAACTTTGCCCATGATGAGGCGGGTTTCACGGCCAGCCGGCAGTGGATGCTATACATGATTATTGCATCAGCTGCCGGTACGGACGTGTGGCGGTTTTCTGTGCACGAAGAGAAAGACGAGACCCTGCGTGCACAGCTTCAGATATCATCGATGAGTAGTTCCGTCGTTCCGTACCAGGTCATCGGTGGAAACAGCATCGGAGCTTTTACCACCCCGGCCATGAGTGCACCCGTTAAAGGGACCAGCACCTATAAGCTGTTTTGGTATCGATTGGATTATATCCTAGGACTGAGCAATTTTTGGTTTGATTGCGACCTCGCATTCAGGCTACCTAAAACTGACAAGTGGTGGGGTACCTTAGATCCGATCTGCTGCCCAGCAAATATAAAGGATATCCGTCCCAAACCCTCCGACCGTAAATTATGCGAAGGGGTTAAAAAAATCTCACGCCCTTTATAAGGATGCACTGGTTATCTCTTTAAGTCCCTTTATTTCAGAATAGAAAACCATTCTATAATTTCTGCGGCCAGGATAGCTAACACAAGGGTGCATTCCATGCACCGTCTCCGGGTCTCTTGCCCTCCCCCCTGTGTCAGTATAGTTGTCGCCTCCCAACCCCCATGACGAATCGTGATGAATAAGCGAGCCAACCCATCCACTCGTCAACGATCTGGGAAGCCGACCGTAGGGTGCATTCCATGCACCATCTTTGGGGTCCACTGTCCACACCTCTTCTCCCATCCGACGTTTATGTTCCCCTGCCGAGAATGATTTCTGTTTTCCATTGAATTAAGATTAATAAAAGGCGTATGCATGGTGGGGATGAGGGAAGCAGACCACTAACAGAGCCATCACGACCGTCCAATTTTCCAGTTGCCCTCTTTGGACACCGAATATCCGATCCAAAATCCATTTCGACATAGGGGATAGATGGAAAAATGGGTGGGCTATTCAAAATGTTATGCATTTAAGGAGTATTATGTGCTTTCCGACAAAATTTGAAAATATAAAAACTGGGATAGAACTATATCTTGATCCTTCGTCTAATCCAATATTGGCCGATTTGAAAGGCATTACAATAAAACTAATTGAATCAGGTTTAAGTCAAATTCCAGGAGTAGGTTTAGCATTAGCACCAGCCTTTGGATACTACACAAGCAAAATACAAACAGATGTAGATCAGCGAAGATTAAAAATATTTTTAAATGAGTTGGTCGAACGCTTAAAAAGCGTAGAAGTTAATGTAAATAAACTTTCACAAAAAGAGGAGTTTGATTCTTTTCTACAAGATACCGTTCAACTTTCGATAGAAAGTAATGATAAAATACAACCATTTATTTCAAATTTGGTATCCCATCAACTAAAAAAATGCAAGCCTTGGGATGAGGCAAATGCTGTTTTGTTTTGGCTGAAGAAAATGACATCATTACATATCCAAGTTTTTACAAAATGTCTTAATGCTCCGAAACATAAACTAATATCAGGCAAGACCGATTCGGATAAAACGTTTATTAAATTTTTTTCTGAAACATCATGTCCAAATGAAGAGTTTATGTATTCAATTACTGATGCACTTGATGAGTATGATCAATCAATTTTACGTCTTATTGCTGCTGACTTAAGGGGTATGGGACTACTCGAAAAAACCGATGGTAGTGATTTTGATACAGAGTATGTTTTGCAGGTTTCCAATGCCGGTAAGTGGCTGGGCTCTTGGGTTTGCTAAATCGTATAACAATAAAATTGAAAAAGACTTTTTAAAAAGTTAAGTATATAAATTAAAAACTGAAATGGAGATGCTCATGAAAACCTTAAAGGTAATACTAATTTTAACTGTGCTATTTATGTTACCAGCAGCAGTCATAGCTTCAGACCTGGAAAATGTTGAAAAGCTACGCGCAGAACAAATAAAAAAATGGGGCGATACCAGTATACCTAAGCCCAATCAAATTGCTTTAAAAGCGAAGGCTTTGCTTAATAAGCCTATCAAGAATCAATCGATATCAGAGTTAAAAAATATAGCAAAGCAATCTAATAAAGCCGCCAACTACATTGGGTTTATTCTTGAGGATTATGAAACATACTATCGAGATAATTACAAATATGATTTTGTTCAAAAGAAGATAGCGCCCTTTCATGATGCATATATAAAGTTATCAAATGAATTAAAAAACTATAGAAATCAGTCGTACTTTAATATTGGAAAGAAATTAGCTGCCTCAAATAATGAAATTGAAGCATTCTTTTATTTTAGAGATGCTTATCGTCTTTCGACATTTACAGATGAAAAAGACGATCATAAAGGAATGAGATTTTTGGCTGAGCAGGAAATGAAAAAACTAATGGGGCTATCAAATATAGAATCATTTATATATTGGCAGTAAAAAACAAACTTGGGCGTCACAAAGCTGCTCCGCTCGTTCCTCGCTCCGCAACTTCGTGATGCCGTTTATTTATTACAGAAACGGAATAAACAGGGCCGCCCCACGTTAATAAGGTGTAAACACACCCCCTATGTATTGTTTTCAGCACTCTCCCACGGGCTATATCCTCTTTTTTCATTAAAAAAAGGGCCACACCTTTGTCTGATTAAAAAGAAGATTTTATAAGGTCACCCCGATGAAACATCGCTACGGCGAATGTAATCTGACCCGAGGCACGAGGGGCAGAGTGCATTCGTTGGTCTGCTTTCAAGGTGGCACACCTTGCCGCCGGAGGCCCACCCCTTTAATAGGGAATCGTCAGGGTAAGCCCCAAACAACGACCAGGCTGTTTTCCTTCGAGTTCCTGACCCCAGTGGCGCATCTCTTCCCAGAGGCTCTGGCGCATCTGTCGATTCTCCTTTAAGGCCCCGGTGTAAGAGCCGTGGATACTCCCCGAGTAGAAGCCAAAGCCCACGAAGGAGATGAGGGCGCCTAAGGCGTTGTGACCGTCGTCGAAGCTGTCGACGGCGGCCAGTCCCAGGGCGAGGTTCAATAGAAGGGTCACGGTGGCGTCTTGATAACGGCCGAGGTAGAGGTAACCAGCGCCGGGGATGAGGGCCAGCCCTCCGGCGAGGCGGGGTGATTTTTCGGGAAGGGCCTTGAAGCGATCCATGGCCTTTAAGATCTCTCCATACCCGCAGGAGGCGGGCATCGCTTCGGCGGCGGCGATAAAGTCGGCCTCGGCTCGGGGTAGATCCCCCATCTCCAGGCGGGTCCAGGCCATGCGGGAGAGGAGAATCCGTAATGCATCGGAATCCCCTTTGAACTCGCGCTTCAGGTTGGTGAGAAGGACCACCCCTCCGGTGGGATCGCCCAGACGGGTGCGGCACTGGGCCTCCATAATCCCTGAGGCGAGCACCAGGGGCGAGCCCTTAAAGTGCTCGCGAAACGCGGCAAAGGCGGCTTCTGAACGCAGGTAGGCACCGCCCATATAAAGGGAGAGGGCCCGTCCGTAATGGGCGGCCCCGATATTCGGCGCCTCGGGGAAAAAATGGGTAAACCGGGAGAACTCCACCGCCGCCTCGTCAAAAGCCCCCTCATCATAGAGGGTACGCGCGTAGGAGAGCTGGGTATCGGCATCCAGGGTAATCACCTGGGAGGCCACGGGCATCGCCATGGCCAAAAAAAAAGAGAGGCCCATAAGGCCTTTAATCAACGCATTGTATCTCATCTGTATCCCATAAAAATATGATCGGCTATTAAAAGAGCCTCCGGCGGCAAGGTGTGCCACCTTGAAAGCAAGTTACGGATGCGCTTTACCCCTCGTTCCTCGGGGCAAATCACATCCGTATTGGGTTCGAGGGAGATCCGAGGTAACGACTCAGCCGCCCATGGACCCAGGCCTTACGAATGCTCAGTACCGAAGGCCAAAACCTTACAGGCACGCTTTTCCCGAGGAACGAGAGAAAAGCGTGCCTGTAATTGGAAAGTTTTTGCAGCGCTTTTTGAGAAAAAGACTCGCCGAAGGCTCCCCACTCACTCCCACCCCTTAAAGTGGGCGGGAAGAGAGGAGGCATTCGCCTCTTTTTTCCACCAGAAGTCGTTGGCCGAAACCGGGTCCCAGACGTATCGCTTGCCCTCAACCATCACCTGGGGCAGACGCTTGGTGTCGTCACCGCCGCACCGGATCAGCCGGTCGCAGCTAAGAAGGGCCCCCTTGATGACGCCGTGGGCGCTAACGGCCTCACGAGCGTACCGTGAACATGAGGGCAGATGGCTGCAGCGGTCGCCGTCTGTGGAGGAGATGACCGATTTAAAAAAGGAGAAGAGGGGTGGTGGAGGATCTGGGGCGGGAGACGCGCTCCCAGAAGCCCAGGAGAGGCCGGGAAGGAGAAGAAGTATAAGGACCAGAGCCATGGGCTCCATGGCCCCCCAGCCCTTACGCATGGGTCACCCGAAGCACCTCTTCGATGGTGGTCATCCCCTGGAGCACCTTATCGATGCCGTCGTCCCGTAAGGTGGTCATGCCCTGGTGCACCGCCTCCCCCTTGATGAGGTTGGCGTCCGAGGTTTTGACCATCACCCCTTTGAGGTACTCATCCACCTCAAGGACCTCGAATATGGCCATACGCCCCTTGTATCCCGTCTGAAAACAGGCATCGCACCCCACCGCCCGGTGATACAGTGCGCCATTGCTGTGCTTGCCGTTGATACCGGCCCGTTTTAAGAGATCGAGATCCGGTTCGAAGGGCACCTTGCATTGCGGACATAACCGTCGCACGAGACGCTGGGCGATGATCGCCTTGATGGCCGAGGAGAGCAGGAAGGGTTCGATACCGATATCCACGAGACGGGTAATGGCACTGGATGAGTCGTTGGTGTGTAGGGTCGAGAAGACTAAATGGCCGGTCAGGGCCGATTGAACGGCAATTTCGGCCGTCTCCCGGTCTCTGATCTCTCCGACGAGAATCACATCCGGGTCCTGGCGTACGATGGAGCGTAAGCCCCGGGCAAAGGTGAGATCGATCTTGCGATTCACCTGAATCTGCCCGATCCCTTTCAGCTGGTACTCAATGGGATCCTCGATGGTGATGATGTTCTTATCCGGTGAGTTGATGGCCGTAATGATGGCGTAGAGGCTGGTGGTCTTGCCGCTGCCCGTGGGACCGGTGATGAGAATAATGCCGTTGGGATTCTTGATCAGACGACCGACGGTGGCGTAATTGGCCGATGACATCCCAAATTCGGAGAGGGTGAGAAGGGACCCCGACTTGTTTAAGAGTCGCATCACCACCCGCTCTCCGTAAGTGGTGGGCACGGTGGAGACACGAATATCCACATCATGCTCTCCGATGCGTACATCGATACGGCCGTCCTGGGGAAGCCGTTTCTCGGCGATATTGAGCTTGGCCATGACCTTGATGCGGGAGATGAGGGCCGACTGAATCCATCGGGGTGGGGTGAGCAGGTCGTAGAGAATACCGTCCACCCGGTAGCGCACGTTGAGGCTGTCCTGGTAGGGCTCGATATGAATATCACTGGCCCGGGCCTTGATGGACTGGGAGATGATATGATTCACCAGGCGGATGATCTGGGACTCACTGGTGTCATCGAGAAGATCGGCGGTCTCCTCCATATCGGCGAGGATATCGCTGCCACTCTCCTCGATATCCTGCACCAAGGCTTCGGCCGACCCCCGGGTCATGTCATAGAAGGTGTTGATGGCCGAGAGGATCAGACCCCGGGAGGCCACCACCTTGGTCAGGGGCCTACAGTCGAGGCGGTGCATCAGGTCATCGGCGGCCTGGAGGGCACAGGGGTCGTTCACCGCCAGGATGCCTGGGGCATCCCCGGTAAGGGGTATCAAGGGGACCATATAGTGTTTCTTTAAAAATTGAATGGGAATCGCCGAGGTAAAGCTCCCGTTCATGCCCATCGTATCCAAGGTGTCCACACGCTTCATGGCATAGATCTCGGCCAGTACCATGAGAAACTGATTTTCACTCACCACCTTGCGCTTGAGCAGGAGCCCTCCGTAGGGAACGCCCTGGGTCTCGGCATTGTTCAGGACCTCATCCAGAAGCGCCCCGTCCACGGAAAATGTATGAAGGATTCGCTCTTCCAGCACCGCACGAAAGGCGCTACCGGGCACAATAGAGAGCATCACTGGCCCCCTTCGCTGGTAAGGGGAGGGGCCACCAGGCCCGAGGGAGGCGGCGTCACCGCCCCTTCCGAAACGCCCATATCATGGTCGGCCTGGAGGGTAATGATCATATCGTGCATGGACTCCTGGTCAGGGTCTGCCTCGAGAACCGACACCGGCTCCTCTTTTTTGGGGGCCATCTCTTCCAGGGGCTGGGACCGAAGCGCCTTGATTTTAAGGGCCTCATCCTCCGCCTCGTTGTAGAGCTTGATATTGCCCTCCCGCAGGGTATCGATACGCGTTCTCTTATCCACCATAATCCCCTCGGCCTCTCCTCGACTGCTCACTACCCGCGGGGTGAGGAAGATATAGAGGTTGGTGCGGGTATCCGTCTTGGACATAGAGGAGAAGAGGTAGCGAATCACCGGGATATCGCCCAGGCAGGGTACCTTGAACTCCGTGGTATCCAGACTCTTGTCGATGAGCCCCCCAATGACGATGGTGCTCTTGTCCTCTACCACCACGGTGGTATCCACCTTCCTCTGGAGGGTACTGGGCTGGGAGGAGAGATCCCCGAAGACCCGGCTGGTCTCCTGAAAGATCTTCAGGCGCACTCGCTTGTCCTCACTCACCTGGGGGGTGATCTTGAGGGTAATCCCCACATCCTTGTACTCAAACTGATTGTAGGTGCTGTCCCCGCTGCTCGATTTGGTGAGGTAGGGAATCTTGGAGCCCACCACGATGCTGGCCTCTTCGTTGTCCAGGGTAAGCACCTGGGGGGTGGAGAGGATCTGAACGTTGGAGTCCTTGCTAAAGGCCGATATCAAAGCGCCCAGGGAGGGGAACAGAACCCCGCCCACATCGATGGCCTCGGTAAAGACCCCCAAGGAGAAGCCGTTGGGGAGGCGACTCACACCGGATGTGGTGGCCCCAGCAAGGCCCGCCAGACCGGACCCGGTCCCCCCGTCAAACCCGCCGCCGTAGGCCCCATCCCGACCGCCGATCTTCGTGTCATTACCCACCGTCCACTCGGCGCCCAGGGAGAAGTCGGCCACCACGTTCACCTCCATAATGAGGCACTCGATATAGACCATCTTTCGGGGAATATCGAGCTTTCTGATGATCTCCTCTAAGATCAGGTAATCACTCTTCTCCGCCATGATGATGAGGCTGTTGGTGGCCTTATCGGCGATGATACTCACCTTTTCAGAATCGATGGCCGCCTTCTTGCCCTTATCCACCGCCTGCTTCTTACTGGAGAGATTCTGGAGTACCGTGGCCATATCCTCGGCCAGGGCGTTTTCCAGGTAGACCACATGAATGCGCTCCTTGCCCCGGGGAACCTCTCGATCGAGCATCCTCACCAGTTTAATGATCTTCTCCGTGGTCCCCGTTCCGGCAAGAATGATGATGGTATTGGTGCGTTCATCGGCCACGAAGGCCGCCTTGACGCTGCCCTTGCTCTTGGTCCCCTTGCTGGTAAACACCTTACCCAGGAGACCGGAGATCTTTCCGGCATCGGCAAAATCCAAGGGGAGAATAGAGATCTCCTGCCCCACGCCGGTGATGTCCACACTATCCACGATCTTCATGAGCCGGGTGATATTGGAGGCAAGATCCGTGATAATGAGCATATTGGTGGGCTTGTAGGCCATGATAGAGCTATTGCGGGAGATTAAGGGGGCAAAGAGCTTCTTAAGCTCTGTGGGGTCGGCGTACCGTAAGGGGACCAGCTGGGTCACGATGTGATCGGAATCGTCCACCGCCTCGGATTTTAAGCGCGTCACCACACTCTTCTTCTGGGCCTCACGGGCGGGAACGATCTTAACCAGGGTTCCCGAGGGGATGGCGGAAAATCCATAGACGTCCAGCACCGACTGAAACACCTGGTAGGCCTCTTCCGGAGAGACCTGGCCCGGGGAGATAATGGTCACCTTACCCGTTACCTTACGATCGATAATAAAATTCTTACCGGTGATCTCACTAATAAATTTTATAAAAACCTGGATATCCACATCATTAAAGTCGATGGAGACGGTCTCTCCTGCCTGATCCGTGGGGGGCTGCGCTCCCACCGGTACCGCCGGAAGCACCGCGAAAAAAATCCCTGCCAATACACACGCTGCAAAACGTCTCATTGCCGTTTTCATACTCATCCTTATCCGGTCGTTGTGGGTACCGAAGATCCATGATGCCTTCATTTATCAAAAAAAATCGCACGGCTGAATCTGCGATACACGGTATCGTGTGGTGCTCCGCGCCTTCGGCCAAAGCGTTTAACGACGAAGCGGTGGTATCGACGTCTCATATCAATGCATCAATCGATGGTATACTCAATGGATTGAATCTGGCCCATGCGTTTAATATCCAGCTGAACCTGACTGGACGACTTCAAGGTCCCGTAAAGGGCCATGGCGTCATCCACCGACTCAATTTTTTGGCCATCGACTCCGATGATGATATCCCCGTTGCGGATGCCCATCTTACGAAAAATAGAATCACTTTTGATGCCGCTGATCGCCATCCCTTCCGGCTGTCCGTTTCGAAAATGGGGGCGTATCCGGACATCCTTCATGAGGCTGTTGATATTCATCATGGCATCGCTAATGGTGTCACGTTTTAAGTTCACCTTCTTGGCGATGGTGGCCGCTCTGGGAGGCCCGGACCGAGCCCTTGAGGCCGTGCTGCCAGATTTGGCCCCACTCTTCTTACTCTTCATCATCATCAACACCTCGTCCCGGCCTTTGTAACGCATCACCACGCGGTCCCGCAGTACCAGCGTAATCAGGGCTTCCTGCACCGAATCGCCCACCCGATAGAGATCTTGTTTTCGCTTGACCTCATCTTCGATAATGGCCCAGGAGAAATCCTTGCCCCCTCCGGAGACGGTGCCCCAGAGCTTTAAACGCAGACGGGTCTCGGTGAGACTCTCCACATCGATGGACTCCGACTCTTTTTTCTCCGCCACCTGGGGTGTCACCAGGTCAAAGAGGTTCCGGGATACGATGGCACCATACTGGGAGAGGGCTTTGCCCCGCCCACTCTCTCGGACATCCACCACGCCCGCCCCCCCCTCATCACGGGGTATATCCGCCACCACAATGCGTGAGCTCACCGCCTGATAAAAGAGATCCACGGAAACCGCGGCGATAAGGGTCAAGAGCAGGAGGTGCACCGCTGTAAAGACTCTGTCTGTCATAAATCATCCACCCATGTCTATTTTAATGAGATCCTAGGGCTCCCGAGGGTCCCGCCGATACGAATAGGGATACGCCCCCGTTTCAGGACGTTGGGGTCCACGAGCATGGCCAGGGGCAGGCCCTTTGAGAGGGCTTTGACAAAGTCAGGGGCAAGGGTCAAGATGCCGGTGATATCAATACGACTCGATGCCATCCGACGGTCGAGGATCACCCGCCCCTTTAACTCGGCGTCTACCTCACTGCCCTCCAGATAGAGACGATCCAAGGTGAGCGTGCGCCCCTTTATGGCCATATCGGCGCTCACAGTGGCGAAGCTCAATTTTTTAACGGGAAAGAAGGTATCACTGATCGCCACCCCCACGTCGGAGAGATTGATCTCCGCACTGCCCGTCATATCCGACGCCGTGCCCTCTCCCTCACGGGCCAGGGCCAGGGTGCCCGCCCCCTGTCCGGTGAGGGAGACGGCCACGGGCAGCATCCCTTCGAGAAAGGGCGAGAGGGTGGCCAGATCCATCGCCTCCATCTGACCCGTAAGGCGCCTCCAGCCCCCGCCCGTATACCCCGTACGCACCTCGGCCGTTAGGTGCCCCCCAAAAGCCACGGCATTCAACCGTCCCCCGGGTTTCAGAGTCATCACCGTCAGCCAGGCGGGGGTCACCCTCACATCACGGGCGGTGATAGCCCCCTGGGGCAGATCCATGGTGACCCCATCCATGGCCAGGCCCACGGGCAGTGCCGGATGCACCCCGGCCACATCCACGACTCCGCGCCCCAATTTTCCATGGGCATACGCCTCGATGAGGGACTCGGCAAAAGCCCCAGGAAAGAGAAGCCAGAGAAAAAAGAGAAGGGATGTCAGGGTCCAGAGACTATACAGCACGGGTTTCTTCATGAGCGGTCCATTCATCTATTAAAGGGTCACGGTTTCTATGGAAATCACCGCCGTCAGTAACCGGCTCTTCTCTATGCGTGTGAGGGAGATCCCGCGGACCCGGAGCGTCTCTCCGGCACTCTCCACCCGGTGAAGGAAGGTGGTGAGCTCTCCCATAGCCAGGCCCACGACCTTCATCTCCACCACCGAAAGGGTCACCTTGCCGTCCCGGCTCTTCACCGAGGAGGGTTTCATATAGCTCACCTTGGAGCGAATACCCGCCCTTCCGGCCACCGCATCGAGGAAGGCGTAGAGGGACTCACCGGCTTTAAGGGCCGTGGAGGCGGTGGCGGCCTGCCCCCGTATCCGTCCATAACTTGCCTGAAGGCTCTCCATGCGCTGGAGCTCTCCCCGTCGCACCACCAGGAGCCGCCGTTGCAGGGAGGAGTCCCCCATAAGGGCGCCCCCTAAGGCCCGCCCACCAAAAATAAGGGCCAGAATAAGGGCAAGGCCCACCCCGGCCTTCTCCCGGGTACTCAAGCGTTCAAACCACACCATCATGAGGCCTCCTCCCTCGAAAGGTCGATCACCACCTTAAACTGAAACCGGTCGCCCCCGCTCTCCTTGCTGGAGGAGGCGATGGTCACCCCAGAAAACAGGGCACTCTTTTCAAGGGCCCCCTTCATGGTATCGATGGCACCAAAATCATCGGCAAGGCCCGACACCGTCAGTTTCCCCTTGGCAAGGGTCATGCGCGTTAAGGTCACCTTAAGGGTCCCGGGAAGGGTGGTGGAGATCGCATCCAAGATATCCATGACACGCACCCGGGAGGCATTCTCACCGGTATACGTCGCCTCCTCCTGGGCCACACGCACCCGGCCCTCCATGGCGGGCAAGAGAAGGTTGGGGACAGGCGCCTGACTCTCCTCTGTAAAGGTATCGAGATAAAGGGTCGCCATCTCTGTCTCCACCCATGCCAGATCTCGTCCCGTCTGCCGAACCCCCACAAGGGCCTGCACCGTCACCAAAACGAGGAGAATCATGGCGAGAAGGCCGGTAAAGAGCACCGCCCCCTTGTGCTTTCCCACAAATTCGGCCGGAGCGAAGCCCTGGCGCCACAGCACCGGATGCCGCCAGCCAGAGAGGGCCGAACAGGCCACGGCAAGGGCCCCATCGAAGGGCCCCTCCACCCACGCCTCCTTCACCGCCTCATCGAAGATCGCACCGGTGGCGGCCAGAATCTGGGGACGCACCAGGGCAAGCGCCCCCATCGGGGTGTCCAGATGATCCGGCAGGTGCGCCCACCCATCGGCAAAAATTTTTTCCGGGACCATCCACTGCCCCTCCCGTTCGGCAAGGGCCACCAGGGTCTGCCACACCTCTCGGCTTAAGCAGGCCATCTCATCTCCCGGGGCGAGGGCCAGGGAACGGACAAATATCACCTGCCCCTGGGAGACCACCACCAGGACACACGCACCCAAAACCCGGTGCAGGGTCAAAAACGTGCCGGCGTGACGGGCCAGGGTCATGGCCGGGGCGACGGCCGCAGGGACCAGCATCAAGGGTTCCAGACCGGCGGCCTTCAGCTGAAGACGCCGATTCTCGAGGACCTCTTCCGAGGCGAGAAAAACGAGAATTTCCGTCCCCTTCTCACCCAGATCACGGCTCTCCCACACCATGTGAAGCCCCTCCAAGGAGATGGGAAGGGTGGGCTCCAGTTCGAAGGGCAGGGCCTTATCGATGGTCTTTGTATCCCGAAAGGGGAGCCTCGCCCGGCGGACGATCATCTCCTTGGGAGGGAGCACAAGGACCCCCTTCTCCCCTCGATCGGCCAAGCCCCCAAGAAGGGCCGCCAGAAGGGCGCCGTCATCGACGTCAGTAACCGTATCAGAAGAGATCGCTTCACGGCGCACCTGCCCACAGGCCGTTACCCGCATCACCCCGGCCTGCCGCTCCACCGTCACCGCGGCGGCTCCCTCCTCTGTGATCTCTATTCCCGTCAGCTTCACTGGCACCCCAATCGTTTGTTTTTTAAAAAAATATGGTCACTATTCAGCGCATGCCTCGCTTGGCCATGCCGGGGCTAAACGTTTGCCTAATTTTATAAAACACGGTTTGATAAACAGTGCTTCATACATATCTCGGAGCGCCCTCGCAGCGCATCTAAAAACTGCGTTCAAGGGGGCACACCTTGCCGCCGGAGGCACACCTTTAAACTCACATCTCCTGCCAGGCGAGGACCTCTATGGTCTCGCCATCGCGCTTCACCACGGCATGGATGGTGACATGGGCAGAGTCATCCACGGCCCGGGCCATGATGGAGAAGATGGTGGAGTCGGTACGAATCATCTCCTTTTTAATGCCGTTGTTCTCGCAGCCGGGGCAGCTGTTGTACCACTCGCCATCCAGGGTGTGTAAAAAGTCCTCCTCCCCTTTTTCGCTGCGATACTCCATCATGGAGGTGGCCGCCATCTCCTTATCCATCTCCGATAGAGAATCGGGCATCAGGGCGAAGAGGACGGGAAGATCGGCGGTATTGATATTGATTCGACCCGGATAACTATAGCGACGAACCCTCTCGCCATCATCTTTGGCCGGGGCCGTCTCCGCCCCGTAGATAGTGAGAAGATCCATGAGGCGGTACCCATACTCCTCCCGGCTTAAGAGAGTCTCGTCAATGCCTTTAATCCGTGCCATCTCCCCTAAGTGATGCAAGGGACCGTTGCCACAGGGATAGGGGACGTCCAGATTCATGTAGTAGTCGTTCTCCGCACCGGACAACCCCGTGGAGGCATCCCCGTCACCGTAATCCAGCCAATCCTTCACCGAATTGATGATACCGATATTCTCCCCTAAGCTCTCGATATCCTCGTCGCTCTTATTGACGAGTTCAAAAAAACGATCCCACAGGGCCTTCTGGTCGGGATTAAACTGCTTCCCATCGGGAAAGGCCACCAAGGCGTTGACCTGCACCTTCCCCAACTCATCGGTGATGAGAAGATCCAAGGCGCCCCGCTGGAACGCCAGGGCCGAGATAAACTCTTTGAGCGTCTCCTCATCGGCCCACGCCTCCTGCACGGTATCGGAGCCCCCCTCTTTTCCGTCCTGGGCGAGAAAGGCCATGGCAATATGGATGCCGGAAACGGCGGTGACCCGAAGTTCTGCGGTCATGCCCCCATCATCGGCCGTCGCCAGCTCCCGTCGTGCGTAACGATTCGCCTCGGAGACGAGGACAAAGAGAGCCAGCATGAGGGTTAGGGTGGCGAGAAGAACCACCCCCTTATCATTACCCAAGACCCCTTTACCCATCATAGGATCTCCTTTCGCACACTCCGCAGGATAAAGAGGGCCTCCATAGAGCGCTCCGTCCTCGATCCTGTGGAGAGCCTCACCTTAACGGCCACCGGGGTCGCCTGACCATAGGTATCGCTGTCGGAGTCCCACCTCTCCTGCTCGTTTCCATCGGCATCGATACAGACCACCTGAAACGCCCTGACCCCTTTCATCATCACCGGATGCCCCGCATCCCGATCAAAGGGGTCATGAAAAAAAAGCCGGTCCGAGCGGTGGAGCCAAAGCGCCCCATCCACCTCGGTGACAAAATAGACAATCTCGGCGACGCCCTGGGAGGCCGCCTCACCAAAGGGGAGGTGATCCAAGGAGGTAAAGCGCAGGAGACTCACAGACGCACCCCCCACCCTCTCCTGACTTAGGGTAATGCGGTAGGGGTCCTCATTCGATTCGCCCGTCGTATAAAGGGGGATTCGTTCCACATAGAGGGCCTCTAAGTCCCGGCCGAGCCACCGGAGGGCGTCCCCCAAGGCGATGCTCTCCTTGCCCCCAGACTCGAGGGCTTTCGCCCCCCTGGAGAGTTGGCTAAAAGCGGTGCCAATGCTGGCCATGACAAGTCCCATGATGGTAATGGCAATGAGAATCTCCATGAGGGTAAAGCCCCTCTGATCCGAAGCGGCCCTCATGGAACCACCGTCACAAGGAGGTAGTGGGTTGCCGAGTAGATACGCGGACTCCCCTCCTGAAACACCTCCAGATTGACCCGTCTCAAGCGCTTGGCCACCGTTTCAAAATCCTTATGAATTACCTTAGAGGGGGTAATCCGCCACCGCCACCGAGGATAGTCTTCACCGAAATCCCCCGCATCCGGGGAGATCTCCGAGACCTCCGTGATCCATGCGCCCTCTTTTAAGGTGGAGAGAAAGATGGCCTGCTGCCTGAATCGTGCCGCTTCCGATGCGCTCACCGATTGAAGAAAGAGGCTGTAGATGGCAAAAAAACCGATGGAGAGGATGGATACGGCAATCATCACCTCAAGAAGGGTAAAGCCCCCGGTGGTTTTCGCAAATTTTCCCCGTTTAAAAACCATCCGCCGCCTCCCGTATCGTCTCCACCTGGGACAGGAAAGGAGAGATCTCAAGACGTAAGGTCTTCTCATCATGGGTCAAAAGGATAGAGACCCCATCGGAGTATCCCTTGGGGTAAAACCGCACCAGGGCCTCACCGGACAGGGCATCCGTGGAACCTCCGCGTACGGCCATCTCCATATCCTCGGGAATGGTAAACCCGTTTTGCCGGGCCTCCAAGACCTTCTCCTCATCCATGGTGGCATCGGTGACCCAGAGCTCACCGCTCTCCGGGGCAATAGAGAGATGATACTCTTTGCGGTCGGTGATGGCGCGCCGTTTTAAATCCTGAACCGTTGCGGAAATGAGTCGGGCCACCTTTTTAGAAGGGTCTGTGAAAAGATATGAATCGAGGCGGGGAAGAGAGAAAAAAAAGAGCAGGGCCAAGATGGCCATCACCACCACAAGCTCCAGATATGTGAATCCAGAGTCCTTGCGGCCCGTCGGTCCATGCGGGCCATGGGGTGAGGCCTCAGCACTCGGAAGCCCACACCGTTCTCCACGGCCCTCGGTGCATCCCACGACTATTCGATGTCCCAGTTGTTGATATCCTTGTCGTTGCCTTCACCACCGGGAATGCCATCCCCCCCATACGAGGAGAGATCCACATCTCCGTTGGAACCCGGAGAGATATAGATATAATCATTGCCCCAGGGATCCTTTGAGATTTTTCTCTTCTTAAGGTAACCGCCTTCCGCCCAGCGGGAGACATTGCCGGAGCTTGGCCTCTCCACCAGAGCCATGAGCCCCTGTTCGGTGGAAGGGTAGGCGCCATTGTCCAGCTTGTAGATATCCAGGGCGGTCTCTATGCCTCGGATATCGGCCTTCGCCTTGACAATCTTAGCATCATCGGTCTTACCGATAATCTTAGGAGCCACATAGGTGGCGAGAAGACCGAGAATAAAGATCACCACGATCATCTCGATGAGTGTAAACCCCCCTTGGGACGATGGGGCCGGTGTCACGTGTTGCATAATACCCTCTTTCTCATGGACGCTGTACTATGAAGAAACGCACATCGTCTGTTTTTTCAAAAGAATAGACGTCCCCACGACGCAACTATTCGTTACAATCGATAAAAAAAATGTCAACGGCTTAATTGAGTGTAAGGCGGCGAGACGAAATATCATAAGGCTATGGGCAAAAACACATGAAAGATGGTGGTAAAAAAGGCGAGACAAAGGTACCACAATCTTAAGTATAGGCTCCCATTTATATGGCAATAGACACACTTAAATCATATTTTTCCCACTCGAAACAATAAACGCCCAAAACAGAGAGGAAACCTTCCTTTAAATATAGGAATCTCAATCAAAATTCAAGAACAATGCCATCTTAAAGTCCGAAGAGGCCCGTCCCAAGCGAAAAGGGCCTCGACAGGGCACCCGCGTCTCGCCCGGCGCGTCAATCCCACAGCAAGGGGGCGTCGACATCCTGACGGCACCGGTATTATTTGCCCATCCCCAGAAAAAAACCGCGCATACCCCACGGGACATCCCCCTGATATCTAAGGGGTATCGGCATAAAAAAAATGCGCCCGATAATAATGGCACCTATCTTGCTTTATCTCCTGAAAGCCCCCAAACCAGGAGAGAGAGATGCTGTTTGAGATGACACGGTCCGCCCAGGCGGGATTGAGAAAAGAGAGACAACACGAACTGATCGCCAACCATCTGGCCAATGCCACGACCACGGGATTCAAAAAAGATATCCTCTCTTTTGATGAGACCCTTAAACCCATTCTCACCACCGATTACACCCAAGGGTCCCTCGTAGAGACGGGGAACCCCCTGGACCTGGCCATCGAAGGGGAGGGGTTCTTTAAGGTGAGTACCCCGTCGGGGACCCGATACACCCGTGACGGCAACTTCACCGTGGACGCTATGGGACGCATGGTCACCCAAGATGGGTTTCCCGTCATGGGAAAAAACGGGGCCGTCACCCTCACCGGTGATGACATCTTCTTCGGGGAGCAAGGAGAGGTGATCATGGATGCCATGGTCTTCGACAGCCTGGATCTGGTCACATCCACGGATCTTAGGGCCCTGACCAAAAAAGGGGACAACCTCTTCGCCATGGACCCCCAGAAAGGGCGGGAGATCCCGGCCACCGATGCCCGGCTCCAGCAAGGATCCTTAGAAGGGGCCAATATCTCCACCGTCATCGAGATGACCCACCTCATCGATGCCCAGCGCATGTATGAATCGGCCAGCAAGGTGATGAAATCCAGCGACGAGACGGATTCGCGGGTCATCCAGATGGGACGGCCCGCCTAGGAGGGACCCTCCTGACCCAGGATAGGGTCATGGGCCTTTGATCGGTCCAGACCGCCGATCCATCGCCGACATAGTAAAAAAAAGATGAACCAGATAAAAATAGGGAGCAGACATCATGATGAGAGGACTCTGGACAGCAGCGTCAGGCATGGGCGCCCAGCAGATGAACATCGACACCGTCTCCAACAACCTGGCCAACGCCAACACCAACGGATTTAAAAAGAGTCGGGCCAACTTTCAAGACCTCATGTATCAGACCCAGCTCATCGCCGGGGCACCCACCCCGTCAGGGGGCCAGGTGCCCACAGGCATCCAGGTCGGCATGGGGGTCAAGCCCTCAGGCATCCAAAAAGTCTTTACCCAGGGCGACTACGTCCATACGGGCAACGACCTGGATATGGCCATCGAGGGTAAGGGGTTTTTCAAGGTCATCCACGGCCAAAGTGAGGTCTACACCCGAGCCGGTAACTTCACCCTAGATAGTGATGGCTTCATCACCAACCCCACGGGAGACCGCCTTCAACCCGAGATCTCCGTCCCTTCTGACACGGTTCTCGTCACCGTCGGCTCCGATGGCACCCTCACCGCCCACGGTCAGGAGGATGCGGTCCTAATGACCGCCCAGATCCCTCTCTACAATTTTGCCAACGCCGCCGGCCTCTTCGCCATGGGAAACAACCTATTGCGCCCCACCGAAGGCTCCGGAGAGGCCATCGAAGGCATCGCCGGAAGCGACGGCTTCGGCTCCCTGACCAACCAGTCCCTGGAGATGTCCAACGTCAACATCGTGGATGAAATGGTGGCCATGATCGTGGGGCAGCGCGCCTACGAAGCCAACTCCAAGGCCCTTCAAACCGGTGACCGCATGATGGAAACCGCCAACAACCTGAAACGGTAAGGACCGGGCGTAACAGTGAACAGATCCCCTCATAAAAGCCCCGTCATCAGACGAGGCTTTTTAATATGGTCGGTGAAGAGGGATTCGAACCCCCGACCCTCTGGTCCCAAACCAGATGCGCTAAGCGGGGCCCCTATCCTTAAACCCTCGCATCGAGGTGGTGGCCGATACGGTCCGAGTCTGCGATCTCTTCGATGCCCCCCTCTCCGGCCCCCTTCGGCGCCACGCCGGCACCGTCGTACTCAAGGCCCCCCTCCCGGGCCGAGAGCACCGGGTCCCCGGCCCCTTTCTCCTCCGAAAAATCGCCCTCCTCCCGGGATGTGCCACCCTCGACATCCAGAGCCCCCACCGGGTACGCATCACCCGAAAGGGTCAGACCATCGAGGATAGCCGCCTGCGCCCCTTCATCGAGGCGGTGGCCAAGAAAACCTGGGGCAAAGAGGTCGTCCTCACCCGATTCCGAGTGATGGGACGCCGCACCTTGCCCCTGGGCGTCCTCACCATAGTCCCCGAAGCGGGCCGCGTGCGCATTCGGAAGAATCGCCTGGAGGTCCCCTTGTCTCTCTCCGTGGATGGGACCCCGGAAGGCCGCCTCACCCTCACGGCAACGGCCCATATCCTCACACAGGTCGCCGTCACCACAGAGGCCATCGGCCGGAACAAGACGATCACCCGCTCCCAAATCGCCCTGGAAGAGCGCCCCATCTCCCCGGGTGACCCATTGATAATCCTCGATCCGGCCCGGGCCGTAGGCCGCATGACCACCCGCGCCCTGTCCCTCGGGACCCCTTTAACCACCCGACTGCTCACCACCCCCGCCCTTGTCCGGCGCGGCGACGGAGTCCGCATCCAATACACCGTGGGGGGCCTTACCATCTCGGCCACGGGCATCGCCAAGGCGAGCGGGGGGATGGGCGATTTCATCCAGGTCAAGAACAGCCGCTCTGGAAAAGTAATCACCTGCCGCATTACGGGCGAACGACGCGTAGAACCCTTCTTTTAAAAGACCCAAGGGCCCCTCATAAGGCCCCGCAACCCAAAGAGAGCCATCATGCGATACCGACAACGCTTCGCCCCCCCCCTGGTCCTGGCCATCTTCGTGGCCCTAACCCTCACCCCTGCAGCATGGGGAGAGCGCCTCAAAGATATCGCCTCCATCCAAGGGGCCAGTCCCATCCAACTCTCCGGCTACGGCATCGTGGTGGGCCTTGCCGGCACCGGCGACAAGAAGGGGGCCTCCTTTACCCAGAACTCCCTGGCCAACATGATGACACGTATGGGTGTCACCGTGGACAAGGACGCCTTAAAACTCAGCAACGCCGCCGCCGTCATGATCACCGCCGCCCTGCCCCCCTTCGCCAAACGGGGCACCCGCTTAGACATCACCCTCTCCTCCATCGGCAACGCCAAGAGCCTGGCCGGGGGCACCCTGCTCTTAAGCCCCCTTCGCACCATCGACGGCGATGTACGGGTCCTGGCGGCCGGTGCCCTGGCCATCGGGGGGGCCGGAGATGCCAATAGCAAGAAAAATCACCTCCTCGTGGCCCGTATATCCGGGGGGGGGACCGTGGAACGGGAAAAGGATACCGGTTTTTCTCGAAAACACCGCATCGTCTTAAACCTTCACAATCCCGACTTCACCACCTCCAGCCGGGTGGCCAGAAAGATCAACGACACCTTCGGAAAAAAGACCGCCGAGACCCTCGATTCGGGATCCGTACGGCTGACCCTGCCCGCCTACATGAAGGGGCGCGTCACCGAGTTCATCGCCAAAATCGAGAACCTCACCGTCACCCCCGATATCCCGGCACGCATCGTGGTCAACGAGAAGACCGGCACCGTCATCATCGGTGAGAATGTCCGCATCGGCACGGTGGCCCTGGCCCACGGCAACCTCACCATCACCGTCACAGAGACCCCGAGCGTCTCCCAACCCAACGCCCTGGCCCCCGGAGAGACGGCCATAACAAAGGAGACGAGCACCACCCTCACCGAAGAGGAGGCGAAGGTAATGCTCATGCCTCGGGGCACCACCATCCAGGAGCTGGTTAACGCCTTAAATGCCATCGGTGTAAGCCCCCGGGATATGATCAGCATCTTTCAAAGCATCAAGGCCGCAGGGGCCCTGCAAGCAGAACTCGTCATCATCTAAGGGAGGGTATTGTGCCCATCAGACCCACTGGAAACCCCATCGCCGCCACGACCCCAAGCGATGCCACGACCCCGGAGAAGCAAAGACTAAAGGAGGCGTGCCGAAATTTCGAGGCGATCTTCGTCACCCAGATGCTCAAGGAGATGCGCCCCACGGAGGAGGATCCCATCTTCGGGGGAAGCCACCAGCGTAAAATATACGAGTCCATGCGGGATGAACAGCTGGCCCAACACCTGACAAAGGAGCGGAGTCCCTTGGGTCTCGGCGATCTCCTCTACCGCCAGATGGTGGAAAAATTAGATGCCACCGAAAAGGACCCCGCCAACACTGGCACAGAACATGCAAAACCTATGCATAAGGATCCCCGGCTAGGAAAATATTTCCCACCCGATCCCTCCGACATATAGAAGAGGCCCCTTATGAGGGACGCCCGGCTTAAAATAAAGCGTACACGATCACCGATTCATGGGGAAGGTTATGGCAGCGCACTCCATCATTGACCTGCTCGAAAAAAAAGAGGCCCTCTATACCGAACTCCTCGCCCTCATGGCAGAGGAGAGCCAGGCCTTAAATACCATCGCCTTAGAGCGCCTCTGGGGCTACACGAAGGAGAAGAATCGCCTCTCCACGGAGATCGAAGGACTCCGAAGCGAGCTTTTTCACCTCGCATCCCAACGACTGGGACTCGATGACACCACGGTACCCGTAGCGCTTCGCGAGCTGCCCCGGCTCTTCTGCGAAGAGGCCGCCCATGTGAGCCGCTCCGTGGAGGCCATCCTCCGTCTCAAGGGCGAGCTGAAGGTCATCACCACATCCAGCCGCGCCTTCGTAACGGAGTATCTTGAGACCGTCGAGGAGATCATCGGGATACTCACCACCCAGTCTGCCAAAACCGGGACATACGGCATGAACCGCCACCTCATGGAGACCCGCAGCTCTCTCTTCCTTCGTGGAGAGGCGTAAGCATGGGTCTTCGCCTCACCATGGATATCGCCAAGGGGGCCCTCTCCACCGCCGGCCGGAGCATGGCCATCAATGGCCACAACATCGCCAACGTGGATACCCCGGGCTTCAGCCGTCAGAGTGAATCCCTCTCCACCCAGAAGCCTTACACTGTCGGCAGCCTTCAGCTCGGCGGCGGCGTCTCCATGGATCGGGTGAACCGCCAGGTGGACCAGCGTCTGGAAGAGCGCCTCATGGATCAAAAATCCAAATTTGCCACCTATGATGAGTCCATGGTCTACATCGACAACCTAGAGGCCCTCTTCAACGTCGACTCCGATCATCACCTGGGTGCCACCATGAGTGAGTTCTGGCAGGGGTGGAGCCAGGTCTCCAACCACCCCGACGACCCCTCGGCACGCTCGGTACTCCTGGAGTCGGCACGCACCATGTCCGGCCAGTTCAATGCACTCTCCAACGACCTCACCCGCATGAAATCGGGCGTCAGCCAAGATATAGAGACCGGGGTAAAACGGGTCAACACCCTGATGAAAAAAATTGCCACCTTAAACGGCGATATCAGTGCCACCGAAGCCACCCGTCCGGCCAACGACCAGAGGGACATGCGAGGCCAGCTCGTCACCGAGTTATCGGAGTACTTAAACGTCAACACCGTGGAGCAACCCAACGGCCACCTCTCCGTCATGACCGACAACGGCTACCCCCTGGTGGAGGGAAACCGCTCCTACGATCTGGAAAGCTCCCAGGGCACGGTAAACTGGACCACCTCTTCCGGCGGTCAGGTGGATCTCGCCCCGGCCATCACCCAGGGCAAGCTCGGAGGATGGCTCACCGTCAAGGATGACATCCTCTCCGAGGTGGCGCAGAACTTGGACTCCCTGGCCAAAGAGGTGATGTGGCGTGTTAACCTCGTCCACAGCCAGGGGGTGGGCACCGACTACCACCAGGCCGCCAGCCTAGCCACGGAGACACCGGCCCAGGGAAAACTCTACAACCTCCCCTTTGGAGACCGCATCGACTACGACGGGGGCATGAAGATCTGGACGAAAAAACTCAACAGCCCCCAGCCCGCCTCGGCCGTGGAGGTGGACACCGGCCTCTCCACCACGGCCCCCACCCACTTCACCGGCAGTGCCATGCCCATGAGCCGCTACCGCATCACCGTGGAGCAGGCAGGCACCGTGGGACCGGGAAACGACAATCCGGTCCTACGCTGGGAGCGCTTAGGAAGCGACGGCACCCCCCGTGCCATGAGCCGTTTTGTCATCACCGATGAGAACAGCCTCACCCCCTCCCCACCCGTAGACGGTATCGGCTTTGAGATGAAAAAAGGGCATCTCGTGGCCGGCAATATCTTCGAATTCAACACCTCAGAAACGGGCAAAGCCGATCCCGTGGTCCTGAAAGGGGTCCCGGAAGGCAGGGCCCGGTGTGCCAAAGACCGCTACACCCTCACCGTCTCAGAAGGGTCTGGCTCCCTTGAGACGGTCTCGGAGAAACACCCCATCGTCCTGGAGTGGAAAAACAGCACGGGCCATGGCACGGTTACCTTAGAGGATCCCGACCAAACGCAGTTTAAGGTGGACGGCATGACCCTCTCCCTGGAATCGGGAACCCTTCTGACCGGAGATCGCTTCGTGGTCGCCACCGATGATACGGGCCAGCCCCTCTCCCTAGAAGGTGAGACCACCGTGGACCAAAAGTCTGCCTGGCACTGGTCCACCGCCTCCCTGGCCGATCAGTTCAACCGACAATCCGTGGAATCAGGGGCCGGTCTCCATGCCGAGATCGACGACACCGGCCACTTCGGACTGCGCCCCCAGTCGGGGGTCGCCTACGCCTTCTCGGACAGCAGCGCCCGTGATGGCGGCGTGGCTGCCGCCCTGGGACTCAACACCTTTTTTAAAGGCCATGATGCCGGCAGCATGGATCTCACGAATCTGGTACAAGACCCCTCCAACATCGCCGCCGCCCGCATCCGAGGAGCCGAGACCGACTCGGTAAGCAGCAGCCTCCAGGTGGCCAACCCCGAGGGGCGCCCCATGGTAATGGATGGCCCGGCCGTTCTCTACTTCGAAGAGGACGAGCTGTCCAAGGCCGTGGCCATTGCCCCCCGGATCCTCACCTCCCGGGGGGATCTCCACACCCTGGCCACCGACATAGAGAACTCCATGAACGACGCCTCGGACCTCGGTGCCCCCTACAAGGTCCGGTATATGGAGAGAAAAAACCGCTTCGAATTCTCAGAAAATGACGGTTCGACGCTCCAAAAGCTCACCATGCGATGGGACCGGTCACCGGCCCTGGCAGAGGTCACGGGGTTTCGTCCAGAACCGGAGACCTTCTGCCCCGCCTCGGGAGACTACGGGAAAATAAACAACGAGAATGCACTGATCATGGCGGATATGCAGTACATGGAAAAAAAGATGCCCACCTACACCTACTCCCGAAAGCAAGGGGCCGTGGCCGAGAGCCTCACCACGACCCCGGATGCCTTCTACCAGGATATGCTCGGCTCCATCGGCATCCGGGCGTCAAGCTTCAAAAAGGAGAGGGAGATGGGAGAGGTGATGGTGGGAAAACTCTCCGAATTGAGAGACTCCATCTCCGGCGTATCCGTGGACGAAGAGCTGGTGCACCTTCTGGCCAACCAACAGGCCTACCAGGCCGCCTCCAAACTCATCACCACCTCCGATGAGATGATCCAGACCATTCTCAACATGAAGTAAGGGCCGGGGCTAAAAATGGGCCGTCTATGGTTAAAATAACCAGAAAAAGGGCCTCGGTTGGCCAGGAGATAAATCCCCTGGCCGTCATAGTCACAATAAAAATCTGTTTGGCAACCGTTTCAAAATATTGACCGCCGGAAATTTTATCTGATTTTATAAAGATCTCCGCGAATAATTCAAATGGTCACCCCCCATCTCCGATGGGGGACTCCTGTACGGTTTTTTAGTCCATCGTTACTCATGCCGCACCGGAGTGCGGCGCACCAGGGATCAAGGGTGACCGGGTGATGATGTAAACACGCTGATGTTCGAAACGATAATGCGGCCAAAAGAAACCACCTATAGGATACTCAGGTTTTTTTTACACCCTGCCGATAAGAGAAGGGGTGGACATTGACCCCCAAATAGAGCGTTCAAGGCTTTTACCGATGCATATGGGAGACGTCCTTCCATCCACGGTCGAGCCACCAACCATAAAGAGTGATCCATGCGGGTAGCCACCTCCACCCTTTACAATCAGTCAAAGGAGAATATCAGCCGGAAGAACCGGGAGGTGCTCGACAAAAGCTCCCTGATCTCCTCGGGCAAGCGCATCCAAAAACTCTCCGATGCACCCGTAGATGCCAGCCGCGTCGCGGCTCTCAAGACCACCATCAATGACCTCTCCCAGCTGGAACGCAACGTGGACACGGGATCTTTATGGCTGGAGGGGAGCGAAGAGTCTCTGGATCAGATCAAGGAGATGGTGGGACGCGGTAAGGACCTGGCCATCTCCATGGCCAATGGAATGACCAACGCCGAGGACATGAAGACAGCCGCCATCGAGGTGGAGGGTCTCATCGAGGGGGTTCTCGATCTGGCCAACACCCGCATGGACGGGCAGTACATCTTTGCCGGCACCCGGAGCGACGCTCGCCCCTTTCAGGCCCATGGCCCGGATACCCCCACCGCCATCTCCTACCGGGGGAACGACACCCCCTTTCGCATCAAGATCGGACCTCAATCGGACATGGTGGTGGGATTCTCCGGATCGGAGATCTTCTCGTCGAATACGGCCACCATCGATGAGACCAACAACCGACTCGATTTTATGGAGAAGAGGACAGCGGCCCTGCCCGGAGAGGAGACCCGGCTCACGGCCGAGGTGAGAGCCGGCACCTATTCGCGTCCGGAGCTCGCCCATGCCGTAGAGATGGCCATGGAGAGCGCCTCGGCCGAACGGGGAGAGGGGGCCGATTATAGGGTCTCCTGGAACGATACCGAAGAGACCTTTGCCATCGCCGAAGAGAGAGGCGTCGAGCCGTCTAAGCTGGAGGGCATCTCCCTTCTCTTACGCTCCGGTGAAAACCGGCACAACTCCGTGGGCGCTTTCTTAGGCTTTGCCGCCGATGATACCCCCACCGACGCCTCCTCCCTGGTCAGCCACAAAGGGGTTCAGTGGGGCGTCTTCAGCTCACTCTTCGAGTTGAAATCGGCCCTGGAGAATAACGACAAAGAGGGACTCCACCAGTCCATCTCTCGCCTTGGAGGCGACCACAATACACTCTTAAGTACCATCTCCGAGGCCGGAGTACGCGCCAGCAGACTGGACACACGCAGCGACATCTTAAAGGATCTGACCCTCAGCCATGACACCAACCGATCCAAGCTGGAGGACACCGACGTGGTGCGCGCCATCTCCGATTTGAAACTCAAACAGTTCGGCTATGAATCCTCCCTGGCCTCGACCTCGCGCATCCTCAACACGAGCCTTCTCAACTATCTCAAATAAAAAAGGGTTATAGGAGTGTACGGGGAGATATGCTTGGATACGACACAATCACGGCATAAAAAATGACCTCGGATGACCCCGGCTCACATTCCCTGGCCACAACGATCACAGATTAGGAAAAAACGGATGCTCATACTGACACGCAAAGCGGGTGAAAAGATCCGCATCGGAGACGACATCACCATTCATGTGGTGGATATCGGAAAAGGAAATGTCCGCATCGGAGTGGAAGCCCCCAAAGAGGTTACCATCATGCGTCAGGAAGTAGGCCAACGCATCGAAGAGGAGAACCGAATGGCCGCCAAAAGAAACCGAAATACCCTGGTTCATGCAGCCTCCATGCTCAAGGGCCACAAAACCAAGGAGTAACACCGTGATCATCCCGACTCGACAATTTGGTCCCGTTGATATAGACGATACAAAAATCATATCCATGCCCAAGGGCATGCCCGGTTTTCCCGGCAAGGAGAGGTATATCCTCCTCTCCCATGAGGAGATCGATCCCATGATCACCCTCCAGTCCGTGGATGACCCCGAACTCGCCTTCGCCCTCATGGACCCCTTCCTCTTCCTCTCCGACTACCCCGTGGAGATTGAGAGGGCGGTGCAGGAGATGAAGTGGGCGGTGGAGACCCCGGAAGAGCTATTCATCTACGCCATCATCAATGCCAGCGGAGACCGTCCCGAAGAGATCACCGCCAACCTCTCCGGCCCCCTTCTCATCCACACCGGACTCAACGAAGGGATCCAGATGATCATCGCCGATGAGCGCTACCCCGTAAAACACCCGATCTTTCCGGCCCAAAAAGAGGGGTAACATCGCTACAAAAACGAAGAGGGCCTCCGGCGGCGAGGTGAGCCACCTCGAAAGCGGTTTACGGCTGCGCGTTGCCCCGCTCCTCGGGGCAACGCGCAGCCGTATTCTTATGAAATTCGTCTATCTATTTTTTGCCAAAGCCCTTAAGGGCTATTATGACGAATACGACCCGCTGTATCTCTAATTTTTATAAATAGTGACTGCACTATATGGGGGTGCAAACGGCTAAAATAGGCGTTTGCCCGATTAAATCGACACGCCCGGCCAGGGAATTTTTTTGCCTAAGCGGCTTTGCCGCCCCTGGACCCCAAGTGAGTGACCATGATGGGCCTTTGGCCCGTCATGGTCACTATTAAATCCTATTTGGAACCCTTTTGTAAAAGCTTGGCCCCCGGCAGGACCACCGGAGGTAAGCGTTCACTGCACGGCCTCCGGCGCTCTTTTTCTCAAAAAACGGGCCTGGTTCAAATCAGGGTAACACTTCAAATCAAAAAGAAGCCTTCTATGGTTAAAGTGACCCAAAAAAGGGCCTCCGGCGGCCAGGGAATAAATCCCCTGGACCCCAGGTTGGTGACGGTGACGGGCCTTTGGCCCGTCACCGTCACCATAAAAACCTGTTTGGCACCCTTTTGTAAAAGGGTGGCCCCCGGCAGGGCCGCCGGAGGCGCAAGCTGAATAGTTATAGTGTTACCCTATTTTAGGCTATTTTGAACCAGGCCAAAAAACGCCGCCAAAACGTTTCGATGAGAGACACACCGGCCCGTTGCCTTCGTGCCATCAAGGGCTCGGCCGGACAAAGAGCAGAGCGTCCGCCTGCGACCCCACCGCGTCAAACCGGTACCCGTTGAGATCGAAGCCTTTCACCGCCTCCAGAGAATCGATGCGGTTCTCGATAATCCAGCGCACCATGGCTCCCCGAGCTCGCTTGGCGTGAATGGCCACCACCTTTAGACCCCCTGCCCGACTCTCCTTAAAGATCACCTCCACGAAGCGCCCCTTAATCATCGTACGATCCACCGCCCGGGCGTACTCCGCCGAGGCCAGGTTCAGGAGAACCCCGTCGTCTCCCATGAGCCCTTGGAGGTGCTCCGTCACCAAAGGCCGCCACCAGGCGGAGAGCCTCCCGAATTCCGGCAACGAGAGCCCCATTTCCAGACGATACGGCATCACCCCCACCGTAGGTGAGAGCGCCCCGTAGAGCCCGGAGAGAATCCGCAGCCGGTCCTCGGCCCAGGCCAGCCCGTCCGCATCCAGACCCTCGGCCTCGATGCCCTGATAGGCATCCCCCCGGTAGGCAAAAAGTGCCGGGGTTCTATCCCCCTCTTTTCGGGAGAGGGCGTAAAATCTCGCCACCGTCTCCTCGGCCAGCCGGTGACTCACCGTCATAAGGGCCGCCACTTCATCCACCGAGTAGTGACCCAGGGCGTCCACCAGGGCGGCACTCTCCGCCTCAAAAAAAGGGGGCCTCATCGCCTTGCACCACGGCCCCTCACGCATCTCCATACGCTTGGCCGGGGCAATAATGGTAATTATCATCGATCTCCTCTCTTTTTTTTAAAATTTTTTACGGCGCTTTTTTGTAATATCAAAGAGGCCTCCGGCGGCCCTGCCGGGGGCCCACCTTTTGAAAAGGTGGCCAAACAGACATCATGAATGTCTCTTTAATTGAATCAAAAAATCAAAGGTGTATGCGATTTACCCCGAGGCACGAGGGGTGAAACGCATA
>JABXKT010000243.1 GCA_013619155.1 Desulfobacteraceae bacterium
AGAAAGTAGCGGTTGTTGAGGTAAAGAGCGGTCTGGTAGGCCGTACGGGCATCAGGGTGCCACTCTACAATTTTTTTCCCCCAGTACATGCGCATGTAGTTGTGCATGAAGCCGGTGTGGACCATCTCGGCCATGGCGGCGTTCCAGTAGGGGTCGTGGGTGGTGCCGGCGATGAGTTGTTCCCGAGTGTAGAGGCTCTCTGGGATATCTCGGGATTCCAGGGTCTCCACGGCCCAGGATGGAGCGGCCGCCTCGAAGGTATCGTATCGAGGTTCAAACCAGGTGTAGTTGATGGCCAGTTCCCGTCGGATGATGAGCTCTTCTATAAAGATGGCTACGGCATCGGGGTATTTTTTTCCATGATGGCTGACGGCCATGGCGGCGTCTAAGGCCGAGAGCTGGCCGAAGTGAAGGTAAGGGGAGAGCTCCGAGATGGCGGTCTCTTCGGGTCGATTCCGATGGATGGCGTAGCGGGAGAGTCTCTCCTGGATGAAGTGGTGAAGCCGTTTTTGTCCTTCCGTTTCCCCCCCTTTAAATCGCCCCACAGGCCCCACGTGGCGGTCCGATATGAGGCCGTGGGGAATCTTTTTTAAGGGGTCGATGCGATCTGTGGGGAGTCGGGAGGCGGGGAAGGGGATCTTAAGGGGCGTTGGGCGAAGTTCGGTGAGATAGCGATCGAGGATCCTCTCAATCTTTGGGCGAAGGGTGCGGGCGGCGTATTCTCGTTTGTTTGAGGCGCAAGAGACCGGTACCACGGCATCGGACTCAATCTCCACTACGGGGCAGGATGCATCGGTGACGGTCTCATGCCGCCAGAGTCGCTGGTGGCGAAGGTAGCCCCGATCGCAGACGATGAGGGCGGCGTCTCTGCCCAGTCTCTGGGCGGTCTTCGAAGGCGATGCCATGAGGATGCAAAAGCCGATGCCCCGCTCTTCGAGCCGGGGCCCTAATCCACAGAGTCCCTCCATTATAAATTGGGTGTGACGGTGTGTGCCTTCAGGGGAGGCGCCTTTGAGGCCGAACCCCACGAGAAGGGGGATCTTCAAGGTGTTGGCCTGCTGGGCCGCGAACTCCAAGGCGTGGTTGTACCTCGTGCGTTGGCTCTGCTGCATGAGGTAGAGAACGTAATGTCCGGGGGGCGATTTACCCCCGGCCAGGAAGTGGACGCGGGTGGGATCGATAGCGGTTGTGGCGCTGATCACCATGGGTTCTCCTAACGAGGGCCGGTGAGAATAAAGGGCCTGGTTCAAATCAAGGTAATACTTCAGCCTTCTAGGGTCAAAGTGACCAGAAAAAGGGCCCCCGGAGGTAAACTTCCACCGCACGACCTCCGGCGGCAAGGTGTGCCACCTTGAAAGCAGGATGCAGATACACTTCGCCCCTCGTGCCTTGGGGCACATCATATCTGCCTTTGGCTTTAGGTTCACCCTGACTTATATTTTAAAAGCTGTTTGCCAAACCTTGCTTCATAAAATCAGGGAAAAATTTGGCTCCCGGCAGGGCCGCCAGAGGCGTGATCTGAATATTTACAGTGTTACCCTATTTTAGGCTATTTTGAACTAGGCCGAATAAAGGCACCGAATAGTGACTATGAATCTTTGATTCAGGAGGGGGAAATTCACCTTGGAATGGTCACCCCATGCTCCTCGGCCAGTCGGAAGAAATGCTTTTTATACCAGTGGACTGCCTTATAAAATTGGTACCAGTTCGTTTGGGCGAAGTTGGGCCCGGCGACGGCCCCTTCCACTTTTCGCCTGTCGTAGGTTCTCTTCGAAAAATTGGAAAAAGCCTCCTCGAGCCAGGCAAATCGATTGTAGCGAAGCTCTTTATCCGAGGCGTTAAAGAGGCCGAGTCTGATCATGGTGGCTCGCCAGTTTTTGATTCGTCTGGCATCAGATCTTACCTCTGCCACCAGGGTTTTGTGGAGGGGGGTGAAGTCGTTGAGCCCCCCGTTGGGCTCTTTGTGCTGGGGATGGGTTTCGAGGTAGTCTGTAAGGTGTCCTTGGATCGCCGTAAAGGCATCACCAAATCTCTTGGTGTTGTCAATCTTGGAGCGTTTGAAGGTGGATGAAAAATTGTCGCTGTAGTCGTAGTGATAACTCCACTTCAGGTGGGGAAGATCGGGATAGGTTAGAGCCTGGCCGTGGCCGTAGGATGGGACGATGGCATGAAGGAAGCGGTCCATGATCTCCCCGGATCTGCTTGTTCGAAATTGCATGATCCATCTCTTTAAGAGGTGGCTTGGAATCAGCGGAGTGCTCAGGGTTGCCTGCAAGTTTTCGATGCAGTTCACCTTGCTCAATAGGCCGGAGAACCCGGCGTGGGAGAAGGTGTCCGCATAGGCGTGAAGGACCATGCCGAATCTTACCAGGTCGTTACTTTTCTTGGCCTCGGCAAGAATGGCCTCGATAATGGGTGATCTCTCCTTACACCTGAGCTTTCGTGTAAAGTTTTTTCCGTCACACCCCGGCACGAAATGAAATGCGCATGTATTTCCTGTCATGGAATCGTAGTTGAATGTCCCTATTCTCGTGTAGGAGTGGCACGTTGCCATGTTGTAAAAGGCAGGCTTTCCGTTGATTGTTTCCGATTCCACCCCTTTCGGCTCTTTTCTCAATACCATATGATTGATTTTCGCGTCGTCGACATACTGCGACGCATACGCAAGGGTTCCCGCCGCCTCTTTTGTAAATCCGCAGGCTCTACTGAAAGCCAGGATGCCATAATAATGGGCGTCAATTTTCATGGACCCTCCAGATAAATGAATGATTGAGAGAGATCGTGTTTGGTTCTGCGTAAATAGCTGAATTGCTGTCATTATTCAGCCGTGTCTCTGGCGCTTTTTTAAAAAAGGGGGCCTGGTTCAAATCAGGGTAACACTTCAAATCAAAAAGAAGCCTCCGGCGGCCAGGGAATAAACCCCCTGGACCCCAGGTTTGTGACGGTGACGGGCCAAAGGCCCGTCACCGTCACTATAAAAACCTGTTTGGCAACCTTTTCAAAAAGTTCCGTAAAAATTGCCCAATCAATAACAGGCACGCTTTTCACACCCACTTTAACCATAAAAGGCATTTTTTCAGTGAGCTGAATAGTTACGCATTCTTTTGGGTGTCAGTGAGGCACCCACCGGCGACTCCCGGCAGGGGAGGCCTCGCTTTTTAATTCACAGACTGGATAAAACAGCCCCCGCCGCTTCCGCCCGATGACGAAGAGGCCGCTGTGGCCGAGGCGTCCTGGGTGCTAAAGGACCATGATACAGGCGATGCCAGTGGATTTCCGGCCACATCTCTCACCCCTGTGGTCAGGGTGAAGGTGTAGGTGGTCACGGG
>JABXKT010000065.1 GCA_013619155.1 Desulfobacteraceae bacterium
CCTGTTGCGGGCATGGGGAATATCAGGGGCGGCGCCGGTGCACCGGGGGTAAGGAGCTCGGTGCCAAACTCTTCGAAGCGTAACATGGGCTGGGTAAAGGGTTGAGCGCCAAACAGCGGGCTCGGTCGGCTGTTGGTGGGGATGTTAAACCCGCCCCCCGATTGTTGGGCATTCTCCGGTACGGCGTTGTTGATGCCGGTATCACGCTCGGTGCCCGTGGCACCCCCTTCAAAGGCACCCTTGTTGGTATGGGGAAGGGTTAAGAGGATATCTCCGGCGACTTCATCCCCGATCAAAGGGCCGGTGAACTCTGATGGGTCGCCGGGCGGTGGCGGGCCAAAATAATCAAGCATCCCTGTGACGGTGAGGGAGAGTCCCACCACGCCGAAGAGGATAAGGCCGATGATCAGCATGTGCTTTTTTGTGAGGTGTGATTTTTTTTCGTCTGCCATTGTCTGTTTTTCTCCATTATGTCTGCTTCAGCCTATAAGGCGTTTTCCAAACGCCTTATGGAAGCCCATGGTTATTATACAGAGATACTCCGACACCGTATTAATCAAAGGGTTTTGGGATAAATTTTAAAAAAGGCAATAAATTAAATCTGTTCAGATAAGGGTGGTGGGCCTTTTAGGTGTGCATACGAAAGGGGCAGATGGCATCTTTTGCCTTTTGCCTTTTGCCTTTTGCCTTTTGCCTTTTGCCTTTTGCCTTTTGCTCAGATTGTGAAATCTGAGTGACTTAAAGATTTGATAGTAAATTGAATAGAATACCTGATGGGTGGCCGCCTTATTGCCATGAATCGGTGATTCATGGGACGGGTTTTATCTGTGTCGTCATTTCCGAGGTGAGAGACTCTGCTGAGAGGGAGGGTGTTGAGATCAGTGGTCGTTTATACAGTGACGCCATTTTTGGAATGTGTCTCGAATAAAAAAAGGGTCGGTGATGAAAATAGTGGGTCTTATTTCATCTCTGGCAGACGCCTGCTTCGATGTGTGACTTTTGTGATTGTATGAAAATCTGGAAGAGATATGGAGCGCTGAATCAAATGCTATGCATAAATAATAACAATGAATTTTATTGTAGCAACAAATAAACCGAAAATAAAGGGAGAACGGGCTAATTTTGAGGCCGTGTTCCTTTGGGGCGCTACTGATTAGTATCTTGATATTTAAACGAAAAATAGTTTTAAATTTTGTTTGTCGGCCCCTTCCCCTCTTTAAAAAAGCAAGAAGAGGCCGACTCGCCCAAGGGGGCCAGATAGATGGGGCGCGATGGCGTTATCAGAGGCTGTTCAGGTACGCCACGATGGCGGCTTGCTCTTGCCCTGTGAGGGGTGGCACATGTCCATTGGCCACGAAACGGGCCACCACATCGATGAGGCCATTGGCACTTTGATCATGAAAATAGGGAGCGGTGTGGCCAATGCCCCGAAGACTCGGCACCTTGATGCCCCCTGCAAGATCGCCGGCAGGGGGAATCGTCGTGATGGTGGTAAAGAGCCCCGGCCCCGTGAGGTCTGCTGTTGAGTGGCATCTGGCGCAGTGGGTTTGTTGATGAAAGAGGGTGAATCCTTCCAAGGCCAGCGCTTCGTCAAAGGGGCCGGGCGCGGGGCTGGCCAGGCTTCGCATCCAGGTCTGGACGTCCAGTATCTTCTGGGTGTCCATGTCGTTTCCCGGAGTCGCGGCTTCCGCTGTCGCCAGATCCGCGAGAAGCTGAGCCGGAGGGATGACGCTTAGCTCCGGTGGAAAATTACCGGAAGCGGTGCCAAATGCCCCGTTGCTATGCATCACGAGGTCATAGACCGCCTCGGCCTGACTGGCCAGGGCGTTGTTGGTTACGCCATTGTCTTTGAAGAGGCCGTCCCATCCCAGTAGGTAGTCCTGCTCTTGAAGGTCGATAAAGTTCCACAAGGGCGGGTTGGCGGTGGGGTTGTTGACCCCGTCATCCAGAGGGTTATCGGGAAGGGCCCGGACATCGAATCGGCCCGGACCCCAGCTGTTGAGAAGATCCACGGTGGCCGGTCCGGCGGCAATGGCAAAGGGGGTGAGGGCCAAAATGGCGCCCGCATTCATCTGGCTATTGGGGATCCCGTCGATCTGTGGCTCACCGATGGGGAGCAGAGCCGGCCCTGCGGTGAGCTGAAACTCCGTGGGGGCCACCGTGATGTGGCAGAGGGCACAGGTGAGTCCCACGCGGGTGAGGGTGGTATCCTCCGGTGCGGGGGTGGCATAAAAGCCTTTGACGCCGATCACGGCTCCGGCCTTGATCAGTTGTCGGGTGATGGCTGGGTCACTCAGTGCCGCATCCTTGGCGGCCAGATCCGCGCCGACCATGACTGCAACGATGGCTGCGGGCACCTGGGTGAGGTCTACCTGAACCCCTAAGGGGACCACACCGCTGGGAGGGACCCCGTTGAGAACGGTGTGTAGTCCCATCACATCCCCGAAAAAGGACTCGTTGCCGAAGGTCTCATGGGAGAATACATCGAGGCCCTCGGCTACGTTGGCACCGATGGTGCGTTGCAAGGTGCGGTGCACCACGCGAAAGGTGCCGGTTGTCATTAGGGTCTGGGAGAAGACGCGCCCGGTGGAGGGGGTGAAGAAACTTGTGCTCAGACGTTCCCAGGTACTGCCTGAGAGACGGGCGATTTCTCCCAGTTGGGGATGGACCGGTGCGGTGGTTGCGGTGAGCTGGATCGTCATGGGAGTCGTAAGCGACAGCGGCTGGCCGGCTGTGGAGACTAAGGTGATTTGAAAGGCATCACTTGCCACCGTTTGGTGAGGGCCTGTTCCGGGAGGATTCGTCCGATGGATCACCGTGAGCCGTCCATCGGCCGAGAGAGAACCGGCGGGAATGGTGAGGGTGAGGGCCGGGTTCGTGGCATCGTCGGAAAAAACGCCTCCATCGGCGGTGGTGATCTTGGTGGTGAGAACCGTGATGCCCTCATCGCCTCCGCCGTTGCTGCAGGCGATTAGAAGCAGGGCGAGGGTGGCAAGACCCAGGGTTCGAACGGTCCGTGTCAGAAAACCACGGAGGTGGTTGTATTCCATGGCAGATCTCCTTATCTCTCTTATATAAGGTGAAAAACAGGGGGGAATGGGGTCGCCAATAAAAGGGATCAAAATGGTGGTGCCATTGGTTTTCTCTAACAGTGTTCGTCACGATTCAACTTACACCTCCGGTGGCCCTGCCGGGGGCCAACCTTTTGCCTTATTTTATCAAGGACGGGGTTGCCAAACAGATTTTTATAGTGACGGTGACGGGCCAAAGGCCCGTCACCGTCACTAACCTGGGGTCCAGGGGATTTATTCCCTGGCCGCCGGAGGCCAGTTCTTTGGTCACTTTAACCATAGAAGGCATCTTTTTTTGGAGCTGAATAGTTGCCCGTGTCCCTTCCTTTATTATGAGTCGCGCTGCGGAGAGGATACGAGTCACTTTTTCAAACGTATCCTCTCTGCAGAATCAGGGGTTGGGTGCGGCGAAGGCATCGGTGTTGCCGTTGACGTCGGCAGGGACGAGGTTGGTGGCGTTGGACTCGAAGGTTACGTAGTGCCCGTTGGGAGTGATGGCTGCGGAGTCGGAGATGCCGGTGCCATCGGTGCCGTCGGCAGCCACGCTCAGGCGACGGGTGGTGGCGGTGGTCCGGTCGTGTACGAAGACATCGGTCGCCGCGTTGGTGTCTGCGGGGACGAGGTTGGTGGCATCGGATTCAAAGGCCACATAACGGCCGTCGGCACTCATGGAGTTCTGCAAGGAAACGCCTCCAACTCCCTGGCTGCCGTCGCTGGCCACGCTGATGCGTGTGGTGGTGCCGTTTTGGCGGTCGTGCACGAAGATGTCGGAGAGCGCGTTGGTATCCGCCGCGACGAGGTTGGTGGCCAGGGATTCAAAGGCCACGATTCTGCCGTCATCGCTGACCCTGGCATCTTGTGAATCGCCATTGCCTTGGGTGGCGTTGCTCGCCACACTGATCCGTTCCGTGGTGCCTGTGAGTCGGTTGTGGAAGAAGATATCGCGATTCAGGTTTGTATCTAAGGCCACCAGGTTGGTGGCATTTGAGTCGAAGACCACGAAATTACCATCGGCACTGAGGGCAGGGGCCGTGGAGTCGTCGTTCCCCGGGGCCCCGTTACTATCCACGCTGACACGGGAGGTGCTAGCGGTGAGGGGGATGCGTATGAAGATGTCGGTGGCAGCGTTAACGTCAACCGCAATTAAGTTGGTGGCATCGGAGTCGAAGGCGATGATGCTGCCGTCGGCTGTTATGGACGGGGAGGAGGAGTCGCCTCCGATGGCCTGGGCACCTAATGAGTCCACACTGACCCGTGTGATGGAGCCAGTGATGCGGCTCCAGAGGAAAATATCCTGAAGTCCATTGGTGTCTGCGGTTACCAGGTTTGTGGCCTGGGATTCAAAGACCACAAAACCGCCATCGGCACTGATCTTTGGCAGGCTTGAAAGCCCATCGGGCTCTGCGGATAGCAAGCCCATGCTGACCCGTGTTGTGGTGCCGGTTAGGCGGTCATGAAGGTAGATATCTTGAAAGACGTTGGCATCGGCCACAGCCGTTAAGTTTGTCGCCAGGGATTCAAAGGCCACAAAGCGGCCGTCGGCACTGGAGGAGGTCCCTCCGGAGTTGCCATTGCCTCCGATACCGGGGGCCGCATCGATATTACTGACCCGGGAGATGGCTTGCAGGATGGCCACGGAGACCGTTCCTGTGTCTATCCCCCCCCGTCCGTCGGAGACAACATAGGTGAAGCGGATGTTGCCGTTGAATGCGATGGTGGCCGGTGGGGTGTAGGTAAAGGTGCCGTCGGGATTGTCGGCGAGGAGCCCCACCGTTGGCAGGCTGAAGCGGGTGATGGTTAGGGGGTCGGTATCCACATCGGTGTCGTTGGCCAGGACGCTGATGATGATTGGGGTTCCGACGACGGTTGTGACGGTGTCATCACTCACCACCGGCGGGTTGTTGCCCGCAGATGCGACGTTGACGGTTATGGTCACTATACCCGTAGCGCTGCCGCCCCGACCGTCGGAGAGGGTGTAGGTAAAGGTATCGGTGCCGGTAAAACCGGCATTGGGGGTGTAGGTAAAGCTGCCGTCTCCATTGTTTGTCACACTGCCGTTTTGGGGCTGGGTGAAGGTGGTGATGGCTAGTGTGTCGTTTTGGGTGTCGCTGTCGTTTACCAGCACATTGAGGGTGAGCGGTGTGCCGACAAAGGTGACGCCCACATCGTCTATTGCCACCGGGGATGTGTTGAGGGGATCAGAAGAGGGATCAGAAGAAGAGGATCCACCGCATCCGCCGAACACCCCGACAAAGGCCAGGATCGTAAAAAATCCGCAGAGAGCACTGTTTAGAGACACCATTTTTTGGCGTATTTTGGATTGATGTCGTTGCGTGTTTAACATGATCTCTTCCTTGCTTTGCTTTGCTTTGGTTTGTGGGGGGGGACGCTTAACCCATAGTTTTAAGGGAAAATATCCCGTGAGGTTCTGGCGTCATGGGCGTTAAGGTTGTGGTGATCGTGGCGTTGCGTTAGTTGTCTATGGCTCACGGCCATGGCGGTGATGGGACAGAGACGTTCAAAGGGAATCGGCGGGATGGTAAGGGCCTGCACAAAAATAAAACAGATAAAAAGCGATGCCTTTTGAGGCAATCTGGCGAAAGCTTGCCTCCGGCGGCCCTGCCGGGAGCCAACCTTTTGTAAAAGGTTGCCAAACAGACTTTTATAGTGACTGTGACGGACCAAAGGTCCGTCACAGTCAAAAACCTGGGGTCCAGGGGAACCACCGTGGAAGCAGGTTACCGCAGCGCTTCAACCCGCGCCTCGGCTGCATCACAGCGGCATTTTTCTTAAATTTGTGCATTTATTTTTTGCCTGAGCCCTAGCTCGGGAGGACCCCTCAGTTAAATCGGTCGGGAGCATAGAAAGATAGGCCCCTCCGGGTGGAGGGGCCTATCGGTAGTGTGGTTCACGCCCAGGTCGGTCATCGGATGAGCCCCCATGGGAGGGCTCACCCGAGTTCACCGTCCTTAATCCTATTCCTTAATCCTCGTCTTCAAGTTCGATCTTATCCCACACAAGGGGGGGACCGAGTTCGGCTTTCGCCTTGACGAGGGTACCAACGGTCAGGAGATTGAAGAAGGTGGCCTTTCCGAGGGTAATATCTTCACCCTCGAAGTTGGTATCCAAGATTCCGGAGGTATCCACAGGAATGCCGAGGATGGTGATGAGATCACCGGTTGCATCGAAACTCTCCACGGCTCCCTGCAGAATGAGTCGGGTGCTGGGGGCCGCATTTTCCAGGGTAATACGTGTGGCCATCAGGATGGTGCCGCTCGACCCGGATTTTCGGGCCCGGATTTTAAGATTGTTTCCCACCGAGATGTCGTTAAGAGAGAGGGCATTTTTAAATCGGGTGAGAAGATTGTCCACGGTGATGACGATGCCGGTCAACCCCTCCACGGTGATGGTGCCGGCCAGGGCATCCACTGTGGCCACATTGCCTTCCATCTTCATGCTGGCCTTAAAGGCGACCTTGGTAGCCACGATGATACCGGCCACCATGGGGCCTTCGGCTTCAACCTTGATGCCGTCGGTCAGCTCTGCTTTCAATCCTGCTTTGAAGATCGCATTGGCGTAGTTGATAGACTGGCCGTTGATCTTGAATGTTTCGGCGGCGGTATCGAGATCGGTGATAAACCCTTCCATTTCGGCCTTGATGGCATTGTTCAGGGTTAGGCCATTGATCTTAACCTCCACTCGAGTGGCGACCAGGGTTGAGGCGGTAAAGTTTGTCCCATGGACTTCAAGAACCAGGCCATTGGCGAGGATACCGCCGGTGGCATTTTCGAGATCTTCGATGGTGACGGTTGCGAAATCCACGGTCAGGGCGTTGATGGTAAAGGTACTATTGATGAGATCCAGATTTGCAATTTTCCCGGTGACCTCCAGATCGTTACCCGCGGCGATAAAGGTGGCAAGATCGGCGGCTTTTTTCTCGATGAAGGTGGTCGCCAGGACCCCATCATCCCGGAGGAATCCGTTGGCGGAGACCACGTTTCCTAAGGCTATCGAGGCAAAGGTGAAGGTGGGATCGTCGTTGTCAAAGACCGTGGTGCCGGTTTCTATGAGGACGGTCTGGCCCATGACGGTGATTTTTTTGACGAGGCCGGCGATGGTCTCATCAATATTGGTGATGGGACCTTCGACCTGTGTGGGCACGCTAACTACATCGGCTGTGCCGGTGATGCCATCATCGTTGACGGTGCCCTGAACTTCGGTGACCATCCCGATGCTTAGCCCGCTGTCGTCGGGGGCCAGGGTATCTCCTAAGGTGACCTGGGCGCCGGTGGTTTCAAACTTCACACCATTGACCGTGATACTGCCCAGGGCCGTGATGGTCCCGAAGGTATTGGTGGATCCAGATTGTCCGCTTGAGCTGCCACTCCCGCCACAGGAGTAAAGCAACGTCGCAATGCAGACGCTGAGAAGGGCGATAAAAATTTTCGATTTGGTATTCATGGTACCTCCTTCCCTTATTAAAAATTAAGGGTTTTTTTTTATGAGAGACCGCCCGGATATCAGACGATCTAATAAGACAAAATATACCGCGATTCTAAGGTGGTCTGAACCGCGGTATATTGGTACATTTTATTTCTTAACCGCCGCAAATGCCGTGGCTCCTGTGGTGCCCACCACCATATCGGTTTCGTCGATGGCGAAGGCCTGGCTGAAGCCTATTTCATTTAAAAGGGTGCGAAAGCCGATGATGGCATCATTTTCTGTTTTCCAGGCCAGGGCCATATCGATACCGGCATCGGCCTTCCATCCGATGATAAAACCGGCACTGTTGATGGCACTGGCACTACTGGCTGCACCCGGTACGCCCAGGTCATGCAGGGCGGTGACGGTGGTTCCATCGAGAATCCAGAGGGCACCGTGAATAAGCCCTGTGGCATCTTCGGTCTCGCCTATCACCTCTCCTAAATTGTTGATTCCAAAAGCGATACTTCCGGTATTTTCAGCGCCGGCTCCCAGATCGATGGGTCCGGTGGTCAAGGCACCGACGGGATCTACCTTCCAAAGTGTCGCGTAAAAGGCTCCCAGGGTGGTCTCCGCTTCTCCGGTGATCATGCCATCATCCCGAATGAAATAGGCACTGCCGGAGGCTCCACCGAGGGTGGGGAGTGGTATTGGATCTGCCGTTGTCGAGGTCCAGACTATCCCCACAATATCTCCGGCGAGGGTGGTGCCATGGCCCACGATCTGACCCGATGTGTTGATGCCAAAGGCGGCGCCTAAGGGTCCCATGCCCACCATGCTGAGTTCAGTGGGGGTGGTCTCTCCCGCGAGCCAGATAACAGGAACGGTGGTCGTTCCCTTCGCCGACTCTCCCACGATTGTACCGGTGCCGTTAATGTCATAGGCCGCACTGTAAGTGTTCCCGGCAATGGGGGTGAGCTCGGTGGGCGCGCTTGCTGTCGCTGTTAAGGGGTCGATATCCCAGCGGACGGCCTTTATGGTGGTGTTGGTGTTGGAGAGACCGACGGCCACATGGGTGTCGACTCCAACGGCTGCGGTAAAGAGGCTCCCTTCCAGTCCATTTAAGGGTACCAGGGTAAAGGAGGGGATACTTCCTGTGGGGTCATTGACCAGCCCACTGTTTCCAATGTCTCCACTGTTTCCAGTGCCTCCTGTATTTCCCGGGGAGGAAGTTATTGAGTCGTTGTTATTGCTGCAGGACGCGAGGAGCGACAGCATGGAAAAGAGACATAGAACAAAAAAAATACGTGATTTTTTCATGGATTGCCTCGCCGTGCGTTGTTGATAAAAAAAAGATAAAGAAAATAGGCCCCCCATTTTGTCTTGGGCCTTTCACCACTAGTGGCAATCTCCCTAGGGATTAAAGTGGAGATCTCTATCCCACTCCATGGTATCTCCCGTGGCATCGAGAAAGGCTTTGATGGGTGGCAGCCCCTGGGCACGTCGACCCAGGGCCCCCACGGCAGGTAACACGGTTATAATGGTATCCAAGACCCGGGTTTTTTTGGGGTTGCCGGTGATGCAGGCGTTGTGTCCGTCGGGGAGGAAGAGCTGGGGATGGTCGAAGGGAGCCATCTCCCAACGAACGCGCTCATCGGTCAAGGAGATGAGGAAGTCGACCAGGGCATTTCGCTTGTCTGCCTTGTTTGCCCCTTTCAGCCCGCCTATCTCTCTGATATCGATATCGAGGTTATCGATGTTCTTTTCATGGAAGTCGCCGCCCCGTACGTAGAAGTTGACCACTTGATGCAGGGTCATCTGGGAGCCGTTGTGCATATAGGGCCCGGTCAGTTCGATGTTTCGCAGGTTCGATGTCTTGAAGGCGCCATCCACGGCCACCCGTGTGGAGATGCCGGGATCAATGGTGGGGAAGGGGCCACCATTTTCACCCAGGGGGGTAAAGGTGAGGGGAGAGGCACCGACGGTACCGGCCTCTGGTGAGAAGACTCCCGCCTCGATGGCCGCCTGGCGGCTGAAGGAGAGGGGCTGACCAAAGGGGTCGGTGCCGCCTCTGCCGATATCTTCGGCGGTGGGGCGAACCCCGATGTTGTAGAAAGCGGCATCGTAAAAGGCCATCTCCTTGTTGCCCATGGCCATGAGCTCGATGAGCTCCTCTTCGATGCCCTCCTCAACAAACCCGATAAAACGAACCGTGGCCCCGGTGGTCTCGGGAAGCACGTGGCAGACGGTGCAACTTCCCTGGCCTCGGAAGATGCCCAAGCCTTCCTGCTGTCGTGAGGTGAGGGCGGTGTTGTCCCCTTCCATGAAGCGGTCGAAGGGAGTTTGGTCCGAGACGAGGGTGGCTTCATAAAGCTGGACGGCCAGACCTAAGAAGAGGGAGAAGTTGGCCTCCATGAGGGTGAATTCGTCGGGTGCCAGGGGGGTATGGGGGGCCAGGATCTCAACCACGCCGTTGCCGTAATAGTAGCCACGTGGTGAGTTGCTGTTCCGCTCCTGCCAGTAGTCATCGATGACACTAAATTTTACGATCTTGTCGGAGTCCCAAAATTTGGGATAAAAGGCCGCCTCGATCATGGCCGTATAACTGGTGGAAAGGCCCTTGGCCCGTTTTGCCAGGGAACCCAGCACACTATCATCGGCCCGTACCTGTTGCTGGCCCAGGGGTTTTAAGTGCAGCATTTTTTTGCCGATATCGGCAAAGGTACGTCCGGAATAGGACATCTCCGCATCGCTGCCGGGAGGCCCCACGGCCTGGGAGGCGAGGGATGCATTGTCGATGAGATTTTCCGGTTTGTTGAGGTCTAGCATGGCCAGGGTATCTCCCCTTGTTTCCAGGACAAAGGCGCCCACATCCTGGATGCCAAAGGGGTTGATGCCGTTAAAGAAATGGTTGGCGCGTCCGTCCCAGAAGTTGGCGTAGTTGAAGACGGCGTTGATGGTGGTGGGGGTATTTCTTCCCGTCACCTGGCGGACGTTATGCCCGTTGACATTAAAAACGGGGTCTGGAACCGAACGGCCCGCATCTTCGGGGCGGTTTTTTCGGATGCCTTTGAAGATGTTAAAGAGGACCCCTTGGGCACCGGTGACGTCATCTTTGCTTGAAATGACCGCCGGATCGTTGGGCAGGATACCGCCAGACCCGCGTTCATGGGGATCCGTGAGTTTATGAAAGGGAAAATCTAAAGGAGCAAGGGTCTCGTTGGGGCCGGATACGACATCGAAGATGCCACCCGCTTTGGGGTTGATCGTGTTGGTGATTCGGTTGTCGGTGCCCGCATGAAAATGGCAGGAGGCACAGGCCGTGACCCCGTCGCTGCCCAGTTGCATATCCCAGAAGAGGGCTTTTCCCAACTGAATGGCGGCCTGTTTGTCCATGACATAGGCATTGAGATTGGACGGTTCCGGAACGGTAACCTGCCCGAGGGAGACGGGGTCCTGGGCGTGGATTTTGAAGGGGGTCAGGAGGATCAGAGACATAACGAGAAGCGCAGCCACCGATCCGAGGCCTGGGTTGATGGTTCTTTTTTTTTGTAACCGTCGGTTGTCTCGCTGTTTCATGGGATTCTCCCTATAGATGTTTTGGCTCGTTGAGTTCAAAGCCTGATGTGACGGCTTCAGTCGTACCGATGGAGCCCTTAAAGATCCTCCTGGGGGGGGGCAGGAATCGACCCGGAAAGAGGACAGTCACAGGATCATGCATGAAAGAGTCACGTTTAGAAGTTGGGTACCTGGCTGGCCGGTACCCAACTTATCTCGAGGTGGCTGTCTGGTTGCCTTAATTGACGTGCGGTACAGGCCCTTCGGACACCACGCGTCTTATCTGAGAGTCACGACTCTTCCAGCCAGTACGGCCCCAACGGATGAGACACAGGTGATTGTGGTCATCCCCTGGGGGTTGTCGGTGATATCGCCCCGGGTCATCCAGCTTCCGTCGGCTTTAACGCTGGCGGTGCCGATGACGGGACCTGCGGCCGTGGGGCCGGCGTGGAGGGTGATGATATGGGGCGTGGGTAATACGGCAAAAACGGTGGTCTCCCCTGCGATCTCCCATTTCATGGTTTTTATCCTCACCGTGGCTCGTTTTAGGGTGAGGTTCTCCACTTGAATCGTGACGGTCTCGCTGGCCACCAGGCCACCGGTATCCTGGACGGTATAGGTGAAGGTATCTTCTCCGGCGAAGGTGGCCGAAGGCATGTAGGTGAAGGTGCCGTCGCTGTTTTTAATGACGGAGGCCCCATTGGCGGAGAGCACCGGCTGATCGGGGACCATCTCCAGGGTGCCCAGGGGGAAGTTGGCCAATTCCACGAGGGCCAAGGGGTCGGGGGCACCCAGGGCGGTGGCCTTAGGGTTGATGCCATGGTCGTTGGTGCCCAGGGCGATGACGTCGAGGTCGTTGGCCACCGCATCAATCACAACCCCGCCGCTGCTGCCGAAGAGGACACCGGCGATATCGGGGGTAGCCACGGGGGGGAGGTTGGGTCTTGGGGTAAGGGCATGTTCAAAGTACCGCCCCGCCGAATCGAAGTCGATCATGGTCATGTTGAGGGCGCTGCCGGCGGGGCCGGTGATGAGCACGTCGGTTCTCAGCAGGGTGGGACTGGCCGTGAGGGGGCCTACACCGATAAAGACCTCACCCGGGACAAAAGGCACGCCCCCGGCGGCAAAGAACTCTGAGGGAACATTGCCGGGGTCCGGGAGTATCTCAAATCCGGGGGGCGCTCCGGCCGGGATGTCCAAGGAGACATTGACCCCGCGCAGGGCGTTGGCCGCCGGTACATTGATGGGCCCCACGGTGCCGAAGGGGTGAGCGATGGTGTAATCCCCGGGTAGATCGGTGTCGAGCCGGATACGAATCCGTGTAAAGGGGAACCAATCTCCCTTGTTGGGAACCTCAGCGGCCCAGGCCGCCTCCATGGCAAACTCCACAAGGACCAGACCGGGGGGGGTGGCCCCCGCCGGGACAAGGGCGCCAGCTGTCCAGAAGAAGGCCTCGGCGCCGAAGCCGATCTGCTCGGAGAAGGAGTCCCCGATGGTGACGGGTTCGGGGATACAGGCGGGATTCAGGCAGATCTCCATACGGTTTCCAGCCTCGTCCTCGTACCACAGGGGAAAGCCGGTCTGCAGACTCATGGGACCCGAGATAAGCGCCCAGGAGCTGGCGCTTGTTCCCACGATGAGAAGAAAAAGAGCCAGAAACGCCATGAGGCGTCTGGCGATAAATGGTTGGTTCATGACATCCTCCTTCATACTCTATAGATGATGGTTAAGAGGCATTTTAGAATTTATCTCGGCAAGGGGCCGTGCACGGATATGTTGGCCCCTTGCCGAAGAGGATCAACGCAGGTCGACGGGCAATGGATTGAGTTGGGTTCCGTTGGAGGATCGAATGGTGATGGTGCCTGATTCGTCAGGTCTCACCGGTGCAAAGCCGTTGATACTCCAAGCGCCGTTGGCTGCCACCGGAGCGATGCCGATAATCCGCACCGGCCCCAGTTGTCCGCGGATCTCTCCGCCTGGATTGGGGGTGGTGTGGACGTTGATGTAGGTGTTACCGGATAAGAGTGCCTCTAAGGCATCATCAAAGGTGGCGATGCCTGCCGCCGTCTGGATCTGAAGATCTGCCGCCGTCAAGATGCCGGTGAGAGGGCTGGCAAAGTCGGTGAGGGAGAGGTTAAATATGGGAGGGCCGTCGGCTCCCAGGGCACCCACATGGATATGGGCGGCCGTGATGTTTAAGATATCCTGAACATTTAAGGTAAAGCTGAGCTGGGTGAGGGTCTCATTGAGGGCCACACTGGCCGTGCCGCTGGCGTTGGTGATGACGGCCGGTACCTCTTGGGCACCACTTAAGTTCGTCGAGAGGCTGGGGGTACCCAGCAATGCGATGATCTCGTTGGCGGTGGTGTCGGAGCTGGTCCCCTGCAGTTGCCACTTCATCAGCTTGGTACGGAGCACTGCGCGTGTGAGTGTCAGCTCCTCGACGGTGATATTGACCGTGGTGGCGGCAAGGGCTTGGGTTCCGGTGAAGGTGGCGGCGGTGTAGGTAAAGGAGGTCTCCCCCGTGAACCCTGGGTCGGGGGTAAATTTAACCATGACCTTGCCGTTAACGACCTCGGTGGCGGCCGTGCCGTCCAGTCCGTTGGTAATGGCGATGGAGGTGGGGTTGATGGGAATGTCAATGGCCAGGTCATTGGCCAGGACATCGATGAAAACTGGCGTGTCCATGGCGGTGAGTCCGGTATCCGGTTCGATGGTGGGGGCGGTGTTCCCGTCACCGATGGAGACCTTGCCGGAAACGGCAAAGAGGTTGGTCTCCGCCACGATGACCCCATCTTTTTCGATGCGGAAAAAGTTGGTGCCCAAGGGGCTCCCCAGCACGGTGTGGTTCACGAGGGGGTTGCCAATGTAGAAGGCCCCCGGCGTTCCCGGGTCCGTCAGGGGCAGTCCGCTGTCCCAGTAGAGGAAGGGGCCGACGGTGCTGCCCAGGGCCAGGGTCACGTCCCCCAAGGGGCCGGGATCGAGGAAGTTGCCCACATCGACGGTGTCATTGATCTCAGGGGCCGGGCCGATCTCGGCCAGGGTGATCACCTGGGTAAAGGTGCCGAAGGGGTGGGTGATGACGTAGGTCCCGGGTTGGTCCACATTGATTCGGATTCGAAGCCGTCCGAAGGAGACTTGGTCGTTAACGGCGGCCACCTCATTGGCAAAGGCGGCCTCTAAGGCCAGGACAAGAAGGCCGTCTCCCCCGGGAAAGGCCATGGCCGCTTCACCCAGCCACCAGAAGGCTTCCGGGCCGAAGTTGGTCGGGAAGCTCACCGGGCTGGTCGGTGCGGGAAGCTCCAGCAGGCAGAATTCATTCTGGTCCAGGCAGAGGTCCAGTTTGAGAAGATTGGTGTCCTGATACCAGAGGGGAAAGCCGTTGCTGGGGGGCGACAGGGCATCCACGGGGCCCACGGCATTAAGGGCCGCATTGGCGGGGGCGAGGCTCATTCCGATGATGAGAAGCAGCATCGTAATGGTGTATAGGGTGTGTTTGATTCGCATGGGGTCTCTCTTCTCCTTTATTGGTAACGCAACCGTAAAGAGCTGCGCGGCGCCGGCCAGGGTTATTTTTTGATGACCACCAGGGCCTGATCACCGGAGATCCCTACGAAGGTCTCGGCATCGTTGAGTCCATAGGCCTGGCTGAAGGTGAGGTCATCATCCAGGAGCAGTGCATGGGTCGTGGGGGCGGTGCTGTCATATTTGGTGGCGAGGATGATGCCGGTGGTGTTGCTCCAGCCCGCCATGGTACCCGTTGCGTTGATGGCCGAGGCGCTGCTGCTGGCACCGGTGGGCCCCAGATCGGTGATGGCCAGGGTGGTGGTATCCCACATAACGGCGTGAAGTTCGCCCGAGGCCAGCTCCACTTCGCCGACGATCATTCCGGCAGCATTTACGCCCAGGGCGATGCTTCCAATATCGGTGGTGTTAAGGGATGAGAGCACCTGGGGAGCGGAGATGACCCCGATGGCGTCCATGGTCCATACGGTGGCCTTAAAGGTTCCGCTGGCATCATTGGATTCGCCGACGATGGTGCCAGAATCTGAGATGAAGTAGGCGGCACTGATGGTTCCCCCGGCCAGGGTGGCTATATTTTGTGCGATGGCATCTTTGGAGTTCCAAAAAGTCGCATGGGAGACATCGCCGATGGCGATCTGGGTTTCCCCTACGATCTGTCCGGCGGTGTTGATGCTGTAGGCAGCCCCCGAGGTGGTGGCGGCCAGGGTGCCAAGGGCCGTGGGGATAGAGACGCCAGGGCTCCAGGCGACGGGTACCGTCTCGGCCCCAAGCTGGGATTTGCCGACGACCATGCCCCCATCATTTAAACCGTGGGCCGAGCTGAATGCATTTCCCTCCAGGGGGGAGAGCATGGTGGCGGCACCGGCTGTCTGGCCTGTCTGGTCAACAGTCCAGGTGACAGCCTTCATGGCGGCGGTGGCATCTTCTGAAATACCGATGATTTGCCCGTTGTTATTGATGGCCAAAGCGGCGCTGAAGGCACTGCCTGCATCGAGTTCCTGAAGTGCCAAGGGCGTGAAGGTTGTGCTGGGGGGGGGGGTGGTACCTCCCGCTCCAGGATCACTGTTGCTGCTGGTGCCATCCGAACTGTTACCACAGGCCATGAGGAATATGGAAGCCACGATGACTGCGCCCTTCATGAACATATGACGACTTTTCATTTCATCTCTCCTTAATTTATTAAGCAGTTATACAAAATAGGGGGTGACCGGAAGCGGGTACCGAAAGACGTCAGAGACGGTGTATTGACAATGTATCCGCTCTCATGGACCATTTTCGGCGAAAAAGATGCGAAATCTAAGGTGTCGGTGTAAAAATGCATGGGTTAGTATCAAATTTTATTTAAAGTAGACGCGAGTATCTCGGTGATAGAACCTGTTGTGTGTATAATTTCTCAGGAGGGAAGTGGGCGTATTGTGCAGGAGGGTATAGGTTATGGACCCTTTTTTATTTAAGGGATTGGTGATGGCATTATTTAATGATGGTGTACGCTCCTAATCTATAATTAAGGACTATAGGGTCTCCCCGGTTGTGATATATGAGGGCGACACGGAGAAGATATCGTCTCGAAAGGGGGGCGGGCCGTAGACCTCTGGTATATATGGCGTGTGGCCGTTCATCGGGCGCGATTTTAGCTTCATGGTATGTCCGTCGATGGGGTCGATAGTTGGGTTATCGTTGATCATGAATATAGTAGCGGCTGAAAGGCGGGCCGATGGCGTATATATATGAGCCGGTGATTCTGAATTTCTTGCTGGGTATGAGGGGATTTTTCTCTGTAGTTTCCTATGCAAAAGGCAAGCAACGCTACCGGCCTCGATCACTGATTGTGTGAGGATATGTCAGTGATATTATTTTTTATACGTAGGATAGCAGATGCCAGAGAGAGACGCAAGATCATTGATACTGTAACGGTATCATCGATATTAATGAGTTTTGTTAATCACTACTGTTTTTCTTCTCATATCAATGATGGGAAGTTGTGGAATCTCTGTGATTCCGTAGATCCGTTCCAAATGTCCCTTGTCCGGTAAATTGGAGAGTATTTTTTTGGCCACATGGGGGTCCACCTGGCGGTATCGTAAGGCCACCTCGATGGTGATCGGATCTCCTCTCTCCACCGAGAGTCCGTAATGGATATCTCGATACCCTTTTGGGGGCACGGTATCATTTTTTGAAAAGGTCTCTACAGCCCATGGATCCACGGCAAAGCAGAGGGATGAGTCTTGTCCCAGGGTATTTAATAGGCGAACATCGCTTGAGAGCTCTCCGTGGGCATTGAGGGAACCCGTTGATAAAATGGTCTGATTCTGGGCATCGATGGCAGTCACCTCGAGCCAGACCTGGCGCAGGTTGGTCACCGAGGTGGGGAGGTTGTGGCCGGCACGAATGTTTTTAACCCGGACCTTTATCTCGGCCAATCGATGATCCCTGAATATCGGTATGATCTCCAGATCTGTGGCCGCCTGAAGCCTCTCAACGGCCATGGTATATTTTTTAAGGGCAATGGCTGCTAACGATTCATCGCCCGATTTTTCTGCGGCCAGCCGGGTCAGCTCATAGAGAAGAAAATTGGCCCCATTAAAATAGTGGCGATACTCCCCTTTGGTGGGTTTTCGAAAGGTATCTGCCGACTGTTTGAATGTGTCGATCTCAACCATATGGCAGTCCTGGCAATGGATGTTGGCCACGGAGTAGGCTCCCGATTTCCACTCTTGATAGGTCAAGCCTAAGGGTGTGTGGGTTTTGTAGTTGAGTACCTGGTGGCAGGAGGCACATAGATCTGTGGAGGTGTGTAAAGGGGATTCGATGCATTGATGAAATCCGGCACCGCATCCATCGCCTGACTTTAATGGCCCGTATTTTGTGAGGATCGCCGCGGTGCCCGGAGAGAGGATGGCCGAGGTGTTTTCCGGTTGATGGGAGGGCGTCTGCCAGTGGGTGTGGCCTTTGATGGAGTGGCAGGCGTCACAGGAGACACCGGCAAGGGCCATGGAACTTGCCTTCGTGAGTCCAGGGCCTTTGATCTCTCCGGTGACCACTGCGATGGGGGTGTGACACCCCAGGCAGACCCGTGCCGCCTCTGGACCTATGGCCTGGATGGCCAGGTTGAGCTCTCCATGGTAGATGGGATCTTTTAAGGCGATGGCGTGCATGGACCCTTGCCACTCCCGATATTTTTGGGGGTGACAGGCTCCGCAGGTCTCTGGTTCAACAAAATCGGTGTCTGTTTTTTCCCACTGGAGTAGGGACGGGGCATACGGGTAGAGGAGGGGATCGGTCTGCATGTAAGGGTCGGCGGCAAGGGCGGTACCCACCAGATTGACCAGTAAGAAGAGCAGAAATGATAAGGCAGGGCGCTTCATGGCAGCCTCCTAAAATAAAGTGATTAGAGCCACTATTTTACCGTTTATGGTGAAGTAACAGTCCCTTGGATTAAATAGGTTCGACACTTTTGGGGCGCTTCTTTTAACGGCGAATGTGATTTGATCCAAGGTGAGGGGCAGAGTGCCTTCGTCACCCTCACCGCCGGAGGTAGCACTGCGAAAGCGTACCTCCGGTGGCCCTGCCGGGGGCCAACCTTTTGCAAAAGGTTGCCAAATAGGATTTTATAGTGATTGTGACTTGAAAAGGTTGATAAACAACTATTTTCAAGCCCTTTGGGTTTAAGCGCATACGCTACCCGCTTTCAAGGTGTTTTTGCCTCACGTGGCTTTGCCACCCGTGCCACCGGAGGTTCGGTTTCTGATCACTTTGACCATAGGAGGCAGCCGGGTTAAAGATGCCTCCGGCATCCCTGTCGGGTGCTAACCTTTTGCCTGATTTGAAAGGTTGGGCTTGCCACACCGATTTTTATAGTGACCATGCCGGGCCAAAGGCCCGTCATGCTAACATACCTGGGGTCCAGGGGATTTATCTCCTGGCCGCCGGAGGCTCAGTTTTTAAGCCCCCTTTAAACAGAGAATGCAATACGGCGAAAGCGTGGCACCGGTTGTCCCTGCCGGGGGTCACACTTTTGTTTGATTTTATAAAGACGGGTTTATAAAACAGGTCTGGGTTACATGTATAAAAATCGTCACGAATGATCTCACCTCGCTTTTCGGGATGAGATCATTCGCATTTTGGGGAGACAAGAAACCTTCCTGAAGGGGACATGGCGATTTTTTCAGGAAGGTTTCGGAGCACGGCTTATGAGCTTTTATTCATTTTAGGGTAAGAGGCGCCTAGGGACCACCCGAATGGCATCCCGTGGAGGAGCCATCGGCGTTGGTGAAGGCCCCGGCAAAACAGCTGGGTGCGGCACTGTTGGGCGGCTGGCGACCTTGGGTCCAGTCGTGACAGATGCTGCAGGTACTGCTTAAGTTCCCGGCATTTCTGTGGGTGGATATGTAATTGGTGGTGATATCATTTCGACCCTGCCAGCGTGTGGGATGGGCCCCGGCGCTCCGGTGGCAGGTGGCACAGCTGGTGGAGGCGACACCGCCACTGAACAAAATGGTGTCTGGGGTGCCATGACAGGTCTGACACCCGGTCAGGTTTGCCTTTGCCGAGGGGCCGTGGGTTTGCCCTGCCAGGAAGGGCATGGGATGGTTGGGTGTCCCGCCACCCGTGGCGTGGCAACTGGTGGTGGAACCATCGGCATTGGTAAATCCGGTGGCGAAACAGCTGGGAGCCCTCGGGTCTGGTGCTGTGCGTCCTTCGGTGAAATCATGGCAGATGATGCAGTTGGCGTCCTGGGTTTTGGCATTCCTGTGGGTGGCCAGGTAACCGGCCGAGGTGTCGTTGCTTCCCTGCCAGCGTGTGGGGTGGGCCCCGGCGGCTGGATGGCAGGGGCTGGTGGCACAGCTTGACGCGACAATGCCGCCGTTAAACTGGGTCGTACCGGGGGTACCGTGGCAGACTTGACATTGGGCCAAGGTATCTTTTGCCACGACCCCATGATCCTGGGGGTTGGAGAAGGGCAGGGCATGGGGTGTTGTGCCCGGGCCGTTGGGGTGGCATCCGGTAACGGTACCGTCGGCATTGGTAAAGGAGCCGCTAAAACAGCTCGGCGCGCTGGGCTTGGGAGCCTCTCTCCCTTGAGTCACATCGTGGCAGATGGTGCAGGTGGTGCCGGGGTTCGTCGCATCTCTGTGGGTGGAGAGATAGCTTGTGGTGACGTCGTTTCGGCCCTGCCAGCGCGTGGGGTGTGCCCCAGATGCCGGATGGCAGGTGGCACAGCTGGTGGAGGCCACGCCACCGGAAAATAGCGGGGTGTCGGGGGTACCGTGACAGGTCTGGCATTGATCCATGGTGTTCTTGGCCAGGGTCCCATGATCTTGGGGGCGGGTGAAGGGTAAGGGGTGATTGGCCGTGCCGGCCCCTCCCTCATGGCAGACACTGGTGGATCCATCGGCATTTGTGAAACCGGCGGAGAAGCAGCTGGGTGCCGTGGCATTGGGCGCCTCCCGTCCTTGGATAAAATCATGGCAGATGATGCAGTTTTTGTCTTGATTTTTCGCCGTCCTGTGGGTGGAGAGGTAGGCGGTTGTGGGATCAAAGCCCCCTTGCCAGTTGGTGGGGTGGGCTTCGGCGGCCGGGTGGCAGGGGCCGGTGGCACAACTGGTGGGTACAATGCCGTCAGAAAAGGCGATGGTGTTGGGTACACCATGGCAGGTCTGACACTCGGCCATATTGTCTTTGGCTTCGACGCCGTGGGATGTGGGTGAGGTAAATGGGAAGGGGTGGGGCGTCGATCCCGGTCCATTGATGTGGCAGCCGGTGGTGGAGCCATCTTGGTTGGTGAACTGGGAGGAGAAACAGCTGGGTGCCGCGGGCACGGCGCCCACTCCGGGTCCATCGATTTTGTGGCAGAGAATACAACGCGTTGTGGCATCGACAAAGGTCGCCTTGCGATGGGAGGCGTCGTAGTCGGGATCACTATCCTCGTTGGTCCCCTGCCAGTTGGTGGGGTGGGCTCCGGCTGCCGGGTGGCACTGGCTGGCAGAGCATGTGCCCGCCGGTTTGTTGTAGCTTTCCGGATCGGCGGCCACGCCGCCGTTAAATAGGTTTGGCTCGCTTCCGTGGCAGTTGCGGCAGCTTAAGAGGTCGGTGATGGCCACGGCGCCGTGGGCCGTCGGAGATGCAAAGGGGAGGGGGTGCATGCGGAAAGGGGGCCCCTCATCGTGACAGCTGAAACAGCTGGTGGCGTTGCCGCTCCCTTTTAAATCCGGTGAGTGGCATGTGGTGCAGACCACCAAATCGGTTTCGGCTTCAACGCCATGATCGGCGAGCCAGGCCGGGGTATGCACCCGTCCCAACTCCGGTGCGTCGGAGCTGGGGGAGGAGCAGGCCCCTGTCAGGAGAATCATCGTTGTTATGAGGAGTATATCACGTAACCACATAGGCACTCCTTTTGGGGCATTTGTTTGAGGTTATCCATGACAGGGTACGCATGTTTTTGATGCCTTGCGGTTTTTGTGGCACCGGATGCACGAGGCGGGGTTGATGCGACCGTCGATTTTATGCCGGGAGATATAATCCCCTCGATGATGAAACCATCGTGAATTATCCGTTTGATTTTTAAGAGAGGCTTTGAGCTCCCCGCGTGAGGCGTGGCAGTCGCTGCAGAATCGTGGTTTGTGGCACATCTGGCACACCTCTTCGGACTGGGAGGCTTCGACCCTGTGGTTGGTGATAAAAAGGCGTGTGTGTTCATATCTGCGGTAGTTGATGGGGTCGTTTTCCCCATGGCAATCCGTGCAGAATTTAACGTCTTCTCCCTCCTGGTCTGGATGCTGGGCCGGGACCGCATAATTCCCGCCGGTGCTTATCTGTACGAGGCAGAGTATGAGGCCGACCACGAAGAGGGCAAACAGTATGATTTTTTTTGGATACATGGGGGTTACCTCCTGGTATGACGAGTACCCGATTTATGAATCGCCTGGATGGTTACGGGTTGAGGTTGTAGGTCAAGGTGATCATCACCCGTGCATCGGAATCGAAACTGGGGTCTGAACTGTAGTCACCGGAAAGTTTAACGGAAAGGGCCTCCTCCAGAAAGAGACGCCCCATCCCCAGAGAGAGGAAGAGGGAGGTGTCTTCGTTGAAGATCTTCTCATCATATCGGGCGTAGAGGGCATCGCCTGTGAGAAAATCTGTGGATGATCGATTCAAGGGATCGTTCCATAGAAACCAGAGACGCCCTAAGTGGTACTGGTTTTCGCTCAGATCCCCCTCCATGATACCGATCTCTCCCCCGACCTGGGACTCATCTCCCACATAGGCGGTGAGAAAACCCGAGGTATAGAGGGCATCATTGTTATTCTTATCATAGGTATAGTTTTCGATCTTTCCCCCTAAATCCAGTCGCGTTATGCCTCGCCAGAGAAGTTCTCCCCCCAAGAGGTTCAAGGTCTCGTCGCTCTCGGCAAGGGCACTGAAGGGGTTGAAGGTTTTTGCTGTGCCAGAAAAGAGGTCTTCATACTCGAATCGCTGGTAGTAGGGATGGACGATGAAATTATCTATGTAGAGACGGGCATTGTAGGAATGCTCGGCCCAGCCCTTGGTCTCCAGATTGTATTGGGAGACGCCGGTTACGGTGACTTGATCGGTGGGGCTTAGGCTGATATCGAAGCCGAGCCGTCTGTCCTGGGACTCGTTGTCGGGATCGACGCCCTTGTAGGAGAGGCCCGCATCGAGGCGTGCATCGAATAAGAGTCCGACGCGGCCACCGAAGATGGATGCGTGATCACTTACGACGTGGTCCTCAAACCCCGGGAGCAGTCCCCCGTAGGCCATGAGGGAGAGATAATCACCCAGCCCCCCCTCAACGAGAATTCCGTCTACGGTCTCCCCGACGGCGGCGGTGTATATCTGCTGTCGGCCAATTTTTAGCCGCACTCTCTCATCGGCGGCCATGAATTGCGCGTATCCATAGACCAGATCCCCGGTGGGATCATCCTCATAGAGACGGGTGTCCGCCAGGTCTTTTCGTCCCCAGCCATACATGTGAAAGGTCACTTTTTCCTCGGATACATCTCCGATATCCAACCCGACATACTGGTATACGGGGAGTACCATCGCCTCCTTTTCGTCCACGGTGTCCCGCTCAAATCCACGGATTAAGGTTTGGGAGTGGATACTGATATCGGGTTGTGCGGACACCGATATGCAGGTGAGGATGATGAGCATCGGAACCACCAGCGATGTGATCAGATGGTCTGTGCCTCTTCGGAGATAAGATTCCATAGTGGGTATCCCTCTTGGGTGCATTGATCTTTGATGGCTGGGTAAACGTTATGGACAGGTGCGATACAGGCCCCTTTCGGCATTGGGGGCTGTTTATAAGCTAAAAGTTGCATTCACCGCTTTAGTGTTATGGTCAAAATGCCACTATTACGAGTGTTTATTATGTGTTCTGCTGGTCATTAAAGTTATGGCAGCCGAAAATGCGGAATGGGCTCACCCTTCGGGAGCAACTTTTAGGTATAAAACTGGATAATCGCGGTCACGCTAAGGGGCACCGATGGGTCATGGGAGGGTCTCGGTTGTGGACGGTGGTGCCAATGATGCGAATCAGAGATTGCTTGAAATATTTGGGGTATTTATGATGGATACGTGCTTTTTTGGGCCGCTCGTTGTCGGTTTTATTTCTCTTATAAGGAGCGCCAAAT
>JABXKT010000066.1 GCA_013619155.1 Desulfobacteraceae bacterium
GCCCTACCCAAGCCCGGTGATCCCAAAAAAAAGCCGGCCAAGAAGAAGCCAAAAATAATCCCCCTCCCCGAAACCCTCGCCATCCATATCGATGAGGACTCCTTCACCCCGCACCCGAAATCCTTAAAGGGCAAGAAGGACAAGACGAGCTGGAAGGAGAACAAAAAAAGGTTTCGCAAAGACAGAGACCATGTCACGGATTTAGAATAAATGGCTATCGGAATTTTTAAAGTGATCTAATCACTATTCAGATATGCCGTCTATGGTCAAAGTGGGCGTAAAAAGCGCCAGCCTCCGGCGGCCAGGGACTGGGCCCCTGGACCCCAGATTTGAGACCATGACGGGCCAAAGGCCCGTCATGGTCACTGTAAAGATCTGTTTGGCAACCTTTTGTAAAAGGTTGGCTCCCGGCAGGGCCGCCGGAGGCTAAACGTTTGCCTGATTTTATAAAAAAGGGTTCGACAAACAGGCATCGTCAGATCACTTCGATTTAACCGAAAAATCAAAGGCGAATGCAATCTGACCCGAGGCACGAGGGGCAGAAGTGCATTCGTTGATCTGCTTTCGAGGTGGCACACCTCGCCGCCGGAGGCATCGCTTTTTGCGATATTTTATTTTTGCTCCGGCCCTTAAGTCAGGGCAAACCTAAAGCCAAAGGCAGATACGATTTACTCCGAGGCACGAGGGGCGACGCGTATCTGCATCCTGGGGTCCAGGGGATCATCCCCTGGCTGCGGGAGGCTGGCGTTTTTCACGCCCACTTTAACCATAGAAGAGGTACCATGCAGCTCCCCTCCCTCGGACTCTTTTTTTCCCTCATCCTTTTCACCGGATGCGCCAACGGCCTCTTCTACTATCCCAACGACCGCCTCTACCAGACGCCCGACACCCCTTACGAGTCGGTGGCCTTTAAAAGCCATGACGGTACCCTCCTAACGGGATGGTTTGTTCCCGCCGTGGGGCCTGCCACCGGCACCATCATCCACTTTCATGGCAACGCCGCCAACATCTCCAACCACTACGGCTTTGTGGCATGGCTCCCCGAGGCGGGGTTTAACCTCTTCACCTTCGACTACCGCGGATACGGAGACTCTCAAGGGAGTCCCAACCGCCAGGGGATCTTCGAAGACTCCGTGGCCGCCCTGGAATACCTGGCCACCCGAGGCGATGTAGATCCCAAACGTCTCGTCGCCCTGGGCCAGAGCTTAGGGGGGGCCAACGCCATTACGGCCGCGGCGGCCACCCCTGAAATTCCCTTAAAGGGGGTGGTGGTGGAGAGCGCCTTTGACTCCTACCGCGCCATCGCCCGAGATAAAATCGGCTATATTCCCCTCCTCGGATGGTTCAAAACTCCCCTCTCCCTCATCGCCGTCACCAACGAACACAGCCCAGGAGAGGTCATTCACCGCCTCTCCCCCACCCCACTACTCATCATCCACGGCACCCATGACCGGGTCATCCCGTACGCCCACGGACGCCGTCTCTATGAGGCCGCCGAAAATCCCAAGATGATGTGGACCGTCGATCAAGGGCACCACACCAGCGCCTTCACCACCCAAGGGGCCATCTATCGCCAAAAGCTGACGGACTACCTGCACACGATCTTAGATCCGAACACCTCTCCCCCGCGGCAGTGAAAAAAGGGGCGGCCTTCTCGGGTTAAAAGGGGCGTAAAAAGCCGAGCCTCCGGCGGCGAGGGTGGCGAAGCCACGTGAGGCAAAAACACCTCGAAAGCGGGTTACGAATGCACTCTGCCCCTCGTTCCTCGGGACAAATCACAGCGCTATTCTTATGAAATTCGGATGGGTAGCACCCGCCATATCTCTAATTTTTGTAAATAGTGACGGCCATATATTGGGGTGAAAACGGCTAAAATAGGTGTTTTTTCGATTAAATCGACACGCCCGGCCAGGGAATAGATCCCCTATACCCCAGGTTTGTAATGGTGACGGACCAACGGTCTGCCACCATTACAATAAAAATTTGTGTGGCAACCGTTCCAAAAGGTTGGCTCCCGGCAGGGCCTCCGGAGGCTTTTTTAGGGGAGATAGAGAGGGGTGGGCATAGGGGATTTTTAAGCCAATGTGACAAGCCTTTGGCCCGTCACATTGGCACATCTGGGTTCCAAGGGCACAGCCCTTGGCCGCCGGCGGCTTTTTTTAAACACACGAAAATAATGATCAAAAAATATACGGACTCAGACCTGCCCCCCGTCCAGGGCCCGGCGCACCTCAGTGGCCAGTTCCCCCATGCCCACCGGTTTCGTCACAATACCGACGACCCCAAGCTCTTCGGCGAGGCGCTCCTGGCCCGCATCCTTTAGCCCCGTACAGAGAAGCACCGGCACGAGATACCCCAGATCGCGGACCCGGGCCACGAACTCCACTCCCGTCATGGAGGGCATGGTCATATCGCTCAGTATAAGATCCACCCCGGAGGCACTCTGGGAAAAAAAGGCCAGGGCGTCCTGACCACTGGATGCCACCGACACGGTATACCCAAGGCGTTCCAGCATCATCTGAACCACCACGCACACCTCCTCTTCATCATCTACCACGAGGATATGCTCGTCTCCCCTGGGTATGGAGGGCGCCCGTACAACCCCTTCAACGCGTACCCCCTCTCCCACACAGGGAAAGCGGACAGAAAAACAGGTCCCCATACCAAGGGTACTCTCCACCGAGATATCACCCCCGTGATTTTTCACGATGCCATGGATAACGGCCAGCCCCAGACCCGTCCCCTTCGCCTTGGACCGGGTGGTAAAATAAGGGTCAAAAATAGACTCCATCATCGATGGATCGATACCACACCCTGTATCCCGCACGGTGAGGAGGAGCCAGGGCCCCCCCCCCTCTTCCCCAGGGGCCGCTTCCGAGGAGAGGGCCAGCTCCACCTGAATAGAGCCACTTCGCCCCTCCATGGCATGGTACGCATTGGTCATCAGATTCATCCCCACCTGATGGATCTGGGTGGCGTCTCCCATCACGGGCAGGGTATTCGGGGCGATATCCACTCGAAGTTCGATGGTGGAGGGAAAGCTGGCCCGCACCAGATCCATCACCTCCACGAGGACATCGGGTACCGATACCGGACCAAACACCTGATCTCCCTTGCGACTGAAGGTCAAAATCTGATCCACCAATTTTTTTGCCCGCAGGGAGCTGGCATGGATTTTACTCAAATACTCACCATGGACACTCTCGGGAGGCGTCTCCTCCTGCATCATCTGCACGTACCCCATGATGGGAAACAAGATATTATTGAAATCATGGGCGATGCCTCCGGCCAGGGTACCCATGGCCTCCATCTTCTGGGATCGGATGAGGCTAAGCTCCATCTCCGTCTTCTCCCGCTCGCTCTCCAGGCGCTCCATCTCGTTGGCGATGCCCTTGGCCAGAATAGCCATGACCTCCTGGGTCCACTTGGGAATAGAAAAACGCCGCCTGGAGAAGGCACACATCACCCCAATATTGGTCCCCTTACGGCCCCGCAAGGGAAAACCAAAATACCCTTCGGCACCCATCTGGCCGAGCATTCCCATGGACGGATACCGAACCTGAACGCCTTCGGGGTAGATGCACACCTCACCGCTCAGGGTTTTAAGGCAGGGGGTCCCCGCCATATCATAGGTCATGGGGGGCATCATCTGCCCGTCCTGGACCATGGCAAGGGTCTCGATGGTATCGTTCTCCCTCACCTCGCCAATGATGGCGATATCACAATTCAAAAACTCACAGATCTGCCGCACGGCCCCGTCAAAATAGTCCTCTTCCATACGCCCCGCCAGAGTCTCCACCAGGGCTTTCATGGCCGTCTCCTCCTGCTTGGCATCCGTAATCTCGGTGGCCATACCGGCAATCTTTAAGAGCTTGCTGTGGGAATCTTCGATGCCGAAGCCACGAAAGCGAATCCACCGTTCCTCCCCCCGGGCGTCGTGCATCCGAAACTCAAGGACGGCCAGAGTCTCCTCGCCGGCATGAATCGCCACCAGATAGGCAAGGCATCGACTCCGATCCTCTGGGTGAACGGCCTCTATGAGAAGCGATGCGTTTTGATACAGATCTGAAGGCGTCAGTCCAATGATCGCCTCCACGGAGGGACTGATCTCATCAATTTCATGGGTCACCATGGACCCCACACAGAAGACCTCCTCCATATGACGGGTCAATTGCCGGAATCGCCGTTCACTTCGTGCCACATGCTCACCGGCACGCCGTCGGTGAAACGTGGTGACGGCCATGAGGCAGAGCCCGAAAAAAATCATCCCCATTAACACCATGGCCCCATGGGAGTAAGCCTGATGCACCTCCTGGACACGGGACCGATCTTGGAAACGATCCACATGGGAGGGGAGTCGGGCCAGGGAGAGCCCCTTGGATTTCATGGCGGTGGGGTCCACCATAAATCGATTGGGACTCTCTGCCACCACAAAAAGCTCATGGATAGGCCGCCCTTTCAGCACCTCAAGGGCCATCTCCGCGGCCAAGCGCCCCTGGTCATAATGGCTCATTAGCTTGCCACCGATGCCCCCTTGCCCCATCCCCTTGTCTCCTAAGTGGTACAAAGGGGCCTTTAAATGATCGATAATGGATTTCAGACGTGAGGAGAAAGAGCGCCGGTCGTCGGTGTCATCACCGCAAAGGGATAAGAATAAGACCGCATCATCGGGATCGATGGCGGCAAGGACCCCGGGCAGCGTCTCCGGGCTCACCTTTTTTAGTGAGAGATGGGAAAATTGAAGGGACTTAAAATTTCGAGCCTGGGCATAGAAGGCCGCCACCATCTCCGTCTCCGTCCCATCAGAGAGGGCGATGATCCGGTGCATGGTGGGCTGTAATTGAGTCATGAGGGTGAGGGTCTCGAAGAGGGACGCCGAGGCCACCACCCCCGTCACCCTGGGATTCTCATTCTGTGCAAGGGCCAAGGCCCTCTCTTCCACCCCAAAAAAAATGAAGGGAAGATCTTTGAAGAGCCCCTTGCCATGGCCCAAGACATAGGTGAGGGCGGTATCATCCCCCACCATGACCAAATCATACGGTGCCAGCTGGGAGAGTTTGTAGGTGAGGATGGCGTGGAAGGCATCTCGCATCTTCGAGGAGTCGAAGCGTTTCACATCCATCCCCTCAATATCCAGATGGATATCCACCAGACTGCCTGGGGATGCCAATACCGAACGAATGCCGTCAACCTCTTTAAAAAATATGGGATCTCCGGGATGATGGGCACTCAAGAAGAGAACGCGACTCTTCTCGGTCCTCGATACACCAGCGGGGGAGACCTCCGTGGTGAGCAAAAAAAAGAGAACACCTAAAAATCCACAGCTCAAAATTCGGGCAATCCTCTCCACCGCCCTCTCCCCATCTCTTCCACGCTTCGGACTCGCCATCTCATCCCCTATTTATGGAGCGTGCCATCCTCACACCTTATCCGAGATAATACGGCTTAAAACACGGTCCTACTTCCGCCTCTTTTTTCTCTTTCGCCCTTTTTCAAAGGCCTCCTGATCGGCAATCAGGTCCTCTGCTGAGATCTCCTGGGTAAACTGAAGGGTCTGGCTGTAATCCCCTTTACCGACATGAAGCACCTCAATATCCTTACCGAGAAAGGCTTGAATCTCTTCTAAGTGGGTCATCTCCTCTTTCGAACAAAACGAGATGGCCACGCCCTTGTTCACCCCACGTCCAGTACGCCCCACGCGATGGACATAATTTTCAGCCACCTCGGGTAGGTCGTAGTTGATCACCACGGTCACATTCGGTATATCGATGCCCCGGGCGCTGACGTCGGTGGCGATGAGCATCTGGCAGGCCCCTGCCTTAAAGGTATTCATGGCATCGAGGCGTTCGTGTTGGTCCTTTTCACCATGAATGGAGAGGGCCTCAATACCCACGCGTGCCATGGCCTTGGCTACCCTTTCGGCGCGGACACGGGTCCGTACAAAAACCACCAACTTACTCTCGGGGTTATCGCGCACGTAGCGTTCCAGAAAAAAACGCTTGTCGTCCATCTCCACAAACATCACCGCATGGGAGACATTTTTTGAGACCGGATCCTCGGGGGAGAGCTGGATGCGGATGGCCGAACTCTTCACCTGGGAAAAGGCCAACTTCTTGATTTTATCGTTGATGGTCGCCGAAAAAAAGAGGGTCTGATGCTTTCGGGTCAGCTTCTTCTTCACGAAACTGATGTCATCGATAAAGCCCAGATCCAGCATGCGATCCGCCTCATCCAAAACCAGGGTATCGATGCGTTCCAGCTTGATATACCCCTGGCTGATGAGATCAAACATACGCCCCGGGGTGGTCACCAGGATATCGATACCGTCTTGCAGCTTCTTAATCTGAACATCTTGCTCCACACCGCCATAGAGGGCAAAGGTCTTCACCTTGGTGTGGTGGGAGAGGCTCTCGAACACATCCCCTATCTGTGCGGCGAGCTCCCGGGTGGGCACCATCACGATACAGCGAATGCCATAGGTACGCTTACTGCTCTTGCTGCGCTGAATCTTATCGATAATGGGAATGGCAAAGGCCGCCGTCTTCCCCGTACCGGTCTGGGCAATGGCCAGCACATCTTCCCCTTTTTGAATGGAGGGAATCACCTTATACTGGATGTCCGTGGGCTTTTTAAACCCAAGCTGGGCCAGGTTCTTCTTGATATCATCGGATATATAGTACTGATCGAATCTCATTATGATTTCCTTGCATCATTATTTATTCATGGGAGCATCACAAAAAACGATATCCCGTGCGACACGAGGGGCCATCCTAACGGGAAATCACCGTCGCTTCAACCTCGCGTCTGTTAATTTAGTGAGTCCACCCCGGCAATAATTTCATAAAACGTAATCATCTATTTTTTACCAAGGGCTTAAAAGCGCGTATATGCCTGATTATCGACCCGTTGCGAGGTCCTAGAGCCCCTTTTCCGTATCGGTCCATCCAATTACATGTGAATCGTGAAAATAGCAACACCCCATCTTAGCCAAACCTCTGAACGTAAAATAGATACCATGCATCCCCCCCTTTTTTAAGGAGGCACCCGTGCCATCAATGCCCCCATGGCGACGCCCTGCCCCCCTGTCTCCAGATAAAACCGGGAAGGCTCACTTTGACAAACACCCACCCCTTGGCATATGATCGCCCCTAGCGAGGGCGTTGCCCATGATACCATAAGGCGATGCCATGATTCACACCCAAGCTATTTTAGGTACCCATGACGGACACACATGCCAAACCTGGCACACTCAAGATCATCTGGCCCCTTCTCCTCCTCGTTGTGATTCTTGCCGCCATAGTCGGTGGTGGGGCCCTTCACCTCTCCCGGTTCTATAAGACACCCCAGGCAGATCCCAACCTGACCCTCATCTACACCATTCATCGCGGACAGAGTTTCGACACCACAGCCCGCCAACTCACCCAGGCCGGCTTCTGTACCTCGGAGGCGAAGTTTCGTTTCATGGCCACGGTCTATGGACTCGACAAGAAGGTCAAGGCCGGTGAGTATCTCCTCTCCGGAACCATGAGCCCTGAGACGATCCTCTCCATTCTCACCCGCGGCAAATCCTATCTCCACAAAATCACCATCCCGGAAGGATTCACCATGGCTCAGATTGCCGAGGTGGTGGCCAAAAGTGGCCTGGGAACGGCAGAGCGAATCCAGACCCTTTGCGTCTCCCCCCGTTTTCTTGCCACCATGGGCCTTCCGGAGGAGGCCCCATCCCTCGAGGGGTATCTCTTTCCCGAGACCTACTTTTTCGAGAAAAGTGTCAGCGAAGAGGCCATTTTAGCCACCATGGTCCATCGATTTAAGACCATCTTCACCCCGACCCTCGAAGAGGCGGGAAAGGCCTTAGGCCTTACCCCCCATAAAGTGGTGACCCTGGCCTCCATCATCGAAAAAGAGACGGGGGCCGCCGTTGAGCGGCCGCTCATCGCCTCGGTCTTCCACAACCGCCTGAGGAAAAAGATGCGCTTAGAGACCGACCCCACGGTGATCTATGGCATCGAAGGCTTTAACGGCAACATCACCCGCAAGGATCTCCGACGCAAAACCCCTTACAACACCTACGTCATCAAAGGACTGCCCCCCGGACCCATCGCCAGCCCCGGTCTCGCCGCCCTCACCGCCGCCGTTCACCCAGAAAAAACAGCCTACCTCTACTTTGTCTCCAAAAAAGATGGAACCCACCACTTCTCTCCCACATTCAAAGAGCACAAAAGAGCGGTGAGACGGTATCAGCTAAGAAGATAAAAAGGGGCCGATAAAAAAAGGGCGCGAGACGTTACGGTCCTGCGGTAAAAGCTTACCTCCGGTGGCCCTGCCGGGAGCCTTTGCTTTTACAAAAGGGTGCCAAACACATTTTTTATAGTGACTGTAACGGACCAACGGTCCGTTACAGTCACATACCTGGGGTCCAGGGGATTTATCTCCTGGCCAACCGAGGCCCGTCTCTTGATCACCTAAGCCATAGAAAGGATTTTTTTTGGGGGGAGAGCCTACAGGGGTGGGAAGGCGGCGGCCTAAATAGCGGCCCAATAAGAGGGCATCAATTTTTTTTGGAGCTGAAATAGTTAAAAACGATGACACAATTTTTACAATTGACACTGGACGAGCAGGTGGGTCAGCGACTTCTCGTGGGATTTGATGGCACCTTCCTCACCGACGACCTCAGGTACCTCATGGAGAGCTTAAAGATAGGGGGGGTCATTCTCTTTGCCCGCAACATCGTCTCGCCCTCCCAGGTAAAAAGCCTCTGCCACGAGATCCAAGCCCATGCCGCCTCCCTTCACCTGCCCCCCCTCTTTATTGCCGTGGACCAGGAAGGGGGCGTGGTGGCCCGGATGCGAGAACCCCTCACCCTCTTTCCCCACGGGGCACCCGCCCTCGGAACCATGAAGGCGGCTCGCCATTTCGGAACCACCACGGGTCATGAGCTTGCCCAGATCGGCTTTAACATGGACATGGCACCGGTCCTGGATGTACAACCCGACGGTTTTTCCGGCATCATGGAGAGACGGGTATTTCCGGGAACCCCCCAGGAGGTGGGCCAGCTCGGCGTTGAGGTGATGAAGTCCCTGGAGGCCCACGGGGTGCTCTCGGTGGTCAAGCACTTTCCCGGCATCGGTCGCACCACCTTAGACTCCCACCTCACCCGGCCCGAGCTTGATACCCCCATGGCCGACCTCAGGAAGAGCGATCTTCTCCCCTTTAAAGGGGCCATCGCCGAAGGCACATCGGCCATGATGCTCTCCCACATCACGTACACCGCCATGGATGACCAGTGGCCGGCCAGCCTCTCCCGAAAAATAGTCAAGGACCTGTTGCGGGATGAGATGGGCTATGACGGGGTGGTCATGACCGACGATCTCGACATGAAGGCGATCACCTGGGATATGGTGACCGTGGCCCGTAAGCTCTTCGCCGCTGACGTCGATATTGCCCTCATCTGCCATCGAAGCGACCGCTTCGAGACCCTGGCCGCCGCCTTTAAAGATCTGGCAAAAAAATTCCCCGAGGCCCACGCCCTCTGCGTGAAACGCATTCTCACCTTAAAAGAGACGATAAGACGCCCGGATACCGCCTGATGCCACGCCTTGCCTACCACCTCACCAGGGGCTACATCACCTGGATCACGCCATCGACCCCCAAGGCCGTGAGACTGAGGCACGCCATCTGCGGTCTCATCCTCATCGCCTGGACCCCGCTGGGCATGGCTGTCCTCTTCCTCTTTGACAGCCCTGGCTCAGAAAGCGACCCCGTCGCCTGGATCCTAGTGGGCTTTATCTGGCTCTACCCCCTTCTCTTTCTCCTCTCCCTACCCCTGGCCCATCGGGCACTCAAAAACCAGGAGATCCGCCGTGCCGCGCGATACGCCTGCCTGCCACTATGGTACGCAAAAGTGATCGTGATGACCGGGGTGGGATTCTACCTGGCCTTAAAAAAATCCTAAAAAAAAGCCTCCGGCGGCGAGGTGAACCACCTCGAAAGCAGGGTGCGAATGATCTCACCCCGCTCCTCGGGGCAAGATCATTCGCGAAGATTCTTATACGTTTAGCCCAGACCTCTTTGGCAGGCCCCGCACATAAAAATTGGCAAAAGCGTGGCCTCCGGCATGGCCAAGCGAGGCGTAAGCTAAAAAAATACCTTTTATGGTTAAAGTAGACGTAAAAAGCCGCACCTCCCAAGGCCAGGGGACTTTTTGCCTAAACGGCTTTACCGCCTCTGGACCTCAAGTTTGCGAATGATCAGTGCCTTCGACTTGATTCTCCCCCAATTTAATGGGAAAAAAAGTGTGCCTGTTATTGGAAATTTTTTGCGGCGCTTTTTTGAGAAAAAGACCCGCCGGAGGCAAGGGGGACGGAGGCATCGCTGAAGCCTTACAAAAAATAAGGGGCAATCTTAGAGGACAGGTGCCCCTTTTACGGGAAATTACGGGAAATTAAGGGGAATCGTATATCCGGCGGCCTCATAGAGGGCTTTGATCTTTAAAAGGTCCGCCTCTTTACTCTCACCCGGCCAGATTTCACCGAGCCACCGCGATATCTTGTTCGGGTTATCGAGGTACCAGCAGACGATGGAGACGTTCGACGCCTTGGCGATGTGCCAGAAGCCTGTCTTTATCGTGGTCACCTCTTTGCGGGTTCCCTCGGGGACAATGGCCAGGAGAAAACGCTCCCTCTGATCAAAGAGAGCGACCATCTGCCCCACCGCCCCTTCCGAGGAGCCTCGATTCACAGGCACCCCGCCGGCCCAGTAAAAAAGTAGGGAGAGGGGCCAGAAAAACCACTCTCTCTTTATCATGATATGGCCGGTACGCTTGATGATCTTAAAACAGATAAAGGCTCGAATTGTATCCATATTGGACGTATGGGGAAATCCGATAATCACATGCTTATGGGAAAAATAGCCGGGAAGGGATTCAAAACGCCACCCCATAAGACGGTAGCACCCCCGCCCTAGAAGACTCAAAAGCTCTCTCATTTCTCTCCTCATTTTTACAAGGCTCCTGGGAATAGGAGTAAACAAAGAGGTTTAAGTAGCATGGCAAGCGAGGTCATGGCAATATGAAATAGCGGGAAAAGGCATCGATGTATAGCGATGTGGCCCTTTAAGAGAGGACATCCGGCTCATTTTTTAACCTGATTACCATCCTTTTACAGCCACGAACCCTTTTATCCAAAAGCAGCGAAAACACAGCAGCGCGTCATGGGGGCATGATGCCTCCAGCGGCGAGGTGAGCCACCTCGAAAGCGGTTTACCGCTGCGCTTTGCCCCTCGCTCCTCGAGGCAAACCACATCGGTATTATTATGAAATTCATATATTTATTTTTTGGCAGGCCCTTAAGCCATTATGGCGGATACGATCCGCCGTATCTCTAATTTTTGTAAACAGTGACGGCCATATATTTGGAGTGCAAACGGCTAAAATAGACGTTTTTCCGATTAAATCGACACGCCCGGCCGCCGTTTATTACACACTGAAATAGTGATCAGGAGGAGATGTATAAACGCATCCTCTCCTGATGACCACTGTGATGGCTGAGAATAAGGGGGAATCAAATTTTTTAATACATACCCGGCACGGCCAACAAGGATCCAAAAGAGGGCCACGGTGAGACGTAAAAAAAATAGATGCCGAAACGGTCGGCCCTCTATAAAAAAACCCCGTCAAGCATCGCTTGACGGGGTTTTTTTATTTCGATTCCAGCTTAGATGACCGGGCCTTCGGGCTTATTATCCGAGAACCTTGATCAGCTCCACGGTAAAGCAGAGAGTGGCGTTGGGAGCGATGGCCTCGCCGGCACCCTGGGGGCCGTATCCAATGGCTGAGGGAATGACCAGCTCGTACTTGGAGCCCTCTTTCATAAGCTGAATAGCCTCCTGCCACCCTTGAATCACATCACCGACGGGGAAGGTCGCGGGCTGCTCACGCTTAAAAGAGCTGTCGAAGACGGTACCGTCGATGAGGCGACCCTCATAATGAACCGTTACCCGATCTTTATCTGTGGGAGATTTGCCGGTGCCCTCTTCCACCACGGTGTACTGAAGACCGGATTCTGTGACGACGACGCCCTCTTTCTTGGCGTTCTCCTCAAGGAAGGCGAGGCCTTCGGCGCTGTTTTTCTCGCCCACTTCCCCTTGCTCTGCCTGGAGCATCTGCTGAAAGGACATCATAACCTGCTGCATTTCACCAGCTGACATGGTGGGTTTCTCACCCTTCATGGCTGCCTTAAAAGAGTCACAGAAGATCTCTGCATCAATGTCTAAGCGTTTGCGCTTGAAGTCACCGCCAATGCTCTGGGCAAGGATATAGCTCACTTTTTTGAAATCTATCACCATGGGTCTACCACCTTCTCTTTTATCTTTGGGTTGCGGCCAAAGGGTCGGCCGGTTATGGAAATCACCGGCAAGAGCTTTGAGAAAAGCAGCCCCTGAATGCAAAGAAACGGGCCCCTCTCCTCTAAAAGCGTGATGCACGTTGAACGCATAAAAAAAGGGCTGAGATCGATGTGTCAATCCCAGCCTCTGGCGACCCTATCACAATTTATACCATTATGCACCCATGATGCGCCCCAATGGGCCCTTGTGGGCATTTTGGACGATAAAAAAGCGACATACGCCTCCATCATTCAGCGTTAAAAAAACGTCCGGCGACTCACCCATGCGATGAAGTCAAAGGCCAATTCCCTCGCTTTAAAACCCAGACATCTATAGGGATAAGCCGTAAGATCCCCATGAGATATCATCTCAACCCATACCTCTTTTTTTTAAAATCCCAGGTCGGCGTTAATGAGAATGACCGTTACCCGACCCTTGGGAAAGGATTTTTCGGTGATCGTCCAGGTGTTACAGATCCGATCCGGGCTTTTGCAATCATGACAGACACCGGTCGTGGCACAGGGGGTCTTCTTGTCGAGACGCATGGCATTTACCGGTGCCACAAAATTTTTCACGCGATCCATGGCGGACTCTAAATCGGGCACAATCTTATTCCGGCCCACCAGAACAATCACCTCTTTGGGGCCAAAGGTAAGGGCGGCGATACGGTTACCGATCATATCGAGGTTCACGAGATAGCCATCTTCGATCACCGCATTGGTCCCGGTGACGTAAAGATCGGAGAGAAGAGAGTGGCGACGGCGCTCCATGGCCTCCTCGGGAGAGAAGCTATGGTCGTAGGTATCCAAAACCTCCAGGTCATCCCTGTTTTTCAGCATCTCATAGAGGCCCGTCTCCACATGGGTCAGAGAGCCTCCCCAGGAGACGGTCTTTGCCGTCGATACGGCCAAGATCTCCCTCTCCACAATGGCCGTTACCTCGCCCGGTTCATCGGCGATAAAAACGGTAAAATTATTCGACTCGAGGCGTTCCTTGACCGATTCAAGACGGGTTTTCCAATACACGTCGATGGGATTTTCCATAATACTCTCCTTAAAATCAGATGAAATACGAGGGGGAGAAAGAGTCCGTCCCCCCCTTTTTTGTCTTCTTGGTGACCACTCTTTTCCAGCCATACTGGCCGTATCACGATTCAGCTATAAAAAAATGGGCCGTCTATGGTTAACGGGCCTCCGGAGGTACACTTTCACCGCACGGCCTTCTATGGTTAAAGTGGGCTTAAAACTGAGCCTCCGGCGGCCAGGGAATAGATCCCCTGGACCCCAGGTATGTGACAGTAACGGACCGATGGTCCGTTACTGTCACTATAAAAAACTTGTTTGGCAACCTTTGTAAAAGCAAAGGCCCCCGGCAGGGCCGCCGGAGGCTATACTTTCACCGCACGGCTTCTGGTGGCGAGGTGTACCACCGATCTATATCGCTTATACGTAGAAGAGTAAGGGGTCATCACGTTTGTCTTTGACATTTATGGGACCGGGGTGTCAACCCCAGAAGGGACCCACGGCGAGGGCTTGGCATAGAAGGGTCGGTAGAGGGGATCCCCCACCAGCACCATCTTCCAAGAGAGGACGGGAAGACTCGCCGCATAACACTCCACCAGGGTGAAGCGCCCCTCGGCCAGAAGCGGAAAGAACACCTCGGGAAAGGGAAAGGACTGAACGTAAGGTTCCCCCACGGGACCGATGGTGGCAGCCACCCCTTTTTGAAGCATCTTCAGGCACCAGATACGGCTCTCCGGGTTCTTTAAGGTGGTCATCTCGGAGCTGGCGATGTGGTAGCCCACCGCCCCGCGTTGCCAGGTGAAGGCATCCACATAGGTGGCCAGGCTGTACCAACCGCAGTAGAGGGCCGCCTGGGGGCAGCTGCCCGGAGGAAAAAGCCCCGCCGCCTCATCCGTCACCACCGGTAAAAAACCCAGGGCCGAGAGGCGACGAGCGCTCCGATGGATCGATCGATCGTAGAGGGCATAGCCCTTCACACCCTTCTTCTTCGAAAACGCCCACCGCGCGTCAAAATAGGCGGTGCCCTGGAGCCCCAGACTCTCCACGGCCAGAGAGTCGGCCATGATACGCCGCACCACAGACGGATCTGGCCCGTCCAGGCGACTTACCAGGAGCACATCGCCCCTATCGCCTTTCGGGCCGGAGCGACGTCGGGCAATAAAAAGAGGATTGGGCACCCAAAAGGAGGTGGGAACCCCTTCTCGTTTCACCAGCATCAATTCCGAGTCCACCGAGGCGTTTTTATCCCGAGCCCGCTTCATCGCCGTCCATCGTTTCCGAGTCGTTGCAAGATCTGCCTGGGCCTTGGGGGATCCATCTCGTTCAAGGGTGGCAATCTCCCCCATGATCCCTTGGCCCTGGGCCGCCTCGAAAGGGGTGAGTCCATGATCGACAATCTTTAAGGGCACCCCGTAGATGGTCACCAGACACCGGACATGGGGCATCCCGTGAAGATAAGCCCGCAGTGGCTCGGCGAGTCGACGCTCATAGGTCGTGCGATCGATGATTTCGCTGACAGGAAGAGTGAGGGGGATCTTCTGGGAGCTAGGGATACCCCGCCCCTTCATATACGCGTCGGCCAACGCCTCAGATTCCGGCACGGCCCGGTTAAAAATCACGGCCACCTGACTGGGCGACAGGGCCAACGATGCCGGGGGCCACAGCAGCCCCATCACCCCCATAAATAGAGCGGCAATCATCCCGTATTTCATACATCCTCCCGATGGGCACCCAAGGTACCCCTCTCACGCATTCAGAGTTTCGGCAACCACCATCATCAAATCGTCATGGGTGTAAGGCTTGGCGATGGCCGCACAGAAACCATGGGCCGTGCAATCGGCCATCACCGGATCATTGGAGTAACCGCTGGAGACGACCACCCGGGCCTCTGGATCCCATTCACGGATCAATGCCGCCGCCTCGAGTCCTCCCATGGCACCGACCACCGTTAAGTCGGTAATCACCATATCCACGGGTGCCCCCTCTCCATGGGAGGCCTTGTAGATCGCCACCGCCTCCTCTCCATTGGCCGAGAGGAGGACCTCATACCCCATGGAACCCAGGAGGGCGGCCACCACATCCCTCACCAGCGCTTCGTCATCCATCACAAGGATGCGCCCCCGACGGGAGGTCTGCACCGGTGCCCTCTCTTCTGAAGGGGCGGGAGGTACCGCCTCCGATGCGGGAAGATAGATGGTAAAACAGGTACCCGCCTCCGATGATGAACGCACCTGGATCATGCCCTTATGTTTGGAGACAATGGAGTGAGTGGTGGCAAGGCCCAGTCCGCTGCCACTCGTCTTGGTGGTAAAAAAGGGGTCAAAGATTCGATCGATGAACTGCGATGGAATACCGGGGCCATCATCATGAAAGGAGAGCGTGACATAGCGCCCCGCCTGAAGCTGCAGGGTGTGGGCCTGGGGGAGTTTCATGGTGTGGTTCTCGGCGACAATTTCAATTCTGCCCCCTCCCGGCATCGCCTGAATCGCATTTAAGATAAGGTTCTGCACCACCTGGCTGATCTGACCGGCATCGATCTCCACGGGCCAGAGATCCTCCATAAAATGGGTATCGCATCGCACCCGGCTCCCCCGAAGGATAAAACCCGCCGACTCCTGTACCACATCCACCACCGAGGCGACCCGGGTGATGGGGGCCCCGCCCTTGGAAAAGGTGAGAAGTTGCTGGGTCAGATCCCGGGCCCGACCGCACCCTTTCAGGACATCGGTCAGGAGACGATGGATCTCAGAGTTCGGCAGACTGCAGGTTCGAGCAAGGCTCACCCCGCCCAGCACCGCCATCAAAATATTGTTAAAATCATGGGCGATGCCCCCAGCCAATACCCCTACCGACTCCAGTTTACGGGCCTTTAAAAGCTCTTCTTCCATACGGAGCTCATCGGTCACATCCCGAAATACGAGGACCGCCCCGACGGTAACACCCGAACCATCCATGATGGGGGCGCCTCGGTTGGCAATAGGGCACTCACGGCCATCCTTTGCCTTAAGAAGCGTATGGTGCACCCCATCGGGTATATTTCCCATCACCATCGCCGAGTTCGCCGGAGTATTAAAGGGGATATGTGTCTTCGTATCATCGATACGAAACACCTCGGCCAGGGGCTCTCCGAGGGCCGCCCCACAATGCCACCCGGTGAGTGTTTCGGCGACCCGGTTCATCAGCACAACCCGCCCATGAACATCGCTGGTAATCACCCCGTCACCGATACTTTGAAGGGTCACGGAGAGTTGCTCCCTCTCATGGGAGAGGCTCTCCTCGGCCTCTTTCCGGGCCGTGATATCCCGAACGACAGAGACCACACAGTGGCGGTCCATGAGCTGGGCCGCCTTAAAAGAGATCTCCGACCAGAAAACAGAACCATCATTGCGGCAGAGATGCCACTCCACAACCTGGGGGCCCTTTACGGCCGCCATGCGAATAAGAGTCAGGGCCTCGGAAGTGATCGCCCCCTTCTCCCCGGACGAGAGCTTTCCCACATAGGTACCCACGAGTTCATGACGGGCGTACCCCAGCATATCCAGGCCCGGCTCATTAATATCCAAGATAATCCCCTCTTCCGGATCATGGATAATGATGGCGTCGTTGGGGGTATTAAAAATCTCGCGATACCGCCTCTCACTCTCACGAAGGGCCTGCTCCGCCTGAATCCGCGTTCCCATCTGAAAAAAGAGGACCGTATTGGCCGAGGAGAGCTCTTTGGTACGCCGGGCCACCTTCGCTTTAAGGCTCCAGCTCCAGAGGAAAAAAAGGAGGGTCAACCCCAAAAGAGGCCCCCCCACCAGAAGAATATACCGCCCCCTCTCGGCGCGGGTCAGCCTCTTCGGCTCATACGCCCAGAACCACCGTTTATAAATCTCATCATATCGTCCCGAGGCCTTGATGGCACGAAGCCCCTCGTTTAAGAGGGAGAGAACCCGATCATTCCCCTTTTTCACGGCAAAACAGTAGGCCCGCTGCAAGATGGGAGGCCCCACGGGAACCAGGGAGTCGATGGACCGCTCCTTCATCATCATCAGCGCCTGAACCCGGGGAAGAAGGGCCGCCTCTCCCTCACCGGCCATGAGGCCCGTTATCACGGCCCCGATACTCTCGTGTACAACAATCTCTCCAGCACCGACCCCATGGCGGAGATGATCATGGCCCAGGTCTTCCGCCTGGACAAGCACACGCATCCCCCAAAGGTCATCTAAGGAACCAATGGCGCTGCCCCGGGGCACAAAGACGGCGTAAGAGGCCATATTGTAGGGAATGCTAAAGGAGACCCGCTCTTGGCGTTCTGGGCTCTCATACATCCCCATCAACACGTCCAGCTCCCCGGCCTCCAGGGCACCCCGGGCCTGGCGCCAGGCCATGGGCTTCAGTCCAACGAATATCCCCATCTTCTCACAAACGGCGCGGGTGATATCCACATTAAAGCCTTGAAATATACCCCGTTCATCGACATATTCATACGGCGGATAGTCCTTATCCCCCCCAAATAGAAGGGCGATATCCTCCCGTGCCCACCCCACCCCCGGTATCTGCA
>JABXKT010000067.1 GCA_013619155.1 Desulfobacteraceae bacterium
GTCAGGCCCCTTAAAGGGGGAGAAGGTGGCCGTTGTAGAGGGTGATGATGATACCCTCTTGGCCTATGTCGTGGTGAACGGTTTTTGTGGCGATCCGATACTCATGGTGGGGATAAAAAAGGAGCGTAAAATTCTGGCTCAGGGCAAGAGAAGCATGCACTATTTTATCGTCTCACTACTCGTGGTGGGTCTGGTTTTTATCTTTGTTACCTTGCTTTTCCTCGAAATGACGGTGCTCTCCAGGGTGGTTCGCTTAAATATGGAGATTAAAAACATTGGGGACACGGGAGATCTCTCCAAGAGGACCCGTGTCTCTGGACATGATGAGTTGGCAACTCTCTCTTCCGAGATCAATCAGATGCTGGAGTCGGTGAGGATCAGTACCGAAAGAGATAAGACCATACTGGAAACCATGGAAGATGGTTATTTTGAACTGGACTTAAAGGGCCGTGTGACTTTTTCCAATCATTCATTGGCCGGGCTTCTCAGGTGTCGAAAGGCAGGCCTCCTGGGTGCTGATTATCGTCATCTGTTGGATGAGGGCGCTGCAGAGAGAGCGTTCCGCGTTTTTAATCAATTGTATAAAACGGGCCGGCCTGTAAAAAATCTGGAGACGGGGTTTGCCTTAGGTGATGGCGGCGAACTATTTTTGGAGTCATCGGCCTCCGTTATCCGGGATGCCACGGGACAAATCGTCGGATTTCGGGGGATTGTACGCGATGTGACCCTGCGCAAGAGGACCTCTGAAAAACTCTTCCACCTCGCCTACCATGACTCCTTGACCGAATTATTCAATCGAAAGGCGTTTCATGAACACCTGGGCGAGGAGCTTATTCATGCGACGCGATACCGCCAGAGACGATCGTTGTTGTTTATGGATCTCGATAAGTTCAAGACGGTCAACGATACCTACGGACATGATACGGGGGATCAACTCCTGAAAGCGTTTGCGATCCGCATCCAGAAGTGCTTGCGTACTAAAGACAGGGTTTACCGTCTGGGGGGCGATGAGTTTGCCGTTATTTTGTCAGACCTTGAGGTTTGCCATCCGGACGTGGTCGTCCAGCGCATTGTTGATGAAATGAAAAAAGTATTTCATCTCGAAAAGGCCGTCATCGATTTTGTCACGGTAAGCATTGGTATCAGTATTTTTCCCGTGGATGGTACCGATGTGGAGACACTTCTCGCATGTGCCGACAAGGCCATGTACCGGATTAAAAGGCACCGGGATGCCTGTCTTCAGGTGTAGGGGGTGGGGTCCGCACCCCACGAATCCTTCCCTTCTATTGTGGTGGAAATAGCGCGTCTGCGTGATGCACCACGAGAACTTCCCCCGACCATGACCCCCACGTCTCGTCCACCTCTACTCCCCACTCCCCCTTTTTTGCAGTGCCCAACGCGGGCCCCTACCGCCTCTGCGGTGGCACGGGTGGAACCCATGGCGCCTTCGTCGGCCCACCGATCTCCATGATTTCTTCGTCTCCTTGTTGGCTGATGATGGCGGGGTGATGTATGCCACTTCGCCTACGGTGGTGATGATGGCAGATAGGGTGGGGGGCGGCTTTTTTCATGGGGGACCGTGTGGCACACGGGGATGGAAATTACCAGAGTGTATGGAGAAAAAGACGGGGAGACCATGGCCCCTCTATCGAGACGGTAAATGGTATGAACCTGGGTGATTTATACAAACGATTGGTTTTTTTTGTCCTGCCTCGATATGGATCATCATTGAAAATAGAATGAGAAGGGGCGTTGCAGCCATGGGGTGTGTGATTAAAAATCTATGGGTTTACCGCGGACTGAGATATCTCGTCTCGGCTATTTTTCTCGGGTCGGGGATCGTCAAGCTCATGGATCCGGCGGCCTTTGCCGTGGTGATTGACGCCTTTGGTATTCTTCCCGAGGGGCTTTCGGATGGGGTAGCCCTGGTCTTGCCCTCTATAGAGGTCCTTGCGGCAGTGGCCCTGATCTTTGATGGCCGTGGCGCACTGGAGAGTTTGAGCGTCCTGATGCTTCTCTTCATGGGGATTCTGGCCTACGGCATTTTTCTGGGGCTCGATATCGATTGTGGATGCTTCGGTCCCGAAGACCCCGAGTCCCGTGCCTTCGGCGGCCTTCGCACGGCCCTCTACCGGGATATAGGTATCTGTGGCCTCATGGCCCTGGCCTATGGGGCGCGTTATTTTCGCCATGATTCAGGCGGTGAAACCGGCCTGGCCGGCCTCGATTCCCAAGGGGGATGAGGGAGGTTCTGCGGTGAAAGAGGGGCCTCGGTTGGCCTGTTATGGCTACAAACCTGGGGTCCAGGGGATTTATCTCCTGGCCAACCGAGGCCCTTCTTTGGTTACTTTAACCAAAGAAGGCTCAGTTTTTAAGCCCCCTTTGACCATAAAAGGGCTGATTTTCGTTAATAAGAGCTGAATAGTTATAAAAATAATATGCATTTTCTAAGGAGATCGATGATGAAACGAGTTTCAGTCGTCATGGCGGTGGCCCTGACCCTTCTTCTGGCGGGAAACGCCATGGCCTTCGGCACGAGTAAATTTAAGAAAGAGGTGGCCAAGGAGGCCGCAGCGGTGAAGCTTGTGCGTGAGGTGCAGCGCGGCGGCTACGATGTGGTGACCACCGATGAGCTGAAGACGATGATGGATGAGAATACGGATATGGTCATCGTGGATACCATGCCCTACGAGGCGAGCTTTAAGAAGGCCCACGTCCCCGGAGCCGTGCAGTTTCTCTTTCCCATTCCCGATATGAAGAGCTGGGACAATGCCGAAACTGCCGGAAAATCCGAGGCAGATTATGAGGCCCTTCTCGGCGGCGACAAAGAGAAGGCCATCGTCGTCTACTGCGGGTTTGTGAAGTGCACGCGTAGTCACAACGGCGCCGTCTGGGCCCGAAAACTCGGCTATAAAAACGTCTACCGCTATAGCGGCGGCATCTACGCTTGGAAGGGCGCCGGATATAAGGCCGAGGCCGTGAAGTAAGGGTTTGAACGTCTGGCCATCTGCCGAGGCGATGCACGATAGATGAGTTCACCCGTATCCCCCACGATACGGTAAACACCCCTTAAATCGGATTTTTCGATTTAAGGGGTGTTTTGTTTTAACGATTCAGCTTTAAAAAGTGCCTCCGGCGGCGAGGGTGGCGAGGCCACTTAGGCAAAAAATACCTCGAAAGCAGGTCAACGAAGGCACTTTGCCCCGCTCCTCGTGTCAAATCATATTTGCCTTGGCTTTTAGACTCACCCAAGATTGTCTTTATAAGACGTGTTTATTAAATCCAATCTTTCAAATCAGGCCAAAATTTGGCCCCCGGTAGGGCGGCCGGAAGGCAACATGCATATCGAGAGATCACCGCCTAAGTCTGTGGTGTCACGCCGTTTTTTTTCATGATGGCATAAAACCGTGACCGGGAGAGACCTGAGCGCTCAATGGCTTGGGTCAGATTGCCACCGGTGGCCTGAGTGAGGGCAATAAGGTATCGCTTTTCAGCTTGGGCCACCGCTTCGTCCCGGAATGCGGAAAGGGTCGGGAAGGTCTCGATTTTGGGCGAGTAGAGCGGCGTCTCTATGGCGGGTGGGGCGTTGACTCTTTGTCTGGCAACGTTTGCTCTCAGGGCAATGGGAAGGTGTTGAGCAATGAGGGTGGTTTCATTTCGTCCGGCTGAGACGACGTATTCCATGGCGCTGGCCAGCTCCCTTACGTTTCCCGGCCAGGGGTAGGTACGTGCCGCCTCCATAAATGCATCATCTGCCTCCTTGGGCGGCAGCTGGTAGAAGTCGCAGTAGCGCCGGATAAAAGAGAGGGTCAGGGGCCCGATGTCTTCGTTTCGCTCGCGAAGCGGTGGCAGGGAGAGAGTACAGGTCTGAAGGCGGAAGAGGAGGTCGCTTCGAAAGGTGCCCGTCTCCACCATGGTGGGAATGTCTCTATTGGTGGCGGAGATGAGGCGGAAATTGACAGGGATCTCCCGCGTGGAACCCACTGGGCGGATTGTGCGCTCTTGTAGAACCCTTAAAAAGACCTTCTGAAGGGCAGGGGTGAGCTCTCCCACTTCATCAAGGAAGAGCGTCCCTTCGGCCGCTTCGGCCACGAGCCCCTTTTGTGTCGTCTCCGCTCCGGTGAAGGCGCCCCGAACGTGGCCGAAGAGGATGCTCTCTGCCAGTTTGTCGGGAAGGCTTGCGCAGTCCACCACCACAAAAGGGTGGGATTTTCGAGCGCTGTTTTCATGGATGGTGCGGGCAAACACCTCTTTTCCGGTGCCGGTTTCGCCGCTGATGAGTACGTTGGCGTTGGTTGCTGCATACTGGGCGGTGTGTTCAAGGCACCTGCGGATGGCCGGGCTTTCCCCCACAATTCGCTCTCTGGACAGGTTGAGAAGGCGGTCATCCGGCGTGCTGTGACGGCTCTTATGGTACTTCAGGGCGCGGTTTAACGTAAGGACGATCTCCTGGATGGACTGGCTCTTTTCGATGTAGTCCCAGGCGCCGTGGCGGATGGCGAGTTCTGCGCCGTCGCCGTCTCCGTAGCCGGTGATGATGACAATCTCCGGAGAGCCGGGACTGTTCTTGAGCCGGGGTAGGGCGGCAAGGCCGTTGCCGTCGGGAAGTTTGACATCAAGGAAGATGACCGCATAGGGCGTTTGTGTCGCCATGGCGATGCCGTCTGTGGCTGTAAATGCGTAATCCACATGGTGTGCTTCCCGGCCGAAGGCCCTTCCGAAGGTGTAGTGGATACCTGAGTCGTCGTCGATGACAAGGATAGGGGCCATCTTATTGCTCCCTTTGTGTGGGAAGAGACGCAGCCACCTGGGCCAGAAGGTCTGCGTGGTTAAACGGTTTGGTGATGAACCCTGCTTGAAGGCGTGTGAGGGTCTCGAAGAAGGCCGCTTCTTCATCGCCGATGTAGCCGCTGTAGATGATGGCGGGAAGTGTCGACCCGGTTTTCCGGAGCGCTTCTAAAAGCTCGGTGCCGCGAAGGGGGGCCATGATTTCGTCAGAGATAAGAAGATCAAAGGTGCCTGGCTCTTTTTCGATCCAGCCAAGGGCCTTATGGGCATCTGAGGTGCTAAAAACCCTGTGCCCCGCGCGTTCCAAAAGGTTTTTTACCGAGTAGATCATCCCTTTGTCGTCATCGACAAGGAGGATGGTTCCCCCATGGGCAGGTGATGGCGTGGGCTTGGCCTCTTTTGTCGATTTCAAGGGGCCGGGTGAGGCGGGCAGGGTGAGGGTAAATGTGGTGCCTTCTCCTGGCACGCTTTCAAGAGAGATGGTCCCCCCGTGATTTTTGATGATGCCGTGGACGGAGGAGAGGCCCAGGCCTACGCCCCCCTCCTCTTTTCGTGTGGTGAAAAAGGGATCAAATACCCTGTCAACCACCTCCGGCTCCATGCCGATGCCCGTGTCGGAGATGGTGAGTGTCATCTGAGAGATGGTCCCCCCTTCTTCGCTGTGGGAGACGGCCATTAAAAGTTCGCCCCCCGTTGTGAGCATCGCCTGGCAGGCATTGATCCCCAAATTCATGAGTACCTGATGCATCTCGCCGGCATTGGCCTTGATGATGGCACCGGGGAGTGGGTTGATGAGGCGGATGGTGATCTCAGGTGCGAATTGAGCCTCTAACATGGGGACGCACTCCGTGAGAATGTCTGACAGGCGGATGGGTTGGTGGTGACGCTCGCCCCTTCTGCTGAAGGTCATGATGCGTCGCACCAGCTCTTTGCCTCGGTGGGTGGCCTTGGCGATTTGGTCGAGGTCCTGAATGGCGGGGCTGGTTTCGTGAATTTCTCCCTGGGCCAGAGAGTTGCATGCATCGATGACCCCTAAAATGTTGTTTAAATCGTGGGCTATCCCACTTGAAAAGGTTCCAAGCGCCTCAAGCGTCTGGGACTGACGCAGTTCTGCGGAAAGCGTCTCCTCTCTCTCCTTGGCCGCAATCTCCCGAAGGAGAAATGCCTTCTCCTGCCGCTTTCTTCGAATCACCTGAATCAAGACCGCTATCACTGAGACGAGGACACCGATGATGGCAAGGGTACCTGCGATGAACCGCTTGTAGCGGTAATAAAAGGTCTCGGGCTTGTTGATGATGATGGCATTTTCTGGAAGTGAGGTTTCGGAGATGTGGAAGAATTTGAGCATCTCGTAGTCGAAGAGGAAGGTTCGGCACGGGATGGTGACGATGTCGATGGCCTCTGCGGACACGCCCTGGAGAATTTTGATGGCGGCTTCTGCGGCTCCTCGGCCGTGATCTTCCGGATGCACGGCCTGGCCAGCCACGGCCCCGTTCCCCACCGCCTTGTTCCAGACAGAGTAGATGGGACGCTTCGTGCTTTCAAAGACGAAACTCTTGCGGTCTCTTGGGGTGAAAAGATTGGGCGACGGGGAGGAGTGGTAGCTGGTTTCAAGAATGATGGTCTCTTTTGGGAGGCCTTTGAGTGCCCGGGTGAGGGGCTCCTGTTCGGCAAAAACAAGGGGAATGAACGTGACGCGGTTCCGGTACGCTTTTTTTAACGCCATCACCTCCTTTAAGGTCTCCCGAGAGTAGATGGAGTCGTCCACCACCACGGCCATGTTTCGGGCCGATGGGTGCAAGGTGAGGGCGAGGTCGATAACCCGTCGCGCCGTTCGAGAATCCACGGTTCCGGTGATGCCGGTCTCCCTGGATATCCACTCCCTGTTATCGCGTGTAATGCCGCTTAAAACGATGGGAACATCGGGGAAGAGCTCTTTTCGGTACGTGAGGAGAAATTCCAGGGCATCATCGTAGGAGACGATGATGACGTCAAAGCGGATCTTTTTGTATTTCTTTTTGTAGAGTTCAAACAGCAGCGTAAAAATCTCATCGCGTGAGCGGGTGGGGTTGTGGCGCACATCGATGAACTCAGTCAGGTAGTTGATGGGGAGACCCGCCTCTTGGAAGACCTCTCCGATAGCGGCGGTGACTCTCTCGTCCCAGTAGTAGCCCGGCTGAAACGATCCGAAGTAGAGCACATTTGGCGTTTGAGGTGGGGGTTCAGCGGTGAGGCCCTCCACCGGCATGAGAATAAGAAACAAAAAGAGCCCGCGAAGGAGGGCGATTAAATACGACATGGGTTTTCACCTGAATCCGATAGGCCAAGGCCATCTCGAACGGATTGCTGGTACTCGCCAGAGCTGCGATGAATTCATTTATGATGGTTCCATAAAAAGCCAGTGACTCACCCCACCATGCAAGACGAAGCCGGGTTGGGAAGAGGCTCTATATATCCCGTGGTGTCTTGCGAAGCAAGACTGAAAGGTTGCTGGCAATAACGGACAGTTTTGGTGGGGGTTGGGTACGGAACTCGGCCCCAAGGGGTGGATGATGTCCTGCCAGGCAGGACAAAATTGGGGGTGTGGGGGGACGTGTCAGTCCCGTGTCCTCTTGCGCAGGACACGGCCGTCGTCCCACTTTTGTTGTCTTGATGATGGATCTCCCCAATACAATTGATGAATCATATTTTTTGAAGGATTTGATCATTTATGGCCTTTGCTTTGCAATGGAGAAGGGACGTGCGGGAACCTGTGGAACTCGCGCAACCAATTGGAATGGAAACGGATGGCCGGTGGGTTTCGCGGCGTCCGAATATGAGGGTGAGGCAGCCTCCTCTGCGGGAGAGCGTCACCATGAGTGATTGAATCGTTGGATCTATTTTTGGAGAACAGTATGAAGTTTTATTTGATTCTTGGCGCCTGTGTGGCTCCCCTTGCGGCCCTTTGTGGCCAGTTTGCGGCCCCTTACGGCCTCATCGCCTGGGTTGCTTTTCTCTCCTGGGCCGGTTTTTTTGCCACCGGAGGGAAAAAGGAGGGCGCTATTCGAATCACGGCTTCCACCATGCTTGGCCTCTTGGGAGGTGTTGCGGTCATTGAGATGGCGGCCATGAGCACCTTGAGTAACCCTGTGCTTATTCCCTTGGGTATCGTGATCTTCGCTTTTTGCGCCTTGGGATACTTTCCCCTTTTTCGTTTTATCCCCGGCGCTTTTTTGGGTTGCGCCGCTTTTATGGGTGCAGGCGCTCTCTGGCTTGAGACCTTTCTTTCGCTTTTGTTGGGTATCGCTTTGGGCGTCATCTCAGAGACTGTTTGTCACCGCATCGCCGGCGAACCCAAAGAAGACGCATAGTCTCAAGATTAAGGAGATTCACGATGACATTCTATGGATACAAGAGAGCCCTGCCATTGGCCGTGCTCTGTCTGGGGGCGGTTCTCTGCTCCAGCGCAGCATCCTTTGCCAAAACATACCAACTGGGCGGTCTTTACACCCTCACTTATTCCAATGGCCTATACGCCGACTGGGGTGATTATGCCCGCATCTCCGCCCAGATGAGTGTGGACGATATCAATAAGAGCGGCATTCTCGGTGAGGACAAGCTGGCGCTTAAGGATGAGAACATCCTTGATTTTCACTGCGCCATGCAGGGCTCTGCTGATCTTGGTGAGGATATTTTTTCCCGAGAGGGGATTCTGGCGGTCTTGGGTCTCGACTGTTCAGGCCCTGCCGAGAACTTTGCCCGATCTGCAACGAAATACAAAGTTCCCGCCGTCTCCTACGGAGCCGGCGCCGAACCCTTGGGCAACAGCGATGAATTTCCATACTTTGTTCGCGTGATGAGCCCGAGCTCTGTTTTTGAGCGGGTTTTTTTTGATGTCATGAAAAAGTATGCGCTGGACGATTTGACCATCTTCAACACCACAGATATCTGGGGCGCTTCGGCCAAGGAGGCCTTGATAAAGGATGCCACAGAAATGGAATTTTCCATCGGTGGGGTCTACTCTTACGACCGGAACACCAGCTTTGAGAAGGTGTACCACTACCTCTCCAAGGCGAAGGCAAAGGGGCTGAAAAACTTCTTCATCATCATGCCCGTTCCCGATACCGCCATTTTCTTCCAGGCGGCCAAGGCGCTGAAGATGGATACTCCAGGTTACACCTATTGCTCATCTGAGATTCTCTCGCCCAATAATGTTCAGATGGGTCTCTTGGGTGCCATCGGTAACTTCGCCCCCAAAACCACCTTCCCCGAAGGCCCAGCCCTTGATGATTACATCAAGCGTCTCTCAGAGAGAGTGGGCAAGCCCATTACTCCGGATAGCAGTGCTTTCCTCTGGGGGATCTTGGGTTACGACAACGTGCGTATTGTCGCAGAAGCCATCGTGATGGCCAAAAATGCGGGAGTCACGGATCTTACGGGTGAAACATTGATGCCCTATATCCGCAAAGGCGATTACATGGGCCTTACCGGACGCATCAATATCGAAAAAGGGACCAATAACCGACAGTCTATGGATATCGATATCCTCAATTTTCAGGGGTATTCCAAAGACGAATCCTACGCATCTCGCTGGCTCTATACCATCAAAAATCCCAGCGGCCCTGCCATCAACTACGTGAAGGTGGGAAAAGTAGACAGCGAGGGGAACTTTACGTTTGATGAAGCGAAGGTGATCTGGCCCGGACAGACACGCAATCCGCCGACAGGGGAAAAATAGGAAAGGGGCGGCGCAAAAAAAATCTGATTACCACCTAAAAGTTGCAAGTGGCCTTTGGCCGGATATGCAAGGCGCCGGACATGCAGCCATCACTGTGGTCATCACGACAATAATGGGCTTATATATCCTCTCTTGACAACTATTCCAGATTGTAAGGGAAAAGGCCTCCGGCAGGGCCGCCGAAGGTAAGCCTTCACCGCAATGCCTTCTATGGTTAAAGTGACCCAGAAAGGGAGCCTCCGGCGGCCAGGAGATAACTCCCCTGGACTCCAGATTAGTGGCCATGACGGGCCAAAGGCCCGTCATGGCCACTATTAAAACCTGTTTGCCAACCTTTTGTAAAAGCAAAGGCCCCCGGAGGTAAGCGTTCACCGCAATGCCTCCGGGGGGTCGTTTTTTTTTCAAAAAGCGCCGCAAAAACTTTCCAGTTGCAACAGCCTGTTTGTCAAACCCAGCTCATACACATTGGCAACCTGCTTTCAAGGTGGCGCATCTTGCCGCCGGAGGCACGCTTTTGACCCGAACTTTAACCATAGAAGGCATCGCCCTAATCGAGTTCGGGAAAAAAGATCTTATAATCGTCCCGCAGTTTGAATTTTTGCACCTTGCCGCTGGCCGTCATGGGGTAGGCCTCGATGAGGGCGACGTGTTTGGGGATTTTAAACCGGGCGATCTTGCCCCGGCAGAAGTCCCGGATATCTTCGGGGAGGATATCACAGGATCCCTTTAATATGACGAAGGCGGCCACCTCCTCTCCGTATTTACGACTGGGAATCCCCACCACCTGGACATCCTGGACGCCCTCCATGGTGTAGAGGAACTCTTCGATCTCCCGGGGGTAGATGTTCTCCCCGCCCCGGATGATCATATCCTTGTGGCGACCGGTGATGGCCACATACCCCTCCTCATCGATGACGGCCAGGTCGCCGGAGTGGAGCCATCCCTCGCTATCGATGGCCTTGGCCGTGGCCTCGGGCATGTTGTAGTACCCCTTCATGACGTTGTAGCCCCGGCAGCAGAGCTCCCCTTGCTGGCCCGGTGCCACCGTCTCTCCGGTATCGGTGTCCACAATTTTCAGCTCGATACCCGGCATGACCCGCCCTACGGTGGTCACCCGTTTTTCGATGCTGTCCTCGATGCGGGTCTGGCTGATCACCGGAGCGGCTTCGGTGAGGCCGTAGCAGATGGTGATCTCACTCATGTACATCTTGCGAATCACCTGCTTCATGATGTTGATGGGGCAGGAGGAGCCGGCCATGATTCCCGTCCTAAGGGATGAGAAGTCGAATTTGGCGAAGAGCTTGTGGTCGAGGATGGCGATAAACATGGTGGGCACGCCGTAGAGGGCGGTGCAGCGCTCCTCTTCCACGGAGGCCATCACCTGGATCGGATTAAAACTCTCGAGGACCACGAGGGTGCTGGCATGGGTGATGGCGGCCAGAACTCCTAGAACGCACCCGAAGCAGTGGAAGAGGGGGACGGGCAGGCAGAGGCGATCCTCGTGGGTGAAGTTCTGATTCTCGCCGATCCAGAAGCCGTTGTTGCCGATGTTGTGGTGGGTGAGCATCACCCCCTTGGGAAAGCCCGTGGTCCCGGAGGTGTACTGCATGTTCACCACATCGTGGCAGGAGAGGGACGCCTGGCGCTTTTTGTAGCTCTCATCGGAGGTGATGGCCCCCATGGCTTCGATCTCCGGGATGGAGTACATGCCTCGGTGCTTTTCGTGGCCCAGGAAGAAGATCTGCTTGAGGTGGGGGAATTTTTCGCTCTTGAGGTAGCCCCTCTGGTGGGTCTTCAATTCGGGGACGAGCTCGTAGGCGATGTTGATATAGTCCGCATCCTGGTAGCCGTTGATGACGAAGAGGTTCTCCGTCTCGGAGTGCTGAAGCAGGTACTCCAGTTCGGAGGTGCGGTAGTTGGTATTGACGGTGAGGAGGATGGCACCGATTTTTGCCGTGGCAAATTGTAAGGTCACCCAGTAGGGGATGTTGGTGGCCCATACCGCCACCTTCTCCCCTTTTTTTACGCCCAGGGCCATGAGCCCTTTGGCCACGCGGTCTACGGTCTCTCCGAACTCACGGTAGGTGAGGCGAAAGTCCCGGTCCACGTAAATGATGGCCTCGTTGTCGGGATGTTCGGCAACGGCCTTGTCGAGGATCTGACCCAGGGTCAGATCGTAGAGATGTGTGTCGGTCATGGTCTGTGGCTCCGTATCGTATGGCTGTGGGGCGTAAAGGGCGTTAAAAAAAGTGTAAAGATCTCCGGCCACCCGGGGTCGGTACAGATCGGGTCTGGGGCCTTCCCGTTCTGGGCGGCCCTTTTTTTGGTCTGGCCCCTACTCCGGGAGGTAGAGGACGGCGTAGATGCACGCCTTGGCTTCCGATGCACAGCTCACATAGTGGGGGACGACGGAGTTGTAATAGATGCTGTCGCCTTTTTTCAGCCGGTGGGTCTCCAGGCCGTAGATCACCTCCACCTCTCCTTGGGTCACCACGATGAACTCCTCTCCCTCATGGCTGGAGAGCTTCTTATCCTGGGCTGATTCGGGGAGAATCTCGATGAAGAAGGGCTCCATGTGCCGATCGGTTTTGCCACGCCCCAGGGAGTAGAATTTTAAGGCCACGGGTTTGTCCTTGTCGGGCAGCATGTTGATCTCTTTTTTATCCTCATCCTGGCGGACGATGAGGGGGTCTTCGCTGACCTGATCATCTAGGAGGGTGCCGAGGCGTACGCCTAAGGCCCGTGAAATTTTGAGTAAGGGGCCAAGGGAGGGGAAGTACTCTGTCTCCTCTCCGATGTTTTTTAAAAATCCCCGTTGAAGTCCCGTGCGTTCCACAAGATCTTCCAAGGTGACGCCTCTTTGGGTCATTAGTCCGGTAATGCGACTGCCGATCTTCTCGATTTTCATGCAACACTCCGTGAAACCCCGTCCTTTAGGGCGGGGAGGTAAGGAGTTAAGAGATTGGCGTCTCTTAAACTCTGATTAATGATGGCCCCGTCAAGGGTGGGACGGGCATTTACTGTCATATACCCCTTTAAAGGGGATCTTTTTTCTCTTGATGAATAGAGCTCTTTTATCGAATTCATGCCTTGGTTGTAAATGTAATTTTAATAGATGATCATTGTAAAAATATTGGCTATTCATCGGAGGATGGGAGGAAGTGAATCCTTGTGAAACGAGGAGCTTTTGGGGAATAGGGCGTTGGATCAGATATTTCGGGTGGATAGATAGGGGCGATTGCTGAAAATGGTCTGATGGATGGACGGTGGGACTTTTTTAAGGGCCCGGGCGGATGGGGGCTATCTGTCCGGGCCCTATTTTTTAAAGCCCTAAGGGGGTCAGGCTCTCGTAGCCGGTTTCGGTGACCACGATGGTCTCCTCAAACTGGGCGGAGAGGGAGCCGTCGCGGGTGACGGCGGTCCAGTGGTCGTCTAGGACATAGAGTTCCGGGCTGCCCAGGTTGATCATGGGCTCGATGGTGAAGACCATGCCGGGGACCAGGGGAATACCGTGGCCCTTTCGGCCAAAGTGGGGCACCTGGGGACCCTCGTGAAAGTCATGGCCCACGCCGTGGCCGATGAACTCGCGCACTACCGAGCAGCCTTGCCCTTCGGCATAGGTCTGAATGGCGTGACCAATATCGCCGATGGTGTTACCGGGTTTCACGACGGCCAGGGCCCGCATGAGGCTCTCTTTGGCCACGGAGACGATCTTAATGGCATCCTGGGAGGGAGTCCCCACGAAATGGGTCTGGTTGGCGTCGGCGTAAAAACCGTCCAGGATGGAGGTGATGTCGACGTTGACGATATCCCCGTCCAGGAGCTCTCGGGCGCTGGGAATGCCGTGGCAGATGACGTCATTAATGGAGAGGCAGACGCTTTTGGGATAGCCCTTGTAGTTCAAGGGGGCGGGTACGGCTCCATTCTTGATGGTGAACTCGTGGACCACGGCGTTGATCTCATCGGTGGTGATGCCGGGTTTGATGAGCCCCTTGACCAGTTCGTGGGTCTGGACCACTAGGTCTCCCGCCTTACGGATCTTGTCGACAGCCTCGCTGTCTTTCAGGCGAATGTCATACTTTCTCTTGTAGTAGGCTTCCACGTCATTGGGGTCTATCTGGCTCTTCTTCATGGCGCAGCATTTTTTATATTTTTTCCCGCTGCCACAGGGGCAGAGCTCATTCCGTCCAATTTTAAGTGATATTTTTTTTATCATAAGGCCCAATCTGAGTGTCTTGGTAGAGGTGTCATGGATGCATCATGCCGGCCTCGCCATAAGCCAAACGAGGCCGTTTTCGGTACATATGTGTCGGCTTTCTTTTAAGGGATTTACTGCGAAATAACGACGCCACTGCGAGGTGCTTTCGACGCTCATCTCTTTAAAACGTGCATCAAGCTGTATCGGGTGCTCGAATGAATAAATATAGGGCAGGTTTACCACAAAGTAAAGGGGGCGCACCGGGGAGTGCGGAGTGGTGATGCAGATGTTCCGGCAGAGGGGATGGTGGCGGCCGAGGCGCTTTTTCACGTCTCGGCATGCCCCAGGGGACCGGGCCGATGCTTGCTATTTGCTGGGGTAGACAAAGCCTTTGGCGGCCAGTTCTTCGCGGCTGAGGGCGTCGAGTTCGTGGGGGAGTACGATCCAGTCTGCGGCGGCAAAACGCCGGTGATGAAAGTCGGGGATCATATCCACCTGGGTGTTCTCCGGCTTGTAGTAGAGAGCGGCGATCTTTACATCGTCCTCATCGCAGTCGATCTCATCGATCACCCGGTCGTAGACCGCCTTGAAGGTCTTGCCCCGGTCGAAGATGTCATCGACGATGAGGAGGCGTTTTCCTCTTGTCATGCGGCGCTTGAGGGACTCTAAGTTCTCCACCCGAACCTCTCCTGCCTCGCCGATACCGGTGTAGGACTGGGCGTGGATGGTGGTGAACTCCTTGGGGGTTCCAGAGAGGAGTCCGAATACCTCCTGCATGTAGATGGAGATCTGAGCCCCGCCCCGGGTGATGCCGGATAAGATATCAAAATCCTCTCCTGCCTGGTGGATCTGCGTGGCAAATTCCCAACAATCTTTTTCCATCTGTTGGGCACTGATAAAGATCTTCTCGTGAGTCTGGCTCATGGTGAACTCCCCATTTTATAAAAAAAGGCCACCGGTGGGCGTGCCTTTATTTTTTATGTTTTTATTTAAGGTGGTTTTGGAGGCGTTTATACAGGGTTTTCTCAGAGATTTCTACCCAAGAATTATCCCCGGGCCACGAGAATGAGTCCGAAGCAGAGGATGGTCATGCCGAGAATTTTGGGGCCGGTGACCTTCTCTTTTAACAGGAGGACGCCCATGAGGGTCCCCAAGGGGATGCTGAGCTGGCGAAAGGCCACCACATAGGTGATATCTGAGGCGAAACTCATGGCGGTGAGTACGAGGCTGTAGGTGCCCGAGATGCCGATTCCGGTGATGGCGGTGTTTTTGAGGCGGTGGGTGAGGATCTCGCTTATGCGTCGTCTCCCCGTGGCCCTTCCCATGACCATGGGGAACATGAAGGCGATGCTGATGAGGTTCTGGACGAGGAGGTAGATGAGGGAGAGCTGGAAGGAGGAGATCGTCTCCCCAGCTAGGGGCGCTATGTACCGGATGGCGTAGTCGTCGGCCAGGGAGTAGGCCACCGTGCAGAGGGCCACGAGAAGGGCCAGGAGCGAGGTGGGGTTTATGTAGTGGGCGAGACGGATCTCGCCCAGACGGGCCTGGGGGAGTACAAAGCATCCGGCCATGATGAGGGCCCCACCCCAGAGGCACGACGGGGAGATGGCCCCGCCCCGTCCCAGGAGAAAGGAGCCGACGGCCACGAAGGCCAGGGGCAGGGCGCGGGCGATGGGGTAGACAACGGAGAGCTCCCCGCTTCGGTAGGCCCGGGAGAGAAAGGTGTAGTAGAGGCACTGAAAGAGTCCCCCCACACTTAAGGGGAGCCAGACGGCCGGGGGAAAGAGGCCCAGGACGTCGATGTGGGTGATGACCCATGGGGAGAGGCACAACGTGCCGATGATTGTGGCCAGAAAGAAAAAGGCGAGGCTGGGGCGCTCGTATTTCCCCACCAGATTCCACCCGGCGTGGGTGAAGGCGGAGACGATGATGAGGAGAAGGGCGGTGGTGTTCATAAAAACTCCGGGGCCATTTTTTTAAAAGGATAGAGCGCTTAAGGCAGAAGGGCTCGGCAAACCATTGATCGTGAAGGGCAAGTCCGCTTTTGTCAAAGGGAAAGGGGGAGGGCTGTTTTCTCGTTCCCCGCCAAGGGGTGAAACGTCTTTTATATGGATTTAAAGGGGGTATACGGGCATCGATGGCCGTGGCATGGGGCGATAAGGTACTCATCATAGATAAGGGGATTCTCTGATGTCGGGGCGAACTCTTGGGGATGAAGAGATACGAAATTTCGGTGCGGCAACCCGCTTTCAAGGTGTTTTTGCCTAAGTGGCTTCGCCACCCTGGCCGGGGCTGTCGATTTAAGTGTCGGAGTAAAAATAAAACATACAAAAATCGATGCCTCCGGCGGCGAGGTGAGCCACCTCGAAAGCGAGTTACCGCCGCGCTTTACCTCTCGTTCCTCGAGGCAAATTACAGCGGTATTCTTATGAAATTCGTCTATTTATTTTTTGCCTGAGCACTAACCGGGTCTCATGGCCAGGGAGCCATACCCTGTAGGGCGCTTTGGATAGTATTTTAAAACATGCAATCGCAAGGTATTTGGTGGGTGTGGTCCTTGTGGCGGGGGCGAGGGTCAAGCTGGCCCCAAATCCATCAGGTAGGAAAAAAGGTACGGGTCTTGATGGTTCTCTGATCTTCGACAAGGATAAAATAGGCGCTTTAAACGCCTGTAAGTGGGGGTGGATATATATTATATAGCACGCTTCGCTTGGTCCGACGCTACCAATGTCATATTCTTCTTTGGCTTCACAACTGTGCGTATTCGGCGAGGCGTTCAGGGGCAAATATCTCAAATTTATTTTTGCTTATCTTGCCGATAATATTCTCATCACGAAGTTGGGATAGGGCCCTTGACACTGTCATTAGATGGAGACCGAGAAAATTGCCGATTTTTAACTGGCTGATTGTAACCCCGCTTTTACTCTCATACAATTGAAAAAGGATTTCAGCGACCCGTGTAATCGGTTTGTTATTGAAAAGATTCGCGACGAAATGACTGAGGTATATCCGTTTGAAAATTATATATTGTGAGAGGTTAATACTTAACTCAGGATATAAACGAACAAAATCCACATCCATGAATGGGTGTGGAGGAAACGCGTATACTTGGGTATCCGTCAAGAACTCGAATGAAACATGGTCCTTAAGACGAATCATGCAGCCGGCTTCATTGAATAGGGAGTCAGGGCCCACAAAATATAAAATACGTCTCTCGCCATTATGTAAATAACAACTATAGCTAATATATCCTTCCTTTACCAGATACACGCCATCGTCAGATTGATCTACGACTTGCCCCTTGGAGAATGAATGCAAGGTCGCCAAATGGAGGATATCTTTCCAACAGGTATTCATCCCCTCAATAAAAACGTTTACCCTTTGATTTTTAGAAAAATTGTAACTGTTTTCATCCATCACACCCCCTTCATTTACCATCCTCTAAGACAATCCAATTAAACCCGCATGCCTAAGTAAATCAATAAATAGAATTATATAGGGTTTTTCGCCCCATGGATACAATATCACAATTCCACCCGATCAACAGTCGCCACGGCTTGCCTTGAAATCAAGCGGTGACCTCTTCTATCTCTGGAAAAGAGCTGTATCGGTGTACGCCAGTTTTTGGAGGGGCCGGTCAGCGCTATACGTGCACAAAAAACTCTTCTTGATAACATAACAAATGTTATTTTTTTTCCGCATTGCGCAGGCTAAGGTAAGCGAAAAATAGAAATTAAAGCGGATCATGTTCTCTGACTAATCGCTCTGTGAGAGTACAGGCCACATCGGTTTTTGAACCGATATAAAACGTCGCTTGGTGTGGGCGTGAGCCGGACAAGGCATGGAGATATCTCCTTTTGAGGTGTGTCCCCCCTTTTTAAGTCGCGCATTTTCGGCCAAGGGGGTGATGTATGTATCATTCACACCCGCATAGTTGGGGACGGTATGAACGTACCCGGAAAATAAAGTTTAAACGTAAGGAGTGGAAATATGGACGTAGATGCGTTGAAAGAAACGATTGAAACTAAGGTGTATTATATCCCGTCTGATGTCGAAGTGCCTTTACATCAACACCCAACTCAAGATGAAGTCTTTTATTGTATCGAAGGGACTGGTTTTGGCGTGTTGGAAGGGGACGAAGTCGAGCTAAATGTGGGGGATGTGTTTGTGGCACCTGCAGGGAAAATGCATTCAATCAGAAATGACGAGCCCATCGTATTAGCGGCTTTGCTTATACCCGTTATATATTATCGGTAGCCTGTGGGTGTACGAATGTTTCTATGGCAGATGTCCTTAATGCGGTTAAGGCAGGGGCAGATACCGTTGAAACGGTTGAAGAAGTAACAGGCGCCGGCAATCATTGTGGCAAATGCAAACGGCTCTTACAGAATGTTATCGATATAAAGAAGTGATTATTTGGCTTGATATGACCCCCGGTGGCCTGCCGGGGACCCATTATCGAGATAATGGGGTCAGGTTCCTCCCCCATTCTTTTATTTGATTTCCATCCTTTTACAGCCACGCGTGCGGTAAGTGAGCCCCTCCACGAACAAAATATATGCCTCCGGCGGGTCTTTTTCTCAAAAAACTCGGCAAAAACTTTTTATATTGTCGCACCAGCATAGCCCTTGGCTGTTGGAGGCTCTTTTTATGGCAAATTGAGGTGGTTATTGAAATATGTGTATCGACGCATCGTTGTCGTGATGGTCATCGATTTATATAACCATGGCTGCGAATCAGAGGTAATACGGTTCTTTCATGTGTCTCTATCGATGATTGCTCCAGTTTTTTTATGGAATCGAAGGGGGAGGAGAGGCGTATGCATTATCGTGGATAAGATCGGGTGTATACTTATTGAGGGCGCTTCGGATAATATCCGACACAGTCGGTGGAGTCAAATCCATCCGGCAAGGGTCTGGATGATTATGAGGGCCTGGTTCAAAACAGGGTTATGGCCCATAATGTCGGCCCTTATTTGTTGAGGCCTTGAAGAGAGAGAGGCTCCAGTTAGTGTTACCCGAAGATGCCCATTATTGAACAGAGCCATTATGAGCGTTGGGAAGATGTTACACCTATATTCCTGCCATGACCTTGGAAAAGAGTAAGATAGGCACTTTAAGCGCCTGTAAATGGGGCCTATCAGGTATTATATCGAATAATGAGCGTGGCTCGACCCGGTGTCCGTCGCTTAAAGGCAGGCATAGAAGGGGCCGGCTGGTATCGAGACAGGGGACAATTATGATTGACGTGAAGAATAATAGGTCCAATAAAAGGTGCTGAGCATCGAGTGAACGTGGGTCTGGTCAGACTCTGTCTGAAGATAAACGCCTGGGGGAAATAGATCATGTATCCCCGGAAAATTGTATGGTATGTGGGGCGGCTCTTGACTATTTAGAAGATGAAATCAGCATGCGATGTGCCTATTGCCAAAAGGAATTTAAAGGTTTTATAAAATGTCCGAAGGGGCACTATGTCTGTGATGAGTGTCATAATCACCATGCCATACAGCGGACGAAAGAGATCTGTTCGGCCACACCTTTAATGAATCCCATTGAA
>JABXKT010000244.1 GCA_013619155.1 Desulfobacteraceae bacterium
CTTCTGGCCCTGGGGCTCTTCACCCGGACGAGGGGGGGGTGTTTTTTAGGGCTTCTGGATTCCTTGACCGTGCCCGCTGCCTTCGGTGGGGCCCTGGTGCGCGTGGGAAATTTTTTTAATTCAGAAATCGTGGGAGAGGTCACTGAGGTGCCCTGGGCGGTGGTATTTTCTCGGGTGGATGATCTGCCGAGGCATCCGGTACAACTCTACGAGTCTTTTGCCTATGGCATCATCTCCCTTATCCTCTACGCTTGCCATAGGGGTGGGGGTTCACGGGGCGAAGGGCTTCTCACCGGGCTTTTTTTGGTGTCTGTTTTTTCCAGTCGCCTCCTCTTGGAGGGGTTTAAAACCCCCCAAGCCGCCTGGATGGCGGGATTCCCCCTATCCATGGGGCAGATACTCAGCCTTCCTCCGATTCTCATCGGTCTCTTTTTGGGGGCGCGTGGGGTGTGTCTTTTGAGGCGTCCGCCTGTCTGAGGCGGGGCTCTTGCCCGAAGGGCCAGGGATCGCGAAGAAGAGGGGCGATCGCTTTTTTTCGCGAAGGGGAGACGGAGAGGGGGGGTATCCATGAACAGGGTGTTGACATCTTTCTGGGATTCGTGCAGATTTAGAAAGCAAAATACGTGTTATCTTCTGGGGTTGATCCATCTTCTCCTTCTCATATGCTACCGTTAGAAACGGGACGGGGCCGCACCTTAACGGGTGACTGTTTCTCCCCAATCCTTGTCTATTATGGAAGATCCCTCAACACGTCACATCCTTCATTGACTCGAAGTGTTAAGACGGATGTATCTTACAATGTGCAGATCCATGACCTTTTTATGCAGACTCCGCCTCACTCATCACTTACATTTTTTTACCTGTCCATGCCCATGCATAGAGATCTGCCTATCCTAGACTTTTATTCTCCTATTTTGGCGTGTCGGTGTGCGTCCACGTCCCCTTTGGGGCCATGAATGTGCTCTGGCGCTACGAAATGGATAAGGAGCCGATCATGACAGCTTATGAATGCAAAACCTGTGGAAATGTGACCCTGGATAAAGGACATCTCTGCGACCCGACCGAGGTTGGACAGATTTACTCGTGCGACCATTGCGGAAAGCAGGTGAGCAACGAACAACATGTCTGCAAGCCCCAGGTGGTGGCGTTTAAATTCTTCTGCGGGGATTGCGGTCGAAGTGCGGTGAGTGAGAAAGATGTGTGTAAGCCGGAGCCTATCCATGAATGATTATTCCGCCGGGGAGGGTTCCCCGGCGTTGATTCAAGTGGATCATGAATTCAGCCGCTGTCCAGAGTGTGGGTATGGAGATGGATTTCATGTCTCTTTTGCCGCTCACGAAGGCACCCGGGCTGAGGTCATACTTATTTGTCCCCGATGCAGTAAACGCTATCAGACGGGGTGGGAAACCACCCTGGCGTGAGTGCATCTCACTTGGTCGGCTATGGTTTTGGTCATGCCACGATACGCCACGGGGTGAGCCCACTTCTGCATTTTCGGCAGCCGTAACTTTGATGACCAGCAGAATACATAATAAATATTTGTAATAGTAGCGTTTTGGCCATGACACAAAGCGGTAAATGCAACTTTTAGGTATTATTCATTTTAGGAGGAGAGTATGGGAAAGCGTGTGGTGATTGACCAAGAGGAGTGCATGGGGTGTGAGGCGTGTGTGGAAATCGCCCCGGATGTCTTTGAATTTGATGATGATGCGGGAAAGGCCCTGGTGACCATGGCTGAAGGGGGGGATGCCGCCCTCATTGAGGAGGCCATGGAGGCCTGTCCCGCCGATTGTATTACCTGGGAGGATTGAGTCAGTCCCTCGTCTGACTGATGGATGATGGCCCCATTTTTCCCTTTGTGGAGGATGGGGCTTTGTCGTATCGACTCTTTGGATGGGACTGGGAGAAAATGGTATGAATATTTTGATCACTGGGGGGACAGGATTTGTGGGGACCGCCGTGGCCACCCGTCTCCTGGATGAGGGGCACCGGGTGGTGGTGACCGGGCGTCATGGCGCCTCCCCCCTTTTGGGACGGGAGGGCTTTCGAACCCTCATATGCGATACCACCGTGGCCGGTACCTGGCAGGAGGAGGTGGCCCGAAGTGAGGTGGTGGTGAATCTGGCCGGTCGATCGATCTTTACCCGCTGGAGTGAGGCAAAAAAAAAGGAGATGGTGGAGAGCCGACTGCTTACCACCCAGCATGTGGTGAACGCCATGGATCCGGGCTCCCCCGCGATCCTACTTAGTGCCTCGGCCGTCGGCTTCTACGGAGATCGGGGCGATGCCCTCCTGGGGGAAGGGGATGGCGGTGGGCATGGGTTCCTGGCCGACCTCTGCCGGCGTTGGGAAGCGGAGGCCATGGCGGCCTCGGCCAAGGGGGCTCGGGTCGTGCAGATGCGCTTTGGTGGGGTCCTCGGATCGGGAGGCGGGGCCTTGGGCGCCATGATCACCCCCTATAAATGGGGATTGGGTGGGCCCCTGATTCGAGGGGAGCAGTGGTTCTCTTGGATTCATATGGACGACCTGGTGGCCGCCCTGCTTTTTTTGATGCATCGGGATGACGCCGAAGGGCCTTTCAATTTTTGTGCCCCCTTTGTGGTGAGAAACAGAGACTTCTCTCACACCCTGGCCCGGGCCCTGGGGCGTTCGGACCCCTTCTCCCTGCCTTACTTTGTCCTTCGCCTGGCCATGGGGGAGCTTGCCGGTGAGTTGACGGCCAGTCAGCGTGCGGTGCCTGAAAAACTCTCCTCCTGGGGGTTCTCCTTTGCCTACCCGTCCCTAGCAGAGGCGTTGGGGCAAATCTTGGATCATCCCTGATCTGGGGTGACTCTTTTTCATCTTCTTTTGTAACGCTTCAGCGATGTCTCCCTTGGCCCTACCGGGAGCCAACCTTTCGAAACAGTTGCCAAACAAAGGTCATAGTGGATGTGACGGGTCAAAGGCCCATCACATCCACAAAATTGGGGCCCAGGGGCGTTATTCCCTGGCCGCCGGAGGCGTGGCTTTTCATGCCCCCTTTCACCATGAAAGGCATTTTCTTGGGGGCACTGAATCGTGGCCCTCTTTTTTTGTTTATGTATATAATTTACTGCGTTTCCAGTCCTTGGCCTTGTTTTGGAACCATTTCAGATAACACCGTCCCCTCTTATCCCTCATATCATAGATCGCATGACGAAGGACCGTGAGCCGTATCCCCCCTTTGAGCCGCATCGTCACATCATATCGCGAAAAATCTTCCACCAGACCCTTGATGATCTCCCCCTCCAGGAGGGTGAGAAACATCACCTGTCTCTCCTGGGTGAGGGGGTAGAGGGTCTTGTTTTTGATGAAATAGCGGTGGGCCGGTGCATGGATGGTATCTAAGGCGAGGGCGGCCACCTTCTTGTCTATTTTTATGAGGGGGGCCACAGTCTCGGATGTCGATGCCGGGGTATGGCATTTGACTTCCACCTTGGGTACCACCATCTCCCCTAGGGCGGTGTCCAGATAGAGATCGTAGATGCTTTGACGCATGAGGGTTCCCGTGAGGCGTGTGCCCCCATGGCGCAGGAAGAGACTCTCTTCGCCACTCGTCTCAAGGGTGGTGAAGGCAGACGATTCGTAGTGCTCTTTTTTATAGTCTGAAAACCCTTGAAGTTCCGGCATACCTTATTTCCCCCCCTTGAGGAGTTTGAGTTTTGCAAAGGCGGGATGGCAGGTGGTGGTATCGCATCCGCAGGGCCCCCCATTGAGATCTTTTCCACACTCCAGGCAGAGTCCTTTGCACTCTTCATTGCAGATGGGGTTTAGGGGGAGGGCCATTACCACCTCATCTTGGAGGCAGGTGCCGAGGTCGATCGTCTCTCCGAAGAAGGTCTCCCGGGTGAGCTCCTCTTTGGTGAGCTCCACCTCCTCTCCATCGGTGGTCTCCCCCTCCAGGCGGTCTGCCTCCACGAATTGGAGGTCGATCTCAGATGTTATTTCTCGAGTGAAGGGCTTTAAGCACCGCCCACAGGCCTGTTCGATGGAGAGATGCAGCTGGCCTTGTATCTCCACCTGGCCTCCGGTCATGCGCACCGAAAGATTTGAGGTGAGTGGCGACAGAAAGCGCGCCTCCCCACTCTTCTCCAGGTCCACCAGGGCGGGGAAGAGGGTGTGGGGTTCGGTGGCGGAGAGGGGACTCCATTGGGACGAAAGGGTGGATATATTGAGAATCATGATACTCTCCATAGGTGATGGTATTGTCATAGGGTGAGTGCGTTAAAACGCCGTGAGATAGGTCTCTTGGGCGTTTGTCTGTCGGTCCATACATATGTGTATAACAGTTTTTGTGCACTGGCAGATGCCATCTGCGGCCAGCGCCAATGAGACACCGATCCGCCATCGGTCGATCTGCGGATATCCTTTGCCCCTGACTCTTAAAGGGCCGATTGTATCCGCATTTTATGTTTTTCAGGCGCGTCATGTGGATTCCCACGGCAAAAATAGTGGCCCCTTCCATGGACCAGGCCTTTGCCGGGGTCTCCGCTGAATCCTAATATTTTTATTAAATCAGAAAGTGTTCCGCTTGTAAATGTCAGGAGCGGTGGAGCCTTGGCTCATCGGAGGGGGTGGGGGGGAATAAG
>JABXKT010000068.1 GCA_013619155.1 Desulfobacteraceae bacterium
CGACCCACCAACTCGACGTTGGCCGCTTTTACCATGGCATCTGCTGCTTCGATGGCGCCCACAAGACCTCTGGTTTCAATCATTCCCAATGCTTTCATCGTTTACGTCTCCCTTTAAAAAGTAGCGTTCCCGCGTTTAATGATGCGTTTTTCTTAAATTATGCCTTCGACTTAATGATCTCGATCACCTTAGCGCTGACCGCCTTCACCTGGGCGTCATCGCAAATCCCGTACTCTTTCTTGAGGAGTGCGGCCACGGCGGCTTCCAAGGGATCCTCTTCACATCTCTCCGGCCGAGGGCCGTAGGCGATGGTCACCCCTTTGTTACGTAAAACATCCTTAGCGCCAGGGGTGAGGATAATGGTGCCATCCATATAGAAGGTATCGCCCACAACAAGCGCCTCCACACCCTTTTCGCTCACTAATTTTTTTGCCATGATTCACCTCATTTTTTCATGGGATCCGTCCACAATGTATCCTAGGAGCGTATCATCCACGTATTTATGACCGAGGGGTCGGGCGACGGAATGACCACCGCCTCCACCAATTTTTTTCCAAGACTCTCTCGTGCCGACGCCACCGACGCCTCCACGGAGGCCAGATCGCCTGTCACCACAAAGTAGGACTTCCCGTTGATGCCGTTTCCCGTCACAATCCGCACCAACTGGACATCGGCGCGTTTCACGGCTCCGTCGGCGGCGACGATGCCCGAAGAGACGGTGCGACACTCCACCACCCCCATGGCGCCGTGGCCCTTAACGGGCATCCCCCGTTTCAGGGCATTGACCACCTGGGGAGAGATATTTGAGAGGGTGTAACTCCCCGCCAGGGCGTATCCGGCACCTTGGGCGGCGGCCACGGCGGTGGCCACCGAGTCCCGGTCTCCGGCCACCTGGATCAGGTAGCGACCGGAACAGATGGTTCCTGCCCGAATCAGGGTGACGGCGGCGGCCTTCACCATGATATCGCTAAGGAGAGCCCCTGCTGCGATACTCCGACTCTCTACGATGCCCAGGGAATCCATTGTCTACTCCCCGTCCCGGACTTCGACCTCATCGATGATACCGACGATGGTGGCATCCACCGGTGCATCGGTAATGGCGCCCACATTCCGGGCGGAACTGCCCATGGCCACGAGGACCCGGTCCCCGATACCCGCGCCGATGAAATCAACGGCGACAAGGGTATCCAGCGCCTCATTGGTGCAGGCGTCCAGGTGCCGGACCACCATGAGTTTCATGCCGGTCAGCCCCTCTTCCTTTCTTGTGGCCCATACATTGCCCATCACTTCGCCAATGATCATCCCGATCCCCTCGCATACGATTTTTTTACGGTAAGGCCGTCATGGCCCGATCCCTTTTTCAACTCGCTTCATTATGCCCGGGACATGGTGATCCCAAGCTCTCGGGCGCTCTCTACGGCCAGGGGGGTCACCCGGGCGTCCAGGGGAAGAATGAGCTGACGCGCCCCCTTCTGGCTGGCCCCGGTCACATCCGCATCCGTCACCAGAGCCTTTCGAATCCGGTGTGTCTCGCGCCGAGTCATATCCATGGCGGTGAGGCCAAAGGAGGCCAGGCTCGCCTCCTGGCCCTCGAAGAGCCTCATGAGACCTTCGGGGGCGGTATCGCTATGGCGCCTGTACTCAAACTCCATCACCTCCACCGACTGACCGGCCAGAAGAGCGGCCAAGACGATCTCCATCAAGGGCCCGTCCGCCTTGCCCACGGCCATATCGGCCATATGGCGGATGGAGAGATAGGGGACGATGCGGCGTACGGCCACGTCTGCCCCCGGGTCCGCATCGGGGTAGAGGACGGTCTGCCCCTTACCGAGACGCTTTTCAGCGGCCTGGCATTTTTTGCATGCCTGATCCCCAATAATGAGTAAGGATGGGGTCTCCTCTTTTCCATTCACCTGCTTTAAGACCTCGGCGGTGATGGCTTTTACCAGTGCTTCCAGATCCATGCTCTCTCCTAATCTTCTTGTGTCACAGAGCTTAAGGCGATGCCCATGGGGGTCACGAGAAAGGGGTTGGCCGGTTTGTGCACGGGAATTCCCAGCTCCTTTTCGAAGACGGTCTCCATGCCGGTGAGGCAACAGGTGCCCCCCACGAGGTAGATCGATGAAATATCTCGGCCTTTGATATGTTTTTTCACGATGGAGGCCATCTTCTGGATCACGGGGCGTACCGCGGCAAAGATCTCCGTGTGCCGAGAGTTGTCCTTCTTGATATCCTCGGCCTCTTCGAGGCTCACCTTATAGGCCCCGGAGATCACCAGAGAGAGGTGGGTCCCCCCGGTGGCCTCATCGGCCACGTAGACCACCTTACCCTTCTCCAAAATGGAGAGACCCGTGGTGCCACCGCCGATATCCACGATGACCCCGTCTTGAACCCCCAGAACGGCGTTGGCCGCCGTGGGTTCGTCCAGGATATTTGTCACCTCCATCCCCGCGCCCTCCACCACATAGCCGTGGGTCTTGCAGTCCGAGGCGCTGGTACCCGGAGGAACGGCGATGGCTGCCCTCACAAGCTCCCGCCCGAGACGCTCCTCCAACTGGGCCTTGAGGCGTTTCACCACCTGCATGGCCCCTATATAGTCCACCACCAGACCATCTTTAACCACCTGGGCGAACTCCATGGCACAGGCCACAGGCTCCCTTCGGCTGTTCATCACCACCAAAACGATATAGGCGGTGCCCAGGTCCACGCCCACGAGGAGCGCTTCATCCCTCGAGACCTCCCGGGTAGTTTCGATGCAGGCTTCAAGATCGGCAATGGTCTGATCCACGGATGAGAAGTCCAAATTACGCCTCCTTAGGTGGCACTCATGATCGTGCCATAGGCCTTACGGCCGAGACCGCAGCTGTTGGCCTCGTCAAAGTCGATATGCATGGCTAAACGAAAGTTCTCGTGAACCCGTACAATGACATCCTTGAATACGGCTGGACGCTCGCCATCCATATAGACGGGTACTCTCTGGTTATCGCAGACCCCGAAGGCAACCGCATCGGCCGGTGACATATGAATATGCCGGGCCGCCACGATGACCCCCTCTTCGAGGCCGACGAGGCCCGTACCCGCGGTAAGAATGATGCCGGGAGTGCCCGTCACATCGCCGGACTGACGAACAGGCGCCTTCACCCCCAAAATCCGCGCATCGGTCAAGGAGAGTTCGATCTGGGATCTGCTGCGAGCAGGCCCCAAAACCGCCACATTATCGATGACACCGCTGGGACCGATGAGACGCACCCGCTCCTTGCAGAGGTACTGACCCGGCTGGGAGAGCTCCTTCACATGGGTCAAGGGGCCCCCGAAGAGGGCTTCGATGTCGGCCTCACACAGATGGGCATGGCGACCGGAGAGTTCCACGGGAATGGAGTCATCACGCGATGCCGACTCTTCCGGTGTCACCTCGGCCATCTGGCCCATGACCTTCTTGATAATATCTTCCAAACTGCTCTGATCCATAGAATCTCCTACTTGTAAATACCGCTCTTATCCTTGAGCATCATGATGTAGATGGCACTGCTCATGCGGTTCAAAGCCTGAACAATATCGGGTTTTTCCAGGCGAGCCCCCTCTTTCAGGGCACTCACGGCCGATACTTCCATCTCTCGGACCAGGGCCCTTAAACGGTTGAGTCCAAGGATCGATGCATCCATCTCATGGGTGGGCAAGAAGTGACCGGTACCAAAGTACTTTTTCGGATTGTGGGAGTGGGCCCTTAACTCCGTATCAGACAAGCCGATAATGGGCTTATCGGGAACGGGGGTATCCAGGACATCACGACGCATGATGTCACGGCTCCACTCGAGGATCTCGCCGAGATCTGCCACCAGGCCCTTCCTTCCCCGCTCATGGGCCGCGGCCTGCTGAAGGAGAATCTCCCCCTGGCAGGAGTCCAGGCGCCCCCTAAAGACGATGCGCGCATGGTCTTTGGGGACCAGCATATTCCCGGTGAGCTGGGTCATATGCTCGGGTTTTGTCTCGAAGAGACCCCCATCCATGGCCGAGACATATCGCGGACCCGCCGTTTTTTCTGCCACGGGCTCCGATGGGGCGGCCGTGGACGGGGAGGCACTCTGCTCTTCATTGCCCCTGAGGACCTTAACCCCCTTCTCACCGAGAAGCTGGGATGCGGAGGGGGTCAGAATCTGACCCGCCTCCAGCCTGAAAGTCTCAGGAACGGCCTTTCTGAAGAGATCTCTCAGATAGGATTCCGAAATGACTTTCATGGTTTATTACCCTTTAAGCTGAGGAAGAATCAGTTCCACTTCATCGTGGGGACGGGGAATCACATGGACGCTGACCAGATCGCCTACGCGATCGGCGGCAGCGGCACCGGCATCGGTGGCGGCCTTAACGGCGCCCACATCACCACGAACCATTACCGTCACAAGACCGGCACCCACCTGGCTGCGACCGATAAGAGTCACGTTCGCTGCCTTTACCATGGCATCTGCCGCTTCAATGGATCCCACAAGGCCTCTCGTTTCGATCATTCCCAGGGCATTTTGTGAACTCATGTGTTTTCTCCTCATTCATATCTGATTAAAATCGTTCGCGTTTAAAACCTGCTGCCCTATTAAAGCAATTTGCTTGCCAATTTCGTATGGAAACCAACGGCCGACAGCAGGCTCCAAAGCACCCACACGGGGCGATTCACTTTTTTAAACGGTGCCGCTCATCTTCTTGAGCTGTTCCATGATCATATTCGTCACCGCCTGCACATCCACGCTCTCCTTCGGAGGCGCCGTGCAGGTGGTGCAGGCCGCATCGTCTAAGCCGTACGCCATGCGGCGCACGTTAAAGAGATGATGGGGACCCACGTTTTCAGAGGTGGCGCTGCCGCCCACGGTGCCGCATCCCAGAGTAAAGGAGGGGGCCATATTGGTGGAGATACCTACGGCACCCTGGGTGGTGGGGGTGTTGACGAGGAAACGGGAGACGGGCTTCTTCAGGGCAAACTCACGAATTACCGTCTCGTTCTTGGAGTGAATCCCCATGGAGTGGCCGAGGCCTCCGTTCTTGAGAAGCTGGTAGCAGAGTTCACAGGCCTCTTCCCAGTCGTTCACCACATAAAAGCCGAGAAGGGCGGTGAGTTTCTCCTTGGAGAAGGGGAATTTGGGTCCCACGCCGGGCTCGTCGCAGAGAAGCATGGTGGTACCAGCGGGTACCTCGATACCGGCGATCTTGGCGATATCCGTGGCACAACGTCCCACGATGGCTGGGTTCATGGCGCCGTTGGGACGCTCCATGACACGCTTCACCTTGGCGAGCTTGTCGCCTTCCAGGAAGTATCCCCCTTGGGCGATGACGCTGGCCTTTACCGCATCGGCGATGCACGCCTCGGTAACGATGGCCTGCTCGGAGGCACAAACGGTGCCGTTGTCGAAGGTCTTGGATGCGAAGATCTTCTGGACGGCGATATCGATATCGGCGCTGCGCTCGATGAAGGCGGGTACGTTACCGGAGCCCACACCCAGGGCGGGGGTTCCAGAGCTGTAAGCGGCCTTCACCATGGCATTGCCACCGGTGGCGAGGATCATATCGACGATCTTCATCAGTTCGGCGGTGCCCTCGAGGGTGGGCACGCTGATGACGCCCACGAGATCTTCGGGAAAATCCAGGGCCTTTAAGACGCCTTTGATCATATTCACGGTGGCGGTGATGCACTTCACCGCGCTGGGGTGGGGGCTAAAGACGATGGCGTTGGCGCTCTTAAGGGAGATAATCGCCTTATAGAGGGTGGTGCTCGTGGGGTTGGTGGACGGAATGAGACCGGCGATCACGCCCATGGGAGCCGCAATCTCAACAATCCGCTTCTCCTTGTCCTCGTTGATGATCCCCACGGTCCGGGTGTTTTTGTAGTAGTTGACCAATTTTTCGGAGGCGAGGATGTTCTTCTGCTTCTTGTCCTGCCACTTGCCGAAGCCTGTCTCTTCCGAGGCCATCTTACCGAGGGCCTCGGCCATCTCGACGCCGACTTTTGCGATGGCATCCACCAGGGCGTCGATACGCTCCTGGCCAGCCTCGGCAAGTACGGGCTGAGCGACGCGTGCTGCGCGGACCAGAGCCCGTGTTTCCTGGATTGAGAGTAAATCCTTATCGACCATCTTAACTCCTCACTTACATCTCTAATGACTTCATATATTGAATAAACGCATCAAGAAGATCGCTCTTCTTGGCAAACTTGATCTCGCCCCTGGCAATGGAGAATATGGGTATCTGCCGAGCCAGGCGCCTCAGCTTGGTCACTTTCAGTTTTTTCAGATCGGCGATGCCGTAACAAAGGGCATCCCCATCTCCAGACTCCAAACGCAGGGTCAGCGAGTCAAGGTCCTCGAAAAGTCTTCCCTCTTCCAGGGCCTCGGGCTCGGGCGCAAGGGGTATGGAATGCGCCCCTGGGATCATCTCCGGCATCGCCGCCCCAGCAAGGGACGGCTGAGGGAAAAATGTCGGGCATTTGGCCTCTTCGACCAAAATATCATCCAGGCCTTCGGCGGTCCGGGCGATGACGGTAACCGACAGGACCTCTCCTAAGCGTGCCGCCGCCGCCTGGGCGGCATCCATGGATGCCTTCACGGCGGAGACATCGCCTGTCATCAGGATGGAGACGAGACCGCCCCCCACCGCCTGGATACCGATGAGGCGGACATCGGCGGTTTTCACCGCCACATCCCCGGCCTCCACAGAGGGGATCAGCCCCATCGTCTCTATTATGCCTAACGCCTTGCCGTTCGCCTTATCGTTCATAAGGAGCTCCCTTGATTAATATTTCAGGGGATTTTCGGCCACATGGATCACGGCATCGGCAAAGGCATCACAGGCCGCCTGGCAGGCAGACTGGGAACCGGTGAGCAGACCCCCACCGAAGTTGGTCTCTGAAGGCGGACCGAAAAACTCCACCATCTTCACATCCGCCGCCTTCAATGCGGCATCCAGGGCGTAGATCGCCTCTATGGGAGGCGCGATGACATAGGCTAGGGCCTCGCCCTCGGGGATGCTGCCCATATCGGAGAGAAACGAGCCGGTCCGTGAGACGCAGTGGGCGTAGTAGGGAATGGAGTCATCGTCATTGGCGCTGAAGAAACAGGCCCCGTTTTCGATGAAATCGATGGCCGCATCGAGACCACTCTTCACCTCTGCGGGGCTGGGCCCGGAGAGAATACCGATGAATTCACCGGCGAGCTTGGTGTTGGCATTATCGGCACCACCATAAAAACTCTTGGCGTAGGCCACGTGGACATCGGCCTTCTTGGTGGCGTCGTCCAAGGCGGTGTAACTTACATCATCACAATCGGTGGTGATCATACCGATGCTTCGGTGCCCCTCGGGCAGTTCGAAGCGAGCGATCATATCGTTATCCACGTTGGGAATCATCTTGACACTCAATACGGTCGTGCGAAGTGCATCACCTTTCATGGTGGGAATTCTCCTTTTTTTTCATACAGTTCGTGGGCTCTTTTTTCTGGATGCTAAAGGCGTCTTCGGCGACCCACCAAAAAAAGGAGGGGGGACAACTTTTTTAAAAAGCCGCCGAAGCGAAGACCAGATAGAGCCGTGATCCGAATGATTTGACATCTCTTTTAAAGAAAACACCGAAGCTCCTCAGACGGGGAGCCCACGGATATTTTCAACAAAAATTAAAGGTGAAGATCGATGCCGCTTGCCTTCTGCTCGAGCATCTTCTTAATGATATCAGCAATCTGCGCTCCGGCCTCCACGGCGGGTGTGCCGCTCTTATGGATATTGGAGATGATGGTGCGCTTGGATTCAGAGATTCCCTCACGACAGTTGTAGACGATGTAGGCACTCATGGACTCACCGGTGGCAAGACCGGGCCGCTCGCCCACGAGGGCCACGGTGACCTGGGGCTTGAGCACCTCGGAGGCGCTGTCCATGGAGGGCACCCGCCCGTAACGGATAAAGAAGGGGTCTCCCGCCTCGATACCCAGGTTTTTAAGGCCCTGAAAGGCCGAATCCATGGTGTTTCTGGCATTGGTCTCGATGGCGGTGGAGCTTAGGCCGTCGATGACCACAAACTGAACCGTGGGGCTCATCTTGCACTTGGCCGCCACCTTTTCGATGCTATCGGCGGAGAGCTTTCTTCCTAAATCCGGACGGGTCAAAAACTCATCCTTGTCGGCACACTGGGTCTTCATGTCCATGAGTCCCCAGGCCTTGATGAACTCGGGGCAGACGTTGTTGAAGACGGCATCCTGGGCCACCGCATGGTCGGCCCGGAAACGAAGGGAGGAGCCGGTAAGATACCTCGGCCCCGCACGCCAGATGCCGATACGGGCCGGCGTGGTGGCCTTCATCTTGAGATAGGCCTCACGGTTATGGGGCTCCGGCACGAGGAGCTGCTTTCTCAAGTCCACGGCGGCGAGGTCGATTCCCTCTTCGCAGGCCTCAGCCACAGGCTGATCGGCGGCTGCGGGAGCGGCATCGCTGCCTCCCATGGCGGCCAACACCTCTTCAATGATACTCTTAATCTTATTTTCTGAAATCACGTCGATCCTCCCGAACTATCGAATGAATAAGGATGCATCACCCGCTTTGCGGGTCATCCTACCGTTTTCCCAGAGGCCCATCTTCTCAAGCCAGGCTTCAAATTCAGGCACCGGACGAAGGCCCATGAGCTCACGTAAGGTGGGCACCTCATGGTAACCGGGGCACTGGTAGTTGAGCATGATGTCGTCCCCTTGAGGCACGGAGATGAGATAGTTCACCCCGGCCGTACAGAGGAGCATGCCCAGGTTCTCGACATCATTCTGGTCGGCCTTCATATGGTTTGTGTAGCAGGCATCGACACCCATGGAGATGCCGGAGAGCTTGCCCATGAAGTGATCTTCTAAGGCCGCTCGGGTCACCTGCTTGCTGTCGTAGAGGTACTCGGGACCGATAAATCCCACGACGGTGTTGACCATAAAGGGGTTGTAGTGCCGAGCCAGACCGTAGCAACGGGCTTCCATGGTGAGCTGATCCACCCCATGGTGAGCCGCCGAGGAGAGCTCAGATCCCTGGCCGGTCTCGAAATACATCAGGTTGGGCCCTGCCGAGGTGCCCTCTTTACGCATCAGATCTTCGGCTTCGGAGAGAAGCGCTGCCGTGACACCGAAATCTTCGTTCCCCTTCTGGGAGCCGGCGATGGACTGAAAGATCATGTCGCAGGGAGCGCCCTTACGGACGGCATCCATCTGGGTGGTGATGTGGGCCAGCACGCAGTTCTGGGTGGGAATCTCATACTCATCCATGACCTCACGGAACATGGAGAGAATGGAGACGCATGAGTCGGTGGTGTCGTTCACGGGGTTCAGGCCGATCACCGCATCACCGGAACCGTAGGCAAGTCCCTCTAAGGTGGAGATACGAATGCCATCGGGATCATCGGTGGTGTGGTTGGGCTGAAGACGCCATGCCAGGGTTCCGGGAAGGCCAATGGTGGTGTTGCAGGTGGCGGTGACGACGATCTTCTTGGCACCGTAAACCAGGTCGAGGTTACTCATCAGCTTGGTCACGGCGGCGATCATCTCGGAGGTCAGCCCCCGTGAGGCTTTCAAGAGATCGCTGCCCGTGGTCTCGTTGGAGAGGATCCACTCCCGAAGCTCGGCCACGGTCCAGTTTTTCATGGCACCATAGATCTTCTCGTTGATGTCATCCTGGATAATCCGGGTAACTTCGTCATCTTCGTAGGGCACCGCCGGGTTATTACGGATATCGGCGAGGATAATATTACTTAAGACCTCTTTGGCAGCAACCATTTCAGTCACGGATTCGGCAGCGACGCAGGCGAGCCGGTCGCCCGACTTCTCCTCGTTGGCCTTGGCCATGACATCATAGAGATCCTTGAACTCATAGACGGTCCCAAACAGGGTAGTTTTTAATCTCATGTGTACGTCCTTATCTATTTAAGTAGAGTAAAACGCTGCGTCTTTTCCTCTTTGCGCATACCGAAAATACGGGTGCACATTATTCGAGATCATGCCGGCTACGGCATGGAAGGGTTCCATGCATGGAGTTATTTTGCTTGGTGTAGGGGAACAAGGGCTCACATCCGCGAGGGAAAACAGGTGTGACCTTTATTCATCGGGCAAATTGGAGTTTGCAAGTCTCACCCCCTAAGGGAGATCGGCCCGTTCCCTTACATGACGCAGAAAGGGCAAAATACTCATGGTGCATGGTGCATCAATCACTCGGCGCCCCATTCGCTTTGACGAGATCGCCCTCATCATGAATTCATCGTTGAATCAAAAGGATGGGCAGTCTTTCCGAGTCCGGTAAGAGGCGAAACAATCGAGCCTTCCACCGTGGTGCACTTCTCCCGAACGCCTTTGTCAGGGAATCCGCCTTGAGGAGACCCCGAACATGGGGTCCCCGGTTCAACTATTTAAGGGTGGTTCATCTTCATTTTTTTTATGCATCAGTAGCTAAAGAGAAGGGTCTTAACGATGACAGGGACCACATTACCTCCGGCCAACGACCGGCCGATATCGATATAGTCACCGTTTTCCACCTTCACGGTATCGATGCAGATCACATCTTTTGCGGACCCCAATTTTGCCTGCAAGGTCTGCCCCAGGGCCTTGGCCAGATCATTCTCCACGATGATGGTCAGGGGAGACGCCTCCTCCATGACGGCATCCATGCCGGTGAGGATCCCCTCGGCCAGATGCTGAAGCTCGGGAAAACTGATATCTTCCGGGCCGGTAAAGGCCAGGGCCGGCATCTGTTTCTCGCCGCCCTGGAGCTTGAACCAGGCCACCTTTTCCCGGATCACATCGCCCCATTTCCCGTAGGGAAGGGCCTCATCCTCTGGGGAGAGTCTCAAGATCGGAATGTTCTGAATGGGAAGGGCGGTGCCAGTCACGGAGATGGTGCTTCCGCTGATATCGGTGGTATGGGACCCCGCCCCCACGACGGTGGCTCGAATGGTCTCCACCGGCACAAGCCGCTTCACCCGCGTTCCAAGGGCCGAGTGGCATATGGCGCGCCCCAGAAGCGGACCGATATCCCCGTAAAAAAAGGGGTCGCCGGGTATCTCCTCTGCGATACAATCCGCCACACCACCGGAGATGGTGATGTAATCGATGGTATAATCCCGGCTCAGGTCCCTGTCGGTGCAGATCAGGGCCAGATCATCACTGGGGGCACGGGCACCCACCACCTCCTCCAGGAGTTCGGCCATGCGCAGGGTGATCTGGGTGATCAAGCCCCGGTCTGCGGACTGTCCCACGGCAAGGGGAATCCCATTGGCGGCGGCCAATCTCGATATTTTATCCGAGATGTAGGCGACCTTGCCATCGGCCACCTTGATCAGGCGACCTCCGATGTCGAGACAGCTGGTATCGATCACCTCTCCATTATCGAAGACGGCGATATTGGTGGTCCCGCCTCCGATATCGAGGTTGGCCACGATGGCACCGCGTCTCTTGGACTGGCCCGAGGCATCGGCACCCTTTCCTGCGATGATCCCCTCCAGGGCGGGACCGGCCGTGGCCACCACAAACTCCCCGGCAAAGTGGCTCAAGGCCCTCTGGACCTCGGCGGCATTCTCTTTTCTGGCCGTCTCGCCGGTGATAATCACCGCGCCGGTCTGAACCTGATCCGGGGTGATCCCGGCCATCTCATACTCACGGGCGACGATGCGGCGAACGCTCTCCCCGTCGATTTCGGTGGCGGACGTTAAGGGGGTAAAGTGGATGTCGCTTCGGTACACGACCTCCTTGTCGGCAATCTTGATGCGCGGCACGGATATCATGGAGGCGGTGTTTTCAATGGTAATCCGACTGAAGACCAGCTGAGTGGTCGACGTTCCGATATCGATGCCGACGCTTAAGATACTCTCTTTCATGGGGTAGCCTATCCTTCTACGATCCTGAGCCACGGGGCGGTTTTCGCCCATAAAAAAAGCCTGAAGATCTCCGTGCTCTCGCACGAGTTCTTCAGGCTTCATTGCCTCGCCATGTCTCCACACCGTTGTGAAGACCTCAATTTTTTCTTTAAAAGCGCTCCTTATATAAGAGGGCGCCCGATCTATCGCTCGATAGTATCCACAGGAGAGTCTACCGACTCCATGCAGAGGGTCTCATCCAAGGGGAAATCGAAGAAGACCTTGCTCCCCCCCGCCCCCGATTCGGTGGTGAGGGTGCCAAAAAGCTTATCTTTCACGATGCTCTGAACGATATGCGTGCCTAAGGTCCCGCCTCTCACCTGATCCACATCAAAGCCCACCCCGTCATCGGTGATGGCGATATTCCCGTAAGTGGAGGCCTTGCAGATCTCCACACGAATACGGCCCCTCTTGCGGCCCTTAAATGCGTGCTTGACACTATTTTGAATCACCTCATTGACCACCAGGGCGATGGAGGTGGCCATATCGGAGTTGCACATAATGGTATCGCCTTCGATGGTGATGCGGATCTCTTTACCCTCTCCCATGGAGCAGTCGATAATACCATTTTTAATGCGCTGAAGCATGATGAGAAGATCCACGTCATCCACGCCATTCTGGGCGAGGATCTCATGGGTGGCCGCAATACTTAAGACGCGACTGATGCTCTGGCTAAAGGCATCTTTTGCCGAGATATTATCCACACGGCGGGATTGCAGACGCAGGAGGCTGGCGATGGTCTGAAGGTTGTTCTTCACCCGGTGATGGATCTCCCGGATGGCCACTGATTTCAGGATCAGCTCCTTCTCCTGGGCCTTGACGTCTGTCTCATCGCGCATGAGCATCACCACCCCCGAGACATCAAAGGTGCGGTTCTTCATCACGGCATACTTGATACTCAGAACGAGACTGCCCACCTTGATTTCGTTATGACTCAGCTGCTTCTTTTCCAGGATATCTTGGAAGGTCACCCGATCCAGGGCCATGTTGGAGAAGTGGATCCCTTCAAGCTTATCAATATACCCCAGCTTTCTATAAATTGTCTCGGCCACCGGGTTGGCGTAGGTAGAGACCCCCGAATCATCGAACATCACGATCCCATCGCTGTCGTGGTAGGGAAGGTTATGATCCTTGTGCCGTGAGGTTAAAAGGGCCTCCATCAGCTGTTCGGTGGTGCGGGAGAGCACCGATAGATTATTTTTGGTCTTCACATGATCGGTGACATCTTTTTCCGCGATGAGCACCCCGATGACACGACCCTCATCATTTTTAATGGGAGAGACGTTCTGGCGAACGCTTCGGTTCTCCTGGGTCACGGCCCAGAGGTCGGAGGTGGGCATCCCCACATCCAGGGTCCGCAATACCGCCGGCTCTTTGCTTCGATAGGCAAACTCACCCACCACAGACCCCTCGTAGAGGGAATCCTGGCTATTGGGCTTGGCCTGGGCCACGACCACGGCCACATCCGTATCCCGTGTGATACAGTCGATAAAGATATCCGCCCCGGTGCAGTCTGCGATCATGCCGAGATTTTCCGCCACCGATTTTAGCTTGGCGATATCTTTTATCGTTAAGTCGTTATGTTTGCGGCAAAGTGCTTCAATCATGATTGAATCCCCATCGATGCGGCTACCCTAGCCATTTAAGACGACAATTTTTGCAATCTCTTTCATGGAGCATCGCTTATCCATGCTCAGCTTACGAATCTTGTTGTAGGCCATCTCTTCGCTGATGTTGTAGGTCTTCATGAGAATACCCTTGGCCCGCTCCACCAACTTCCGTCCCTCGAGCTGCCCCTGGGCCTTCTCGATATCGCTCTCCATCTTGGCGATCTCGGCACTCTTGGAGACGGCAATCGCCACCATGGGCAGCAAAGACTCCTCTTTAATGGGCTTGACGACATATCCCATGACGCCGACATCCTTGGCCTGGTCGACAAACTCCTTGCCGCTGTAAGCGGTAAGAAGCAAGATACCCCCGGCGGTATTCTCATCACGGATCATGCGGGAGGCCTTGAGACCGTCCAAGAGCGGCATTTTAATATCCATCAACACCAGATCCGGTTTATGCTTGCGGCATAACTCCACCGCATCAAATCCATCGGAGGCTTCGCCCACTATCTCGTAGCCCGCCTCTTCGAGAAGTTCCCGAATATCCATGCGCGTGATGGGTTCGTCATCGGCTATGACAATTCTATATCCCATGCCCTACATACTCCTAAAATTAACTCTTAGCGCTCATTCCCTGACAAGAACAGATCTCCAGTCAGGCGATCACGCCAGTATATCCTGCAATATATCGAGACCGATATGCGTCATGGAACTCGCCCGGACGATCTCTTTGACTCCGGCATTGGCCAGAAAACGTTCCGCCCTAGCCACGTTGCATCCATCCACATCCACCTTGGTGACGATACCGATCACCCGACGGTTAAAGATCGTTGCAAACTGAGGGGGAAAGAGGCTACTGATCCGTGTGGCGTCTTGCACCATGGCCACCACGTCACAATCCACGGAGGATGTGATCAGGGCCGGATAAAACCGCCTGTTTTCGAGAAACTCTCCGGGCGTATCGATAAAGCGACCACAAAACTCCACGGCCTGGGTCTTCTTCGCTATAAAGGCATCTTTCGAGAGTCGTTGAATTAGGGTGGTCTTCCCCACCCCCGACTCTCCGATAAGCATCATCTTCTTCATCCCATTTTCCATGGGTTAGGACCGTGTCATGGGGGCAGATGCATAGTTCAGTGTCTCGTCAAAATAATCGAGAACACCCTTAAGCGAGGACTCGACACTGGAGACATCCCCCACCAAAACCAAAGAGCCACCGAAGCGATCTAAAAAACCGATCTCCACCACGGCAGATTTGGTGGCAATATCTGCGGCAATGATCACCCCTTCACTGGGGGTGATGGTCAGGATACCGATGGCATCCCCCGTCTCATCGTCTAAGCCGAGCTTCATATAGATACTTTTGTGGGGGCTGGCAATCACATGGGCCAGGGTCACCTGCTTACCCGGCACATACTCTTGAATCACCCGTTGTTTCTGCTCATTTACGTCAATTATCAAATCTACCCCCAAAAACAAAAAGAGCCTGTACCGGAGGCTAATCACTTCCCACCCCGAAACAAGCTTCATCGCTGACATTACACGCCGTTGTGTAACAAAATAAGTTGTTTATTGCCTATCATACCCACATAAAATTTGACAAGCCTTTTTTTAAACGGCCTGAACGACTCGGCCCAAGCCCTCATATCCATGATCCCGTCAGAAGAGAAAAGGAGGTGTGTTTTCAGCCATATGAGTGAAAAAGCCGCCCCAAAGGTACCCGGGCCTTATATCGAACAAATACCGCACCCATCGACCCACCCTGTAAACAAACGCCCCCTCTTACCCGTCGAAGGAACCATCTGGCATGACATCAGTGGGTTAGCACATGATCCATATAAGCAATTCGTATGCCAATAAAAACAGTCCCACAACACAAACCGTAAAAGTTAAGAAGGGGTGACCGCGTACTCTCTTGACGCGGCCACCCCCGATTAAGTTCCCGGGTGCATCCGGGAAAAAATCACCGAAGGCGCCTATTTAGGCGGCAATACGATCCTTCACATCACCGGCATCTTTCTCTTCCTGCTCCAGCACAAGGGCTGCAGGAACGGAGAGGATGTACGCCAGACCAAACCCTGCGGCACCACCGAACAACTTGCCGGACATAACGGCGAGGATCATATTGGGCTGAAAGTTTGCCGTAAAGGAGAGGTGATCTCCAAAGGTAAAGGCGGCACAGACCGAGAAGGCCACGCAGAGGACCTTGTCCTTGGGACGCATATCGCCGATGAGGCGGAACATGGCCAGGATGTTGGCAGCAGCCGCCAAGATACCTGCGGCACCGGTACTCTCAAGACCCACCATATGACCAATCTTATCCATGGGACCGGCCGCATACTTCTTGATCAGGTAAACCATGGGGAAGGCACCGCAGAGCATGATACCGATATAACCGGCCACCTCGAGGGCGCGGAACTGATCCGCCTCGTCGGCGATAATGGGGTCGAAGCCCCAGGAGCCAAAGACAGAGGCAAAGACACCGGTGAAGTATTCAACGATGGAGAAGACAAGCACCAGGGTCAGGGCAACGTTCATAGAGCGACCGAAAATCAAGAATCCCTTGATCATCATCTTGGGAGCCAATTTAAGACCCACCGCCAAACTCACACAGAAGATGGTGAGGGGCAAGAGGTTGATGAAGATCATCTTAAAGGTAAGCCCCAGAGCCAGGGCCGAGTCGGCATTTACAGAGACCATACCGCGAACCATCATGTCGGAGATGGAGATCATGCCACAGGAGATAAAGACACCGATGGGAATACTGAGAAGACCGGCCATGACGCCCAGGGCCATGTATTTATGATCTTTCTTGTCGAGCATGGTGAGCCCTACGGGAATAGAGAAGACGATGGTGGCACCGGACATATAGCCAACAACCATGGCCATGATCCACCCTTCTCGGGACTGGGCAAGCACATCGGCAAGCTGGTAACCGCCCATATCCACCGCGATGATGGTGGTGGCGGCGATGGCAGGATCGGCACCGATGGCGTTAAACATCGGCCCGCACACACCAGTAACGAATGCCGCCAAAAAAGGGCTGGCGGCCAGAATACCGGCCGTGGGAATAAATATGGGACCGATACTATGAAGACCTTCGAGAAACTCCTGCCCCAGAGGACTCGTATCATCCTTAAGGTAAGAAATGGCGCCGATAACGGCACACGCCATGATGATGTAGATGATGATTTGACCAATATTGCCCATGACAAAACTCCTAAATTCTACTAAATTCCGTGGTGAATCGCCAACCTGTGTCATCCATAAATTTGGGATGAATGTCAAATTTGCGACCAAAAAATGATCCGTATTCTCCAGTCGCCCGATAATTTTAGGCCAAAAAAAAACTTGCAACGAGGGCATCTTTCTCCTCATTTGCAAGCTTCATCGACTCTATTCAGCAACACGCCATTGTGTCGCCTCACTCCAATTTTTACCTTTTTTTAACACACATAAACACCATCTGACAAGGGCCCAACCGGTGTTAATTTTATTTTTGAAAACAGCGTTATTTGGTCTGAATATTGCTTAACCGATCCACGCCCCACCCCAATATCTCCATGCTATCCTAGCACAAAAAGAATACGCGATCCCTATATCAATAATAGTAAAGAGACCCTCGGCTCGCGGGGTGAATGAAGGCCGTGTAGGAGAAAACCACGGTTTCACATGACCACGAGTGCGACAAGCGCCCCCCCACTCACCACCAAGGCCTGCGCCAAGAGAGGCGCATGAGCCATAATATTATAGGGGCCAGGTTTCTCATGCCAGCAGCAAAGATATCTCCCCGTTCGACACCATATGACGGACTAAAAAGCCGCACAGGAGTGCGGTGCACCGTTTCAGTGCGTCTCGCTTAATATTATGAACCATTAATATTTATAAAAAATTGCCGACTTCTATTGATGGAACTGTCAAACGTTAGGCGTCCCCCATCTAAAGAGGGGGGTTTACCCTTCGGATTAAAGCCACAAGACATTGAATTTGTAATGTGAACCCCCCTCCTACCGTCCCATCATACATAAATGCCGAGGGGCGGAGATTTCACCACGAAATTTAGTGTTTTAAAAGGTAAAAAAATCTTTGGGGCGTGTCTCTATATCCTTGATATATTTTCCCCGATGATGCTCTCTGTTTTTGTGCTTTGGGATCCCAATTTTCTGAGTGGCATAGATGCTCGTATACCCGGAAACAAGATAAGCCACCACGCAGCCGATTCCGGCATAAACGCCCATGCCGGCGCCAAAGAGTTCCATGCCCATGATCGTACAGGCGACCGGGGTGTTGGATGCTCCGGCAAAAACCGCAACCAGCCCCACCCCCGCAAGCAAAGCCATGGGCAAGGGGATGGCAAACGTGAGAGCGTTCCCGAGTGT
>JABXKT010000069.1 GCA_013619155.1 Desulfobacteraceae bacterium
CCCCATAGGAGACGGTAAGTATGGGCAGAAATGCCGCCGCACCACGATAGAGGGCATGGCCCCAGGTGGGAGACACCCCTTCAGCCACCAGGGCCATCGTTCCCGTATTGAGCATCCCAAAAAGGGTCTGGGGAATCAGGGCCACGATCACCAGGGACATAAAACGTTTTAAGTCCAGGCTATCCCGCACGGCAGGCATACAATGAGTGGCTTCACCGGGCACAAAGACAATAGTTCGTATCGCCTCATATATCGGGTGAAAAGCCTCCAAGCGCGCCCCCTTTTGAAAGAGGAGACCAACGCGATCCAGGGCATATTTCAGAGTCTTCATCCTATCCGTCTCGCTCCTTTCGATACTGGGCCTTGGCCGTTTTAAAAAAATCGAGCAGTTCGATTTTTGAGGGGCAGACATAGGCGCAGAGTCCGCACTCAATGCAATCGAGAAGCCCATGGGCCAGGGCCTCTTCCACCTCCCCGGCCCCCATACTCTTGAAGGTATACTGGGGCAAAATGGAGACCGGACAGACCTCGGCGCATCGGCCGCAGTTGATACAGGGCCGCTCCTCCCCATGCATCCCACAATCCAGGGAAAAAGCCCCCGTGTTAAACACCGAAAGAAAGGTGCGGGATTGACTGGGCCGATGGTATCCGGCCCGAAGGAAACCAAAGAGATCCTCTTCATCACCCACGGGCAGAAGGGTCAGCCCCTTGTCAAAAAAATTCATGTGCCCCGTGGCAGGAAGAAAGAGGCCCGAGAAGAGAGAGCCTCCGATCTGACGGCGCCGCCCCTCTCCTCTAGGCTCTAAGCTGGCCACAGGCGCGCCCAATCGGGAGACCACATGGCCACATACAGACGAGGCACCGCCGCCCACCCCATAGACCCGTTTGGTATAGAGACGCCCCTCGGTGACAAACCGGGCCAGGGCGACCAGATCCTGGGCCTCTATATACCAGCTTCGATTCTCGGCGGCCTCTTTTCGAAGGGTGTAGAGATAATGGCCGGGATCCCCGGCAGGATAGCCACCCCGAATACGAGCGGTGAGGGTTTTTTCAAGATCATTGGGAATCGCCCCCAGGGCTTCAGGGGTGATGACATGCACCGACTTTGAAAACCGCCGCAAGATCGCCAGTCCATGCTGAAAGGCCGCCTCCTCACCGTCTAAGGCAAAAAAAGGGTGGGCCAGATGGCCACCGGCCCACCCGAGGGTGACGATAATATGGGCCGGACGGCTGGCGATATCAGGGTGGTCCCTGAAGGGAAGTTCACGCAAGAGGGGCCAGGCGCCCCCTTTGAGAAGCATATGGCGCAAGATATCTGGATGGGTGGCCTCGATACGGGCCGGTGAGATCGCTTCAAAACGCTCCCAGACCTCCTCCGCATCCAAGGTAATCACCACCTCATCGATACGGCGCTTCGGGCCCAGGGTGATGCGGGTCACCACCCCGCCTCCCGGGCTGGGATAGATCACGGCAGGGTTTCGTTTATCTTCAAAAAGGGGGGCCCCCCCTTTAATCGTATCCCCTTCCGCCACGAGAAGACGAGGCTTGACATGGGGAATCCATCCCGGCATCAGGGCCACCGTCAAAGGGGGATCGGCGTGGATCACACCCTCTTCAATCTGCCCGGAGAGCTTAAGGGAAAAACCATTTTTAAGAGTCAGGATTTTCATCATCGACACACAATTTTGGAAGAAACGACCCTCATTGAGAAGGCCGCCTACCCTCTTCAAGAGGCCGCGATTATAGGGGGTGCAAGGGTCCCAATAAAAAAAGTAACACCTCTGCCTGGAAAAGAGATACCCCCTCATGGAGTCAAAACCATACGTCGCGTGGACAATTTAGGGTATTTCAAGGCGATAACACGCAGGGGAAAAATCATCAAAATATCAATTTTGATAATAACGGCGTAAAAGGGACAACGTGCGATGGGATTATTGAGTTGAGACAAAAAAACGAATCGTGGGAACCATCCATGGGTGTTCACCCGATAGACGTGGGATGGGATCCATTTTGTAACTATTCAACTACAAAAAAAATGCATACGGCGGCACGGCGTGCCAACCGATGAGGTAACATCAGGGCTGAAGTTATAAAAGCCTGTTTATCAACCCTTGAGCTTTCAAATCAGGCAAGCGTGTGGTCCCCATTCGGGGCACGGGAGACTGGCTTTCATGAATAACAAGTTGAATAGTTACCCATTTTTTTTCATTTTAGAGTACACCAAATAAAAACAGGCTGTCAACCAAATGAACAGAGGTCAGGGTGACCTATAGAACTAAAAAAAGAAAAAAAAAGGGGGAGGGAGAGCCCACGGGCCCTTACAGGAGCCGCGCTTTTAAAAAGCGCGGTACAGATATTTATGAAGGGGGCGTGAGGCGTTCGTCTCTAAGACCGGTATCATTTACCCCACGGTCCGAGGGGAAGAGCACATCGGATCGCCGTTTTTTAAGGAGCGCCGCCCGCCAAAAGACCGGATCACTCTCCCCCATGGGAGGAGACCACCCAGCCCTTGGAGGCAAAGGCATTGAGCCTCCCTTCGGATGTGCGCACCAGCAGGAGGCACTCCACATCGGGGAGTCCATTGACAATATTTAAGCTTTTTTCCGGCCCCATCACCATGAGGGCCGTGGCCAGACCATCAGCAAAGACGGCGGAGCGAGCAACCACCGAGGCACTGGTCACCCCATTTTCCACGGGACGCCCCGTACGGGGGTCGATCACATGGGTCCAGATGCGCTCTCCCTTCTTTAAAAAATTGCGATAATCCCCGCTGGTGGCCAGGGCATGCCCTTGAAGGGTACGGACCTGAAACAGATCGTCCACCGCCGCGCCGCGTTCAGGGGTGTTGATCCCCACGCGCCATGGATGGCCATCCATACGCCGTCCCTCGCCATACACCTCTCCGCCGACCTCCACGAGAAAATGGCGCACCCCCTTCTCCCGCAGAAGATCTGAAATGGCATCCACCCCATACCCCTTGGCGATGGATCCAAAATCGAGGACGAGCTCGGATCGTGTCTTCACGAGGGTCCCCTCCCCATGCCGAGAGATCGCATCAAAGCCCACACGGGACAGGGCCGCGGCCACCGCCTCGTCTTCCGGGTAGCGCTCCGGACTCTTACCCGGCCCAAACCCCCACAGGGTCACCAGGGGCCCCACGGTAGCATCCCAGGCCCCATCGGTGAGATCATAGATCCGTCTCCCCACGGAGAACACGTGCAAGAGATCCGAAGAGACGGACACCGCCTCACCCTTTTCGGCCCGGTTAAACCGGGATATCTCGCTCATCGGATCATACACAGACATACTGTGATTAATCGCCACAAGACGATCCGTCACGGAACGATCAAGGCTCTGTGCCGATATCTTCCCGGAAACCACCGCCTTGATATGATAGGTGGTGCCCATGGTCCTGCCGGTTAGGAGGACCTCCTGCTTCGTATTAAACCCTGTGGTGACACCAGCGGCGATCACCAGGGTAAAGAGACCAATGGCCCCCATAATAACCACCAGTAGCTTGTTCCGACTTATCTTCTCTATATTCTGCCCCATCTCACACCCTCTCCATCACCGCCGTTTCTCAATCTGCCTGATAATCCAGCGCTGCATCTTCTCATCGTCGTCACTCACGGTTTCAAGGCCACACTCGGACATCTTCATCTCCGCCCGGGCCATATCCTTATGCCCCCCGGCACTGCCGAAGCGGCCAAAGCTTGACTCGGCAAGACGCCCCGCATTTTTCCTCACCCCGTCATTTCTAAAAATCACCACCAATCGTCCCTCACAGATGCCGGAGACAATACTCCAGCTCACCGCATCCACCTTCATAAAAAAATCGGCGATCAAAACAAGGACGTCTGGGGTAAAGACGGGTCCCACATGGGCGTAGATCCGGCTCCGTCGGTTGATCCGATGGGAAAGGGCCTTCTGAAAATAGTCAAGAAAACTGGGGTTAAGTTCCGCCTGCTCCACCTTCTGCAGCATGTGCACGTTGCAGTGACGGTAGAGATACTGGAAGGCCCGCACATCCTCGACGAGGGTGTTGCGTTCAAAATTATGGGTATCGGTCTTAATGGCGTAGACGAGGCCGGTAGCTAAGCGAAGAGAGGGTTTAATGCGCTTCCCTTGAAGGTATTCGGTCATCATGGATGCCGTGGCCCCGTACTCGGGACGGATATCGGTAAATCCGTCACGACGGCCCCCATCCGGATGATGATCGATGACCACATCGAAGGTGATCTCTTTAAACACCTCGGAGTGATGGGGCTGAGAATCCACGAGAACAAACCGGTTAAACCGCTTCATAAGATCCAGAGACCAGGGTTTGATATCCACCTTCATGTACCGTATCATGGCCAAATTGTCGGGACGATTGATCACATTGATAGAGGCAATGGTGACAGAGGTCACCCGCCTCCAGAGGAGGCGTTTCACGGCGACTGCACTGGCGATGGCATCGGGATCGGCGTTGATAAGGATCAGCACCCCATCGTCCCGATGAAACCGGGAGTACAGAGCCGCCAATCTCTCTTTGACTTTTACACTCATGAATCACTTTTTTTAAAAATTTTTTAAGGCTTACTTTGTCATTTTTCCATCACGCTGTGCCATCTTCACCGTCCGGCGAATGTCACCCACACATCAGCGCTTCAAAGGGTGGGTATCCATACATCGGCATTCGCCGGCAAGCTTGGCACGGGTAATCTTCTGAAGGAGAGTGGAGGTCCCATTTTGGCGAAGATCATCCACCACATCCTGCCGCGTTAAACCAAAACAATAACAGAGGGTTTCATCATCATCGATTAATTTCATAGCCATAGATTATGGGGCATCCCCCCTTGAATGCAAGGAGAAAGGTGGACGCCCCCCACCCCTTTCACTAAAATGCCCAGAAACTAAGGTAGGCCATACGCACCCGGAACAGAGTATTTCAATCCCCTCAGGAGATCCCCATGCCCCTTGTGATCCTCTTTCTAAAAGCCCCGGAAAAAGGGCGCGTCAAAACACGATTGGCATCCGGTGTGGGAACCGATATGGCCCTTGACCTCTACCGCCTCTTCGTGGAGACCACCCTAGCCCGCCTGGCCCCCATCGCCCCCGTGCGCATCGCCTATACGCCCACCGAGAAAAGAGGGCTCTTCACCGACTGGCTCAAAAATAGCCATGATATGCGTCCCCAAAAGGGGAGAGACTTGGGGGCACGGATGCACCACTGCATCCGCCAAGCCTTTGCCGATGGCCACACCCGGGTCATCCTCATGGGCGGTGATATCCCCGACCTTCCTATCTCGCGTATTCATGATGCATTTGAGGTTTTGAAGCGTGACGGAACGGTCTTCGTGCCGACCTTAGATGGGGGATATTGCCTGGTGGGAGCGCGAAAAGGGACCCGTCTCGCGCCCATATTTGAAAAGATGAGATGGAGCCATGAAGGCGTAATGGCCGACACCCTCCAGCGGGGAGATGCCCACGGTATAGGCATCCGACTCCTTCAACCATGGCAGGATATAGATCGCCCCGACGACCTCCTGGCCTTTGTCTCACGCCATGATGCCAACGCCGACCTGCCCCGACTCTACAGAGAGGCGGCCCGCCGCATCAATGATGGTGGACACTCTCCCCATGACGGTGCACATGGGCATGCTGGTGAAGATGAAGCCCATCATCCATGACAACGGTACCCCTCACAAGACTGTAAATGCCTGTGGTCACCTGCTCTAAAAAATCAAAATCATGGGAGATGACCAGTCGGGCCACCGGGGAGTCTCGAAGCACCGAGATCAGTCGCTTACCCGTCTCCCGATCCAATCCGGTGGTGGGCTCATCCAGCAAGAGCACATCCGGTTCCATGGCGAGTACCGTGGCCAGAGAGACCATGCGTTTCTCCCCACCGGATAAGCGAAAGGTGATGCGATCTTCATACCCGAAGAGACCCAAGGTGGCCAGCACCTCACGCGCCTTCTCCCGGGCTTCATCACGCCCCATGCCAAGATTCATGGGCCCAAAGGCCACATCTTCGATTACCGTGGGGCTAAAAAGCTGGTCATCGGCATCTTGAAAGAGGAGACCCACCCGGCGCCTCACCTCCCGGAACCCCTTCTCGCCTCTCACCTCCTGGCCAAAGGCGGTAATCACACCCGTCTGAGGCTTTAAGAGTCCCATGATCAAATGAAACAAGGTGGTCTTTCCGCTACCATTGGGGGCAATAAGCCCCATGGCCTCCCCCTCATGGATGGTCAGGTCCAACCCACGGATCACCGGCTCGCTGCCCCCTGGATAACGGTAGGTCAAACCGGATAATGTCATCAATGCATCGGCCATATCACACTCTCCTGAAATCATGCGGTCTCTGCCCCTCCATACAATTATGGCGGTCAAAAAACCATTCCGGGTGAAAATCGACTAAAATTTGGCCAGGCCTCCGGCGATTCGTACCGGGGGTACGGCGTTAAAAACCTAGGTATCGAATCCCCCCGATCGGGGCTGTCGATTTAAGTGCCGGAGTAAAAATAAAAGATACAAAAAGCGATGCCTCCGGCGGCGAGGTGAGCCACCTCGAAAGCGTGTGACCGCTGCGCTTTGCCCCTCGTTCCTCGGGACAAATCACAGCACTATTCTTATGAAATTCGGGTGGGTAGGACCCGCCGTATCTCTAATTTTTGTAAATAGTGACGGCCATATATTGGGGGTATAAACGGCTAAAATACACGTTTTTCCAATTAAATCGACACGCCCGATCATAGGGAGTATCCCCCGATATCAAGGCCCAGGAAAAGAGCCGTCTTGGATCAAATCATCCCCAGCCGCACGGCCACCTCGACACCCAAAAGTGCCATCACCGAGATCACCATGCCCATGGTTTGAGGGAGACACCCCGACAATGCCTCGCTACGGGGCCCCACCATGGAATCAAAACGACCATCGAACCCTCGCAAGACCATGGCATTGTAAACACGGCCGGCACGCAGATGAGAACGCACGAGAAGCATCGCCGCCAGATGGGCAAAGGTACGGTAGGCGTGAAGGGAGGTGTTCGATTGAAAACCCCGGATCTTGGCCGCATTTCTGAGCTTCTTATATTCACGCTCGATCACCGAGATATACCGGGCGCTCATCACGATGAGAAAGGTAAGCTTCTCTGGCATGCCCAGGGCGCTTAAGGCGTATCCGAGGTCGAAGGTATGCATGGTGGAGATAAGGGCGATGAGTATCAAGAGGATGGCAAGCGATTTCAAGCTCACCAGGACCGCCAGGGCCACCCCAGAGGCCTTAACGCAGAGAGGCCCCCATACATAGAGAATCGCCCCCTCTCCGGTAAAGGGAAGAACCACCCAGAGAAAAAAAAGAAAGAGTATAAGGGGGAGGAGGCGTCGAGCAACGGCCATAACGGGAAGCCGCGCCATACCCACAAAAATACCCCCCAGCACCAAGGCAGCCAGGGGCACCAGAATCGTTGTGGCCAGTGCCGTCACGAGGGAGAAGACAAAGGCCAGGGCCACTCTCACTGACGGAGCCATACGGTGAATCGGTGAATCCTTGTCCAAAAAATCGTCACTCATGCCTCCCCCTTTCTGCTACGAAACCAGAGGGCGATGCCCAAAAGCCCCACAATATATCCAAATCCTCCCACAATATCCTGAAGTCGCGTCTCCGCTTTGGCGTGATGCAGAGAAAGGGTCACCGCCGTCTCCACCACCGCCTCCATCTTCTTCCAATCGCTGGGGGAGAGGCCGCTCATGGGCGTCATGGGCGTCATCGGCGCCTCCACGGGGTGCACGGTATCCCCGACGGGTGCTTCAAGATGGACGGTACCCTCTACGGCTTCGAGTTCCCAACTATTTTTATGCCCCATGCCCGCATCCACCTCCACGGTGAGCATACCGGAGTCGGGCCGGGCAAAGGTATAGATTCCCTTCTCATTAGTCTCTCCGGTGAGAAGCAGCGCCTTGGCCTGGTTAAAGACACGCACCGTCCCCTTCTTGACGGGGCGTTTGCCGGCGAAGGTGCTCTCCGTATAAACCGTCCCCCCTTCGTCAAGGGCGAAGATGTTGATGCGATGGGCCAGGGCAGGACCCGCCATGACAAAAAAAAGAGAGGCCATCAAAAAAAGGCTCTTACACTTCATACACCCTCCGTATCTCGTCTAATTTCATGGGACCTCAGCCCCGGAAGCAACTCAGGGTACACTCGGAGCAGAAAAGAGATGACAAAACCGGTAAAGATACCCTCCACCACCATGACAGGAAAATTGCCCACGATGGCGGCCCAGGCGATGACCTTAAAATTTTCACCCGTACAGATGAGGGCGGCGGCCAGGAGCAGTGAGGAGAAAAAAACGGCGAAAAAACCACAACCGAAGGAGGCGATAAGGCCCACCCGACCCTTTCGGCCGACCCAGGGCGAGAGGAGAAGAGAGACCCCCACGGCGGGAGCCGCCATCACCACGGTATTGACTCCCAAGGTGGTGAGCCCTCCGTACTGAAAGAGAAGGGCCTGGAGAAGAAGGCCGGTAAAAATCGCCGGAAAAGCCGCCCAGCCCAGGACGAGGCCCACCAAGCCGTTCAGCACCAGATGCACACTGGCCGGCCCAAGGTTGAGATGAATAAGGGAGGCCACAAAAAAAGCGGCCGTCACCAGGGCCGCACTCACCGTCCCTTCAGCATCCAAGCGTTTCAATCCGTACCCCACCCCACCTGCGGCCACCACGGCCCCGGCCAAGAGCACCGGGGCGGATAACACCCCTTCTGATATATGCATATCCCATCATTCCTTCACTTTTTTGTCACGACGCCCCCCTTTTTTTGGTCGTAAGACGACGGGGGGAATAAATCAGGCCTTGATTAAGGGGACAATCACCTCTGCCACCGGCTAAACTCCACCCAGAGAACGGCCCCCAGCTCGACGCCTTTCTTCTCTCCATTTACCTCTATCTGATAGTCCGCCTCATTCAGGGCAGAGAACCCCCACCACCCTTCGGTGGGAACAGCAAAGGAGAAGATACCGTTGGCATCGGCCTTCACCACCTGAGTCACGAGGTAGTCATTGGCCGCCTTGGCGTCTCCCTTTTTGTTGTAAAACTCCACCTCCACTTCGGCACCGGGAACAGCCTTTCCATCAAGGGTGACCATCCCTTGAAAGAGGTTTCCAGCATAGAGGCCAAAGGGTCGGGTCAGGGGAACGATCTCGGTCTTCAGACCCAGGGGCTCATCCCACCCCTCCTCTCCCCCATAGGCCGGGACCATGGCCTGGGTGTAGTGAATGATAAAAATATCCTCGGCGGGCTCCCAGTAGGGCTTCGGAACCATCACGAAACGATAGACACCGGGGCGTTTCACGGTATAGGGGGCTTTCCAAGCGGGATTCTCCATCACGGTCATGGGAACAAGCGACGAGAGCAGATCCTGACGGGCCCCGTCCATCACAACGAAAAACTCCGCCGGTTTTTCCAGGGGCATACCGATTCCCTCGAAGGGATGAGAAAAGGAGAGATCCAGGGCCAGATTTTTTCCAGTTTTCTGGGTGATAACGGATGTATCGGGGATCACCATGCCAAAATGAGCCATGGCCGATGTGGGAAGTGAGACTATCAGGGTCAGGACAAGGAGTGCTGCAAAACGTTTCATCTCTTTCCTCCATTTCAGAACGCAAAATACCACATGAGTAAAAATGAAAGCCTTCGTGGCTCTTTACCTTCATGGAATGCATATTCATGACAACTGAGAATAACGAAACAAGCAGCAGACTTCATGCCTGCAATTATTTTATACAGATAGCGCGAAGAAATTACTCTTGTCAAACCTAAATTAAAAAAGAAAAATTAATCAAGGCCTTCTCAAAAATAAAACATACAAAAAGTGATGCATCCGGTGCTAAGGCAAATCGCCTGTAAATCCGATTGCTGCAGCGTTTTTACCCCTATCTCTTCGCCGCATCATTGCGGCATTTTCTTAAAATTTACACATCTATTTTTTGACTGATTCATTACTGCCTCAAAAGAGTAAAAATACCGTAAAGCCGGCTCCCTTCGAAGCCTCTTTAAAATTTTACGGTGCTTACCGGTCACAGCCTCATCCGAGGCACAAAAATAGGCTTTACTTCCTTTATTTAGGACTCTTAGCCCCATAGCCCCCTGCCCTTCCTTAAAAAATCGCATCGAGGGGCATCGTTCACCCGGTATTTGATTTTTAATCCCCCCGAAGATATATCTAGTTTTCAAGGAAGAGACCAAAATAAATTATTTTAAATAAGGAGAGATAAAAAATGAAGAAACCGAACAAGATATGGGGCGTAAACGTGGTTCTTTTTATACTGGGCCTTTTTCTCTCTGTCAGTGGACTGATCAATGCATGGGTTCTTCCCCACGGCTATGAGGCCAGGGGAAGTGCACTGGTGCCCCTCCGCCATTTTCTAAACGAATGCCATACCTGGGCAGGCCTCTTCTTCATCGCTGCCGTGGGAATCCATCTGGTACTCCACAACGGCTATCTCCGAAAAAATTTTGCCACGTTCGGATGGTCTCGCTGGCTCAAGAGGTAAGAGGAAGGCACCCAAGCGCCCCCTTTTCCCAGGGAAGAAGAGTGCCCGAAAGGCGGTCTCCATTTTACCCAAAGAGGCCTAAGCGTCCAACTCCAGCTGAAGCGCCTCGGAAATAGAGATCCTCTCAAAGGGAGGGGCGCCTCCAAAGAGCGCCTCGCAAAATTGTGCGTTCACCCCTGTCAAGATCTGATTCAAGGCGTCTAAGTCGATCATCGCATCACCGGAGAGGGATGCCACCCCCTTAAAATTTTCGGGACAAAAATCCACACGACGCGCCCCCTCTTCATCGGCAAAGAGAATGGGAAGACCGTGGGTTCGACAGATCACCGGACGCGCACCATAGAGCCGGCATGCCCCGTCCGTATCCACTAAGGGGCAGGGCCCCTCATCGAGACTTCGCACAGCCGACGCCAAGACCGAGGCCCGAACCTCCGCCCCTAAGGCATCCAAGGCCATCCGGAGACGCAGCGCCTCCACAGGAAATAAAGAGATATTGAGGCAACACGAGGCACACCCCTTCCGGCAGACCATATGCTCCGACAGGGCCGTCTCGATCTTCTCACACTGGGCATTTACCCGCCCGATAAGTGCATCATAATTTTGAAATAAGGTATCCATACTCCCCTCTCTTCACAATAGATCTCCCCGGCATACGCCCCGGGCCCAAAAAAAGGGCTCCCCTCATGACGGTGCCATGGAGAGCCCTATCTTAAAAAAACCGTTGTAATCCATTTAAGGCACCGGCACAAGACCAGACGAAGCGGTAAGACCTCTGTTTACGTCAAGGCCCCCACCACCCGACCATCGGCCCGGATTATGGTACGGAAGGTCTGCCGGACCGCCTTCTCGCTCTCCCGCACAGCGAGGGCATAGGATTTCCCTTAAAACCTTAGAGTCTCTCCAAAAGATCCCCGAAGGAGAGCTTTCGCCGGTCAAAGGTCACCATCAGGCCCTTGCCGCCCCGATTCTCCATCACGAGGCGTATCCCCGGCGCCATCGGGCAAAAAAATCCACCGCCGAAGCCGAGGCATCCCCCCTAAGAAAGGCATCATCTCCCCGTAACCAAAGGCGATGCACTCTCACATCGGGGACACCGCCATAAAAATAGCCACCGCAAGAACCCCCAGGGCCGAGCCCAGGAGTACCTTCACCAGGGCAGATCCCCTTCGGTCATTTCCAGCCAGCCCCCGCTCCCGTTTGTCACGATGCGTCTCAGCATTCCAGGCCACTCATCTACCTCCTATAGACCATATACATGCCCCTTCCCTTAAATCCACCCTGAAGAAGTGGGCCGACGAGACGGCCAGAATCACGATTAAAAAAAGTCCTCTCGTTTTTTTCATCAATTCCCCGGCTCTATTTTCCGGTAGGGGGCCATATCCGAGTGCCCCCACCCCCTCATCTGATGATAGAGAGTCTTCCAACTCTCCACGATATCAGCCCGTTGAGACCCCTCACCGAGGGTACAACAGAAGAGTGATATCCGGGAAACTGCCCCATCTTCCAGAGCCCCGGCCTTCTGTGTACCGGGAGCAGGGCCGTGCCACTGCCCCCCCATGACCGCCGCCCCCACCATGAGGAGAGCGCCTAAAACCACCCCTAAAATTTTCACCTCAGCCTCCTTTCCGGGGCCCCTTTCGGCAGACCCCTCCCGCTTTTTGATCACCCAATATACCACTCAAAAAGCGTGCCATAAAAAGTAACGAGAGACCAAACGGCAAGAGATCCGCCCCAAACCGGCCTCTCCTGGGGAGTGACAGACGGTGAACCCAGCCAAAATCGCCGCAAAAGAGACGAATAGTCTTCACCGGGGTGGAGACTATTCGTCTCTCCCCCCAAAGAAAGGTGTTAAGGACTTGACGTCCATGGCCCATACGTCTAAAAATACGTTTTTTTTATCCCCTTCTACGAGGAACCCTATGGACTTTATCATTACCCCCACCATCGCCCTCCTTCTCTTTGTCACCGGCATGGCCGCCGGATTCGTGGACTCCATCGCCGGGGGAGGGGGACTCGTGGCCCTCCCCATACTCCTGTCGGTGGGGATGCCCCCTCAAATTGCCCTGGGCACCAATAAACTGCAGGGCTCCTTTGGGACCTTTTCGGCCGCCCTCAACTACGTTCAAAGAGGCGAGGTCAAGATAAAAGAGGCGGGGGTGGGCATCGTCGCCACCCTCACCGGAGCCGCCTTAGGCGCCTGGACCATTCAGCATATGGATGGGGGTGCCATCCAAGGGCTCATCCCCCTTCTCCTCCTGGGCGTCCTTATCTACACCCTTATATCTCCGGATTTTGGAGACACCCAACGCAAGGCGAACCTGCCCGCCCCAATGGTCTACACCCTCTTTGGCCTCCTCTTAGGCTTTTACGACGGATTCTTCGGCCCGGGGACCGGCGCCTTCTGGACCACGGCCATGGTATGCTTCCTGGGCTTCTCCATGACTCGGGCCGCAGGCTACACACGCGTCATGAACTTCACCAGCAATGTCGTGGCCCTGGCCCTCTTCATCTACTTAGGTAACGTGGCCTGGGGCGCAGGTCTCATCATGGCCACAGGCCAGGTCATCGGTGCACGCACCGGCTCCTCCCTGGCCATAAAAAAGGGGGCGGCGCTCATCAAGCCCATATTCACCACCGTGGTCTTCCTCACCACCGCCCGCCTCATCTATCAATACTATCGATAGATGAGCCCCGCCCGAAACGGCGTGCACAAAAAAACCGCCGGGCGTCAAATCGCCCCGGCGGTTTTTTGTATGGTAACGACCCAGCTTAGGGCCTGCGCAGAAATAAAACAGACAAAAAGAGATGCCTCCGACGGCAAGGGTGGCAAAGCCACGTGAGGCAAAAACACCGTGAAAGCGGGTTACCGCAGAGCTTTAACCCTCGTTCCTCGGGTCAAATCACAGCGGCATTTTTCTTAAACGTGTGCATTTATTTTTTGCCTGAGCCCTTAGGGTCCAGATGGATATGCCGGGGGATAAGGGCCTTCTTGAGTTGTCCACTCATCAAACGCTCAGGCGCCCCTCGAAGACCACCGTGGCCGGCCCGGTCTTTAAGATATGGTTGGTCGCCTCATCCCAGGCGATGGCCAGGGTCCCCCCCTTTAAACCCACCGTGACCTCTCGGTGGGTGAGCCCCAGAAGATGGGTGGCCACCGCCGTGGCGCAGGCTCCGGTGCCACAGGCAAGGGTCTCTCCGGCCCCTCGTTCCCAGACCTGCATCCTCACCTCGGACGGGGAGACCACCTCCACAAACTCCACGTTCACCTTTTCCGGAAAGAGGGCATGGGTCTCGATAAGGGGGCCAAAATGCCTCGCCTCCTCCCCCGTAAGGTGGTCCACGACGATGACGGCATGGGGGTTTCCCATGGAGACGGCGGTAAAGAGAAACGTTTGGCCCCGGGCCTCTACGGGCACCGATATGGCCCGGTCACCGGCCACGGCCACGGGAATGTCAGAAGGGACCAGCACCGGTTCCCCCATATCCACACACACCTGGCTCACCCCATGTTTCGCAGATTCGATAATCTCCGGGATAATGCGACCCGCCTTTGTCTCCACAGAAAAACGAGAGGCGCGAAGGAGTCCCCGGTCGTTGACAAAGGCGGCAAAGCAACGCATGCCGTTCCCGCACATCTCGGCTTCAGATCCATCTGAATTAAAGATGCGAAAGCCGATATCACATACCCGGGATGAGGTGGCCATGATGATGCCGTCGGCCCCCACCCCGAAGTGGCGATGACATATTTTTTCTGCAAGGGCCGGATACCCCATCTTCTCAAGATCACCATCCATGTCATCAATCATGACAAAATCGTTACCGAGGCCTTCCATTTTTGTAAAATCTATCACCATCATCTCTCCGGTTTTTCAAGAACGCCTTTCGGCAGTAAGGGGGCATCTCTTCCCAATTTCCATACAAGATATGGCCCCATCCCACAATGCCATTTCACAAACTTTATCCATGGGGTGACAGCTCCCTTTTCTCCTCTTCATACCACGGACTGTTTGACAGCCATCACCCTTAGAAGGTATAGTAAAACATCAAAAAGACTCACCATAAGGGAGTAATGGCAAGAACTTAAGCGGCCATCATTCCTTTAATACCAACCCGGCTACACCCCACACTCAGCAACAATTGATCACCATCCGTCAGGCCATCGCGTGCACCACCCCCCTGCCGGAAAACCCTGTTGACCCCCTGAAACCGGAGGTGCCTCCATGAAGACCTATATCATTTTGACCGAATTGACCGAAGATGGAAAAAAAACGATCCAAAACGACCCCACAGGCATGAAGATCTCGAATCAGTCCATCGAAAATCGCGGTGGAATCCTCGTGGATCAATACGCTCTTCTAGGTCCCTGGGATTTTCTCACCATCATCAAGGCCAAGGATGAGAAGACCATCTTTCGCATCACCACAGAACTCGATGCCTTAGGAACCGTCAAGACCACCACACTCCCGGCCATGCCCATCGAAGATTTCATCAAAAATATCCTCACCAAAGCATAAAAATTAAGGTGCCCCCATTCATCGGGAGAGGGGCGCACCCGAATAAACGATAAAAAGGCCCCAGGAACCACTAATTTGGTTCTTTGGGGCCTTTTTTTATCTAAGGACCACTCTTTTCAGCCACACTCACAGTAAATGAATCCAAGCGACACGCAACCCATCGCATCATGGAAGGATGCCTTCTACGGTCAAAGGGAACGGGCCTCCGGCGGCGAGGTGGGCCACCTCGAAAACAGATCACGTATGTGATTTGGTTTTACGCTTGAGTCAATGTATCCAAGCTGTTTGACAACCTTTTGCCTGATGTGAAAGGTCGGGCTTGCCAAACAAACGTTTATAGTGAGTGTGACGGGCCTTTGGCCCCTCACACTCACAAACCTGGGGTCCAGGGGCCCAGTCCCTGGCCGCCGGAAGCGCGGCTTTTTTACAACAGACTAAAATAGTATCCCGCCTCACCCCTGACTCTTTAAGTGATCGAGATAGGAGGGACGCTCGGTATCCTGGTAAAAAAGACCGGTCATGATGCGCTCATCCCGGGCGAGACGCAGGGCGGCCTCATGGTCACCCGTATCATGGGTATGAGGAAGGGGCATGGCCAGGGATGAGAGACGCTTCCAGGTATAGTTCTCCTTATCGAAGGTGACACACGGGGAGACGAGGTGTAAAAAGCTGAACCCCTTATGGGCAATGGCCCGATGCATAATGGACTTCATCCCATCGACATCACCGGCAAAACCTCGGGCCACAAAAGAGGCCCCGTAGGAGAGAGCCAGGGCCACGGGATTCAAGGGGGTATCCGGATTCCCCCGAGGATGGGAACCCGTCACCGAGCCTAGGGGGGTGGTGGGAGAGGACTGCCCCTTGGTGAGGCCATAGATGGAGTTGTCGAAGAGAAAAAGGGTGACATCGATATTTTTTCGGGCGATATGGGGCAGATGCCCACCGCCGATCCCCATGATATCGCCATCCCCCCCCACGGCGAAAACGGTGAGTTCGGGGGAGGCGAGTTTCACCCCGCTGGAGATGGGCACCGCCCGTCCGTGAAGGGTATGAAATCCATAGGCCTTCATAAAAATGGGAAACCGACCGGCACAGCCGATACCGCTCACCACACATATCTCCTCGTTACGGAGCCCCATCTCTCCCACCACCTGAAGCAGGGCATGGGCAATACCAAAATATCCGCATCCGGGGCACCAGGTGGGCAATTCACGGGTCCGGTAGTCAAGAAATCCCTCTCCCCGGACTTTGACCAGGGCATCGCTGATATAGGTCATAGAACACACGTCCTCGTCTATATAGATGAATTGAAAATGAGATCCCACCCCTCTCGCATATCGCATTCCGGCACCCGGCTCTATCCAGGGCAACGCGCCATCATTTTATAAAAACGATGCCTTCTCGGGTTAAAGTGACCAAGAAATGGGCCTCCGGCGGCAAGGTGTGCCACCTTGAAAGCAGACCAACGAATGCACTGTAAGCCCCTCGTGCCTCGGGTCAGATTACATTTACCTTTGATTCTTCGCTTAAATCGGAGTGACGCGGCGATACCTGTTTGTCAGGCCCGATCTTTAAAATCAGGCAAAATGTTGGCCCCCGGCGGAGGGGGCTGTCGATTTAAGTCCCGGAGTAAAAATAAAAGACACAAAAAGCGATGCCTCCGGCGGCGAGGTGAGCCACCTCGAAAGCGAGTGACCGCTGCGCTTTGCCCCTCGTTCCTCGAGGCAAATCACAGCGGTATTATTATGAAATTCGTCTATCCTTTTTTTGCCATAGCCCTAAAGTATTAGGGCGGGGACGATCCGCTGTATGTCTCATTTTTTAACGCTGAATTTCCTGATCACTCCACCCGAAGGCGACCGATGGCCTCCAGGATATCATCCGATGCCATGGGAAGCCCTGTAATCATGGTAATGCGGTGCACCGTCCGGTTCAGCACCGGGGCGATGAGGTCGGCATACTGTCCGGTATAGTTGAGTTCGGCCACCACCAGAATCTTGCACCGGTCGCTAAAGGCCGCAAGGGCCGCTTCAGGCAGAGGGTAGATCACCGGGGCGTGAAAGGAGGCGATGCGATGCCCCTTCTCCCGGGCTTTATGTACCGCCTCTTCCGCCGCTCCCGAAGAGGATCCCCAGGAGATGATCCCGATATCCACCTCCCCTTCGGTACCCGCCTCCTCACACAAAGGGAAATCAACGACCATGGTCTCAAATTTGCGATACCGCTTCTTCGTCATGGCCAGATGGTTTGCCCCGTCATAGACGGGTTTCCCATGGGCATTATGCTCCAGCCCCGTGGCCACAAACATGCCATAGGGCATGCCGGGAAGGGTCCGGGGGGAGACCCCGTTCTCGGTAATCTTAAATCGCGCGTAGTCATCGAGCTCCCCATCGCTGGGGAAGAGATTGGCCGAGAGCATCTCGGCATCGGGAGGCTGGGGCCTGTCGATATTTCGAATACTGCTTGAAAGATAGAAATCGAGAAGAATGATTACCGGCGTCTGATACTTTTCGCTGATATAAAAGGCCAGACAGGTGAGGGTGTAACAAGCCATCACATCCCGAGGCGCAAAGACCACACGCGGGGAGTCACCGGTCCCCCCATGGACCGCGGCGGAAAGATCGCTCTGCTCCATCTTGGTGGGAAGTCCCGTACTCGGCCCCCCTCGCTGAGAGTTGACGATAACGGCGGGCACCTCGGCCATCACCGCTAGATTGATCATCTCCCCCATGAGGGCGAATCCCGGCCCGGAGGTGGCCGTCATGGCCCG
>JABXKT010000245.1 GCA_013619155.1 Desulfobacteraceae bacterium
CCTTCCATGGAGATGGAGTTGGCCCCACGTCTTAATCTCCTGACTGGAGACAACGGCTTGGGCAAGAGTTTTCTTCTCGATATTACGTGGTGGGCGTTGACGCGAAAATGGCCGGTGGAAGTGAATGCCAGCCTGACGGCTGGGAAAAAAGCCCTTCCCAGCGCTCCCGGTGAGGCCACCATTGGATTTAGCTTCACCGGCAAGGTGAAAGAGGCGCAGTACGAAAGCTCATACATCCGAAAGGAACAGGCATGGATAGGCAGACCCGGCAGGCCGGTAAACCCGGGGCTGGTTCTTTACGCCATGGCTGACGGGAGTTTTGCCGTTTGGGACCCGGCCCGCAACTACTGGAGAACGCAAAATGGCGTGGATGTCCAGGAGCGTCGCCCGGCCTATGTGTTTAGCCCGGCGGAAGTTTGGGATGGGCTTTTGGATGCGAAAGGGGCCTGGCTCTGCAATGGCTTGATCAGGGATTGGGCTGGCTGGCAGAAGGAGAATGGAGAGGCATTTCACAGCTTAAAATCCGTCTTAGAAGCACTCTCGCCCTCTGAGGCTGAACCCATTATCCCTGGAAAGCTCACACGCATCAGCCTTGATGATGCCCGTGACATTCCTACCCTTGCCATGCCCTACGGCCAGGATGTCCCTGTGCTGCATGCTTCATCCGGCATGCGACGTATTATCGCTTTGGCCTATGTATTGGTGTGGGCCTGGGAAGAGCATCGGAAAGCCAGTGAGCTCTTGACCGATCCCACGACGCATCAGGTGATCTTTTTGGTTGATGAGATCGAATCGCATCTTCACCCCAAATGGCAGCTTAAGATCATCCGACCTTTGCTTGAGGTGATGAAAATCCTTGCTCCGGCGGCACAGGTACAACTTCTCGCGGCAACGCATTCGCCCTTGGTCCTTGCCTCGGTGGAGTCCTATTTCGATGAGGACAAAGACGCCTGGTTTGACTTGGATTATGATCCGAAAGCAGGAACCGGGGTCACATTGAACCAGCGCCCTTTTGAGCCCCAAGGCGATGCGTCCAACTGGCTGACCGGCGATGCCTTCGATTTGCCCAGTGCCCGCAACCCGGATTATGCACAACTGATGGAGGAGGCCGCAGAGCTTCTTGACGATTCGAACGCTACCGAAGAGCGTGTCGCAGAGATGCATCAACGGCTTAGTGCCGCGTTGAATCCCAAAGATAGTTTCTTGTTTCGCTGGCGGGCCATCTGCTCCAAGAGGGGGCTGATTTCATGATTCCTGTCGCGGCTCAAATGGAACCGACTCTATTTGACGACGAGGTTCGCAAACCTGGAAGAACTTGGCTTAAAAAAAAGGGAATCTCTTTGAATGAAGCCCCTCCGGAGCCTTCCAAGCTGCCCACGTATTGGCAAAAAACCCAGAAAGAGCTTTGGACTTCCTACGAAGGTGTGTGCGCCTACATATGTGTCTATTTTCATTGGTCCCTTGGAGCTCACTCCACAGACCATTTTATTGCCAAGTCAAGCCATGCGGGCCAGGCGTATGAGTGGTCCAATTATAGGCTGAGCTGCATGGGCGCCAATCGTAAAAAGAACAAGTTCGATGACATACTCGATCCCTTTGAGATAGAACCCGATACTTTTGTGCTGAATTTCGCTTCTGGAAAAATCAAACCGAATCCAACCTTTCCTCAAGAGGTCCAGGGGAAAGCCCAGGCGACCATAGACAGATTGAAACTGAACGATCCTGATATAAAACGAATGCGATCTGAATATTATGATGAATACCTGCGTGGTGTCCCAGGGTGGAAGTTGAAAAAGGATTCACCGTTTGTTTGGTATGAGGCTGAAAGGCAGGGCTTGCTATGAACAGGGGCCATGTTCTTTATGCTTGAAAGCCGATGAAGAGATGAGACGCTTGTGTGGGTGCTCAACACATCTTTATTTAAAGGGAACTTTCGATGCCGCGCGGGAGCGCGGCGCGCCCGAAGGGCCGCAGCGTTTGAGGCCTGGAAAGATCATGGCCCCTTATGCATGCTTATTTGGGTTGCGGACACGATAACGGTTGAACAACCAGATGATATTAAGATGTTATCAAAGCGACGCGTGCCCATCATTGCCTGATTAACCATCACCGCTGAAATTCACAAATGTATGGAACCCTCACACCGTCCCCTAATATGGCGTTTGTCTCTATGCATGATGGGCACGGCTCTGCCTTTGCCCATCCGACATGACGCGGTATCCACCGTGTGGGTTTTGCTTTACGCCGGGGCCTGCCAATGAACAGGGGCCCTATTCTCTATGCTTGGAAGACGATGAATAGATGAGATTCTTGCGTGGGTGCTCAACACATCTTTATTCAAAGGGAAATTTGCTTTTAAGCCGTGCAAATACCATCGCTTAGATGCCGCACAGGAGTGCGGCGCGCCCGAAGGGCCACGGCGTCTGAGGTTTGGAAGATGATGGCCCCTTATGCATGCTTATTTGGTTGCGGACGCGATAACGGTTGAGCAACCAGACGATATTAAGATGTTATCAAAGCGACGCGTGCCCATCATTGCCTGATTAACCATCACCGCTGAAATTCATAAATATATGGAACCCTCGCACCGTTTCGCTAATATGGAGTTCGTCCCTATGCGTGATGGGCACGGCTCTGCCTTTGCCCATCCTACATGACGCGGTATCCACCGTGTGGGTTTTGCTTTACGCCGGGGCCTGCCGATGAACAGGGGCCCTGTTCTCTCTGCTTGAAAGCCGATGAAGATATGAGCCTTTTGTGTGGGTGTTCAACACGCCTTTATTTAAAAGAAAATTAGCTTTTAAGCCGTGCAAATACCATCGCTTCGATGCCGCGCGGGAGCGCGGCGCGCCCGAAGGGCCACAGCGTCTGGGGTGTGGAAGATGATGGCCCCTTATGCCTGCTTATTTGGGTTGCGGACACGATAACGGTTGAACAACCAGATGATATTAAGATGTTATCAAAGATCATTGCCTGATTAACCATCACCGCTGAAATTCATAAATATATGGAACCCTCACACCGTTCTCCTAATATGGCGTTCGTCTCTATGCATGATGGGCACGGCTCTGCCTTTGCCCATCCTACATTACGCTGTATCCACCGTGTGGGTCTTGCTTTACGCCGGGGCCTGCCAATGACCAGGGGCCTATTCTCTCTGCTTTTAAGCATTCCAGATACCCTCTTAGATGCCGCACAGGAGTGCGGCGCGC
>JABXKT010000246.1 GCA_013619155.1 Desulfobacteraceae bacterium
TAGTTGATGGCAAGCGTTTATATTGTATGAAATCTAATGATATTGTAATTAAATATGAATACCAAGGAAACGAAGTTGAATATAATCCAAGCTGGGCAAGTCGCAGTTGAGGAGCTGATCAAAGTAGCTAAAGAAGCTATCGTTGATTCAGGAGATGATATCACGGCAGATAGATTAAAAAATGCTGCAGCTACAAAAAAGCTAGCTATATTTGATGCGTTTGAAATACTAGGTAGATTAGAAGCTGAAGAGGCATTGTTAAACGAAAAACCTGCAGAAGTAAAAGAAGAGAAATCTTTTAGAGGTTTTGCTGAAGGAAGATCTAAATAATGTACGAGCAAACTCTATATACGGTTGTAAAAGACCACGTAAAACCTAAAGTTCTTAAAAGAATGAATAGGTACAAGAAATGGGAATACGGGCACAATGCTGAGCACGATTTAGTTGTTATTAGTAAAACTGGCGAAATAGGTGAGATATATAAGATACAGGATCTTTTAATAGCTTTGCCTAAAGAAAAGGATATTGTAGAGTTTGAAAATGACAGATGGTCTTATACTGAGTACCCAAAAGAATTAAGTAAAATTAAATCTGTGTTTGACTGGGAAGAATATCCGTTAGACTTTAAAGAAAAATGGTATGATTACATCGATAAAGAATTTACAAGGCGTGAAGAAGGTTTTTGGTTTATTAACAAAGGCAAGCCTACTTATATTACTGGTACTAACTACATGTACCTGCAGTGGAGTAAGATTGATGTCGGGCAACCAGACTTTAGGGAATCAAATAGATTATTCTACATTTTCTGGGAAGCTTGCAAAGCCGACAAACGGTCTTACGGTATGTGTTATCTTAAGAACCGTCGAAGCGGATTCTCGTTTATGTCCTCAGCTGAGTCAGTTAACCTTGCAACGATATCAACGGATTCACGGTTTGGGATATTGTCCAAATCTGGTCCGGATGCAAAAAAAATGTTCACAGATAAGGTCGTACCAATTTCGGTCAACTACCCGTTCTTCTTCAAGCCGATCCAAGACGGTATGGACAGGCCAAAAACCGAACTTGCATATCGCGTCCCCGCCTCGAAGTTTACCAGGAGAAAACTTGACTCCAACGAAAAACTACAAGAGATTACCGGTCTTGACACAACGATCGACTGGAAGAATACAGGCGACAACTCCTACGATGGGGAAAAACTAAAACTACTAGTACACGACGAGAGTGGAAAGTGGGAGAGACCTACAAATATATTAAACAATTGGCGAGTAACCAGAACTTGTTTAAGACTAGGTTCTAGAGTTATTGGTAAGTGTATGATGGGTAGCACCTCAAATGCTTTAGATAAAGGCGGCGGAAACTTTAAAAAACTTTACAATGATTCAGATGTTACACAAAGAAACGCCAATGGACAGACACGCTCAGGACTCTATTCTTTGTTCATACCTATGGAATGGAACTACGAAGGATACATTGATTCTTATGGCTTTCCTGTATTCAACACACCAAAAGAAGGAATTGAAGACCCACACGGAACAAAAATAACACAAGGTGTAATAGAGTATTGGGACAATGAAGTAGAAGGTTTAAAGTCTGATCAAGATAGTTTAAATGAATTTTACAGACAGTTTCCACGTACAACAAAGCACGCGTTTAGAGATGAATCAAAACAGTCTCTATTTAATCTTACAAAAATATACGATCAAATAGATTTTAACGAAGATCTTAAAAACTCAATTAAAGTAACAAGAGGAAGCTTTCAATGGGAGAACGCTAAGCAAGATACTAAGGTAATATTTGTACCAAACAAAGATGGTAGATTTTTAGTGACTTGGGTTCCACCTGCGCATCTTCAAAATAAAAGATATATAAAAAATGGTACTAATCATCCTGGCAATGAACATTGTGGAGCATTTGGTTGTGATCCATACGATATATCAGGTACTGTGGACGGTAGAGGGTCTAAAGGATCACTCCACGGTTTAACGAAGTTTTCAATGGAGGATGTACCTCCGAATATGTTTTTTTTAGAATATATAGCTCGGCCTCAAACTGCTGAGATGTTCTTTGAAGACGTTCTAATGGCTTGTGTTTTCTACGGAATGCCTATATTAGCTGAAAACAATAAGCCTAGACTATTGTATTATTTTAAAAGAAGAGGCTATAGAGGTTACTCGATTAACAGACCTGATAGAAAATATAACAAACTGTCTGTGACAGAAAGAGAGCTAGGCGGAATACCTAACTCAAGTGAAGATATAAAACAAGCACACGCCGCTGCTATAGAAACTTACATAAACGACTTTGTGGGTTTAAAAGAAACGGGTTATGGAGATACATATTTCCAAAGAACGTTAGAAGACTGGGCTAAGTTTGATATTAATAATAGAACAAAGCATGATGCGTCTATTAGTTCAGGTCTAGCTTTAATGGCTTGTAATAAACATAGATACGCACCAAATGCTCCTAGACAAAAACCACAAGCGGTAGATTTAGGTTTTAAAAAGTACGACAATAAAGGTTCAACATCAAAAATAATAAGTTAAATGGGTATATATACTAACACCAATAGCGCTTTTCCTAGTCAAGTAGTGAGCGATGCAGAGAAAGCAAGCTGGGAATACGGGACGCAAGTTGGTCAAGCTATCGAATACGAATGGTTTGGACAAGGGCGTACTAATGGTAATAGATACTTAACTAGTTGGAATCAATTTCACCAATTAAGATTATATGCTCGAGGTGAGCAATCGATACAAAAATACAAAGACGAATTATCTATAAACGGTGATTTATCTTATTTAAACTTAGACTGGAAACCCGTGCCTATTTTATCTAAATTTGTAGACATCGTGGTGAATGGTATATCTGGAAAGTCTTACGATATTAAAGCTTATGCTCAAGATCCATCGTCTATAAAGAAAAGAACTGATTACGCTTCTATGCTTTATGAAGATATGGTAGCTAAAGAATATTTAGACAGCCTACAGCAAACGCTTGGTATTAATTTATATCAAACGCCAAATGTAGATACCGTGCCTGAGTCTAAAGACGAACTAGAGCTTCATATGCAACTAAGCTATAAGCAGTCAATTGAAATAGCAGAAGAAGAAGCTATATCGTCTGTGCTTGCGCAAAATAAATACGACCTTACTAGAAAAAGGTTAAATATGGATTTAACTGTTTTAGGTATTGCATGTGCTAAGACCAGCTGAAGGAATTACAGTTGATTACGTAGATCCAGCTTATGTTGTTTACTCTTATACTGAAGATCCCAACTTTGACGATGTATACTACATTGGAGAAGTAAAGTCTATAACAATACCTGAGCTTAAAAAAGAATTTCCAAACATTTCAGAAGAAGAGCTTGAGAGAATACAAAAAATGCCAGGTAATAGTCAGTATATAACTGGTTGGGGTAATTACGACGAGAACACAGTTCAAGTTTTATATTTTGATTATAAGACATATCACAATCAAGTATTTAAAATAAAAGAAACGCCACAAGGATTAATGAAAGCTTTAGAAAAGCCAGATTCATTTAATCCGCCAGAAAATGATAACTTTGAAAGAGTGTCAAGATCTATTGAGGTTTTATATAACGGAGCTAAAGTATTAGGCTC
>JABXKT010000247.1 GCA_013619155.1 Desulfobacteraceae bacterium
GGCTGGTCTCTTATTTGCTTGATATATATTGTTTTTTTAAAAAATGTGATGGGCGGGCGAATGAAAAAGCGTGGATACGGATACCGTTTGATCGCCCTCTAGGGGGGAGGGTGGCCATCATCGATGGGCGTCGGGTAAAGATGACAGCCCGGGGTCAGGGTGACGGGCCCCTCTTTTTTCTCTGGGCCTTTTTTTGTGTGTGCCTTCATCCGTCTTCATGGAAGACCCGAAGATTTATGGAAGGGTCTTGACTCTAAAGGGAAAACTGATTAATGTTTTTATGACCGACCGGTCGGTCGATTGTAAAAACAAGACTCAAAGGAAGAGATGACGATGACACCAAAATTTGTCGACAGGGATAAAAAAAGAGAGCATATCGCCCTCGTGGCCCTCTCTCATTTTTCCCAGAAGGGATTTGCGGTGACCTCCATGAGCCAGGTGGCCAAGTCCGCAGGGATAGGAAAAGGAACCATCTATGAATATTTTAAGTCAAAAGATGCGCTTATCAGGTTTGCCATAGAACTCTATATAAAGATGATTGAGGACCAGGTCGGTGCCACTCTTTCCGCCATTTCGAATCCACGAGATCGTCTCAGGCATTATGTCCTGCAGGTCATGGATGCATTCATGAATGATCCCCATACGATGGGCATTACCCTGGCTATTTTTCAGATGTTGATTGTGGACCAAAAGGAGGCCGGCCAGACCAATGTGCTGTGCGATATGTTTCATCGCTCCCGGCAGACCATCATCACGATAATTTCGGAAGGGGTCTCCCAGGGTATATTTCAGCCCACGGCGAGGCAGGAGGCCGAGGTGATCGCCGTTAATCTTACCGCTTACTTAGACGGTATCTGGTTGCACTATCTGATCAATCCAGGCGGCATCGATCTGAACGCTCAAGTGCATGGGTATTTAGAGACCCTTTTTCACTCTATGGATCACACGCCCCTTTAAAAAAATAGGCGCTATTCGGCTGCGCCTTCTTATGGTTTTAAGGGACCTTAAAAATTAAGCATCCGGCGGCCAGGGAATACATCCCCTGGACCGTCATGGGCACTATTAAAACCTGTTTGGCAACCTTTCCAAAAGGTTGGCCCCCGACAGGGCCACCGGAGGTAAGCTTTCACCGCACGGCCCGTCATGCTCACGATAAAAACCTGTTTGGCAACCTTTACAAAAGGTTGGCCCCCGGCAGGGCCACCGGAGGTAAGCTTTTACCGCACGGCCCGTCATGCTTACGATAAAAACCTGTTTGGCAATCTTTACAAAAGGTTGGCCCCCGGCAGGGCCACCGGAGGTAAGCCTTCACCACACGGCCCCCGGCGGCCATAGAGAAGGCCACTATAAACGCCTGTTTGGCAAATCTGTCTTTATAAAACCAGGCAAAAGGGGCCAACCGAGGCTATATTTTTACCGCGCCCCTGTGTGGCTTTTTGGTCCGTCGTTACTCATGCCGCATCGGAGTGCTGCGCTTCAAGGATCTATGGGCCATATTTTTTTAAATATTCATGCTTTTTAACTGGTTATGGAGATTTTTTATGGATTTGTCGACGGACAACGTCACACGAGAGGTTGCCGCGGGTGCGGCTATATATTCCAAGCTTGTCCTGGCCCTTTACGATATCGAGGTGCTGATGTTTGAAATGCCCCTTGTCTTTAAGTGTCCATTGAAAAAAATGATGAATTTTTACAATGAGCATATATCAGAGACGCATCTCGATGTAGGTGTCGGTACGGGATATTTTATGGATAAATGCCAGTTTCCCACCCAAGATCCCACCATTCACCTCATGGATCTTAATTCAAACTCCCTGGCGAAGACCTCGGCACGGATCCGCCGATACCGTCCGGTGGCCCACAAGGTGAATGTGCTGGCGCCCATAAATTTGGATTTACCGCTTTTTCACTCCATAAGTGCCAGTAATTTTCTGCACTGCCTGCCCGGTACCATGCTGGATAAGGAGTGTGTATTTAAAAACCTCACCCGTCATCTATCGGACGGGGGCACTTTTTTTGGCACGACGGTCGTGGGGCAAGGGGCTAACGCGGGATTTTTATATAAAAAAATCAACGCAATATACAATAAATCGGCGATATTTTCTAATTTAAACGACAATATGGCCGATCTCGAAACCATTCTGGCCCGAAATTTTAGGCAATACTCACTGCACCTTGTGGGAAGTATCGCTTTTTTTAAGGGGGTAAAATAGGGGGCACCATGGCCAGCCTCCGGCGGCCAGGGACTGGGCCCCTGGACCCCAGGTATGTGACCATAACGGGCCGAAAGGCCCGTTATGGTCACTGTTAAAACCTGTTTGGCAACCTTTTGTAAAAGGTTGGCCCCCGGCAGGGCCACCGGAGGTAAGCGTTCGCCGCAGGGCTTCCGGCGGCGAGGGTGGCGAAGCCACTGAGGCAAAAGCACTTTGAAAGCGAGTGGCCGCAGAAGTAGGCAACTTTTTATAACTATTAATGGTTCATAACATTACGCGAGACGTACTGAAACGGCGCGCCGCACTCCTGTGCGGCTTTTTAGTCCGTCGTTACCTCATGCCGCACCGGAGTGCGGCGCACCAGGGGGTAAGGGTGACCGGGTGGTAATGTACACGCCGATGTTCGAACGGTTATGACTAAAAATTGGCAAAAGATGGGTTCCCGGCTGCCTTCTATGGTGAAAGCGACCAAGAAGGGCCTCGGTTGGCCAGGAACAAGGCCTCTGGACCCCAGGTTAGTGGCCATGACAGGCCGAAAGGCCCGTTATGGTCACTATTAAATCCTATTTGGCACCCTTTTGTAAAAGGTTGGCCCCCGGCAGGGCCACCGGAGGTAAGCGTTCGCCGGAGGCATTTTTGAGCCAGCAGGGCCGATCGAGGCATCTTTAACCATGGGTACATTTGACCATGGTAAAGGGGTGGTGGCCCTCGGCGTCCGGGTCGGCCATGGCCATCCATCCCTGGGGCGTCTGGGTGAGGCGCAGGCGGGTCTTGATGGTCGTACCGTCTGGCCTTGTGAGCTGGCAGGGACGCGTGGCTTTCAGGGAGAGTAGGGAGACGCGCTGGGCGTGGGTGAGCTCTCTGCCGAAGAGATGTTTCCAGATGACGAAGCGGCAGCCCCCCTTTTGGGCGGGCCAGTTGGCACAGCCGAAACCGCGTTTGCCCTCGATGATGGCTCCGCCGCAGGCGGGGCAGGGGGGCAAG
>JABXKT010000070.1 GCA_013619155.1 Desulfobacteraceae bacterium
CTTTGGAGGCGGGCGCAGCCCGCAGCGAACGCCATTGCGATTTGGCCCGAGGAACGAGGGGCAAAGCGCAATGGTAAACCGCTTTCGAGGTGACTCACGCCCTTAAAGTGGCTCACCTCGCCGCCGGAGGCTATCATCCCACGGTTTCGAGCATCTCACGGGCGTGATCAAGGGTGGCCCGGGTCACTTCGACGCCGCCCAGCATGCGGGCCATCTCGTTCACCCGCTCCTCATCAGAGAGGGGGGTGATGGAGGTGCAGGTGCGGCCTTTGACCACCTGCTTTTCGATACGGTAGTGGTGATTGCCGAACTTGGCAATCTGGGGAAGGTGGGTGATGCAGAGCACCTGATGGTGGCTTGAGATCTCCTTGATCTTCATCCCCACTACCTCGGCCACCCCGCCGCCAATGCCGGAGTCCACCTCATCAAACACCACGGTCCCCACGGCATCTCCTTCGGCGAGGATGGTTTTCACAGCCAGGACCACGCGGGAGAGTTCACCACCGGAGGCGATCTTGGTAAGAGGTTTTTCCGCCTCCCCCACGTTGGGGGCGATCATGAATATCGCCCGATCCATGCCCGTCTCCCCCATACGCATCCCCTGGGGTCCTTCGGCCGTGCCCCCCGTCTCGGTCCCCAGGGAGGAGACGGCCACCTGAAACCGGGCCTGGGGCATCTCCAGGTTCTTCAGCTCCCGCTCCACGAGGGTAGATAAGCGCGCCGCTCCCTTCTTTCTCTTCTCCGACAGGGTGCAGCACACGGCGTGGAGTCGGTCACGGGCCTCGGAGATGGAGGCCTCAAGCCCCGCCATCTCCACCGTGAGGGACTCTAAGGCGGCCAGCTCCGCGTCAATGGCATCCCGCCTCTCAAGGAGCTGGGCAAAATCACCGGAGGCCCCCACGTACTTGCGTTTCAGCTTATTAATGGCGTCGAGACGCTCCTCCACAGAGTCCAGGATCCCTTCATCCACACTGACCCCATCTCTATACTGCTGAAGGTTGCGCGAGAGATCCTCCACACGATAGCAGAGCTCCTCGGCCTCGCAGAGAAGGGGGGCCAGGGCAGAATCGGCGGCGACCCCCTTCTCCAGTGCCTTCTTGAATTGAGTGATACGCTCGTAGACAGCCCCTTCGGCCGTATACAGGGTGGAGATCCCCTCATTGGTCATCTGAAGCAGGCTCTCCCCGTTTCGGAGGCGAAGCCTCTCTGCCTCAAGGTGGGTGTCTTCATCGGGTTCCAGAGCGGCCAGCGCCAGCTCCTCCTGTTGAAAACTTAAAAGGGCCTGCTGATCCGCCTGCCTCTGTTTCAGGGCCTCCTTCGTGGCCAGGGCCGCCAGGAGGGGGGCCAGGGTTTTAAAGGCCGCCCCCACCCTCTCCCGCAAGGGCATGAGTCCGGCAAAACGATCCAGGAAGAGGAGGTGGAGCTCCTCCTTGAGGAGTGCCTGATGGGCGTGCTGTCCAGAGATACTGGCCAGATTCTCCGTCAGCTCGGCAAGAAGCTGCATGGTGGCCAGGCGCCCGTTGATATAGATACGGTGGCGATCCGTGGCCGATATAATACGGCGTACGAAGAGCCCCTCGGAGGGGTCATGACCCAGGGCCTTTAATTTGGCCGCGGTGGCGCTCCCTTTGGGAACGGCAAAGACCCCTTCCACCTCTGCGGAAGATTCACCGGTACGCACCAGAGATGCCGATGCCCGCCCCCCCAGGAGAAGATTTAACGCATTAATAATGATCGACTTACCTGCCCCTGTCTCTCCGCTCAGAACGGTTAACCCCTCCTGAAACGAGATGGAGAGATCATCGATGATGGCAAAATGTCGAATGGAAAGATCTGTGAGCATGGGCGATGCCGTCCCCTCGGAATTGAAGTGGTACCTAAAAGTTGCATTCACTGCTTTGTGTCATGGTCAAAATGCTACTATTATGAATGTTTATGATGTGTTCTGCTGGTCATCAAAGTTACGGCCGCCAAAAATGCGAAATTGGCTCACCCTTCGGGAACGACTTTTAGGTGGTGCCCATAAAACACTAAGGCGTACACCGGCCTGTGACGAGACCGAAAACCAGCGATTACAATCGCGTTAAGACGCAATCGACGAAAAACAGGGCACCGATTCAACCCACGTGAAAAAGAGACAACCCGCCAGAGGCATCGCTGAAGGTAGCGCATAAGAGGGTGGGCAAGATCGGTACCGCGCTTAGGGCGCGTGCCATGGGCCACGGTTCGCTTCGGTCACAACGCTCCCGGTGGCAAATCAGGCGATAAGAGGTGAGAAAAACCCGATGGCGTCCCCATGTGGGGAGACTGGGATGAAGAGTGCCTGCGGCCGATGGATCCCTGGCGGTATTCCCTTATACCAGAAGCCTTTTCCAGGGGTCAAAACAATTCATGGAGGGGAGAGGGCGAGACGATGCACGGCGGCCCCCATGCAGGAGCCGGGCGGCCACCGTCGACGTCATTGGAAAAAAATGAACGGCGTACCGTCTGTGGGTAAAGGGGGACGGAAAAGTGCCAGCCTCCGGCGGCGAGGTGTGCCATCTCGAAAGCAGGTGGCGTTTGCGCTTTGCCCCTCGTGCCTCGGGGCAAAGCGCAAACGCATTTGGTGCGGCGTAAATACGAGATATGTATGAAGACCTGTTTGTCATGCTGAATCGTTAGAGATTAATCACCTTATCGGCCACCTCGAGGCTGGTGACAATATCGAGCATATTGGTGGTCTGCCCCACCCCCTTCTCCGCCATGAGCCCGAAATGTTCGAGGCAGGAGCCACACACGAGAAGAGAGACCCCCTTCTCCTCCAAAGCCTTCAGTTCGGCTAAGGTCTCCGTCCCCCGGCAGGCCAGCTTGACGGCTTCATTCACCATGATAACACGCCAGAGACTCTCCCCCATCTCGGGAAGGGTCTTTAAAAAATTCAGCATCAACTTCTTCCCCAGCACCAAATCCCCGGTGCCGATGCTATTATGGGTGATCATCACCGCCACGGAGACCCCAGCCTTGGGTGCCTCCGGAAGGGGTACCTCCCCGTGGTCTTGGGAGCGCTCTGCCGACACCACAAAAAGGGCATCTTTCTCACAATACGAGGTGGCAAACCCCTGGCCCTCGAGAAAACGGGTCACGTTCTCTGCCGCTGCGAGGTTATCCAGCTCCACGACAAGGGCCAGGCAATCGTCGGCCTCCTCCAGAAAGGATTTGGTACGAATCACGGGCTGAGGACACTCCAGTCCTTTAAAATTTAGATGGTCCATCTCTTCTCTTCCCTATTTAAAGTCTCTCGAGACGTAAATGCCCTAACCACCAAACGGCACAAAAAAGGGAGGGGCATCCCCTCCGATGCCCTGGTCTTGGTGAGGCGTTCACGATAATTATCACCGTCATAGAGGCCGAGGTCTCGATGCGTCGACCTCGTCACTCTCACTCTCCTGAATAATCCCCACCACTCCCGGGGGTGTCCAATTGTTTTTATCGATACAAATCCAGCTTTCTATAGGATTCTTTATAGGATGTATCACCGGAGTTTTTTGGTGACAGGGATAAATTGATGGGTGTATATATCACACAATTATCGGGGATCACCCCGTGGGAGCGGGCGGGCAAAAAGAGGAAAAGATGGCGTCGAAGCGCCCCTTTAAGAGGCGACACGAAGCCCCATTCATACCCCGCCAGAGACGTAGAGAGCCCCCATGTATCCTTTTACATACCCCGTCAATATTTCAAGGAGGAGAGAGTCCCATGCCCCCCCTTGCACGACTCCTGGCCGCCATAATTCTCCTCGGATGCACCGCCTGTGCCTCGATTAAGACGCCGGCCTCCAGCCCCTATGATGAGGCCGGAACCCAGGCCCTTGCTACCGGCGACCGGCTGACGACAAAAGGGTGCTACCAGGGTGCCGTGGTCCACTATTTCAAGGCGGTGGAGTGGTTCACCCTAGCCGACAAGCCCGAGGCCCTGGCCACCTGCTTCAACAACCTGGGGAACCTCTATTTAAACGAGGGAAAAGAGAGGGAGGCCCTTCACTACTACCGTGAATCGTATGAGATTCACACACGATACGGCAACACCCAGGGCAGAATACGCCTCCTCACCAATATGGCGGCGGCCCTCGTCAGCGACACATCCTCCCAGGAGGCTGAAGAGACCCTCCACAGAGCAGAGGCGCTGGCCACCCAGGCGAAGATTGACTGGCCCCAGGCCCTCATTGTGGGCGCCCACCTCCGGCTGCACCAGGGAGATGCCCCCGGGGCCCTGGCCCGCCTCCGGGGGACCGAGGGGATACTCACGGAACCCACGCCCCTGGCCGCCACCCTGCACTTCGCATGGGGAAAGAGCCTCTTTGCCCTCACGCGTTACGATGAGGCCCTCATCCACTTCTCCGAGGCTCTCAAGAGGGATCGGCACCGGGGTGCCTTACGCCTCATGATCAAAGATCTTCGGGAGATGGGAGCCACCCTTGCCGCCCTTAACAGAGAAGACGAGGCACGCGTCCACCTTCAAAGAGCCCTTGGCATCGCCACCCTCCTGGGAGCACAGGCAGAACAGGACGCGATCCGAGAACGACTCTCCCCCCTCACCGGCCAGAGGGAAGGGCCGTATGCCTCCGTCACCGACTATTTTTTGGAGCGCTGGAGAGGCGAACACCGCTTAACAGCCCCTTGCCAATGAACCCACACCTCACGGACACCACGTGAGTACCCCCCATGGAAGCGTAAATAAATGGAATCCACCCAAAGCGACAACCAGATGATCAGACGCCTGACGCGTAACGGCAAAGAGTATATCATCATCGGCACCGCCCACGTCTCACGCGAGAGTGCAGAGCTTGTGGAGCGCGTCATCGAAGAGGAGGCCCCCACAACGGTCTGTGTGGAGCTATGCAAGGCGCGTCATCAGTCCATGACAGATAGAGACAGCTGGCGGAATACGGATATTATCAAGGTGATTCGGGAAAAAAAAGCCTTTCTCCTCCTCGCCAATCTCCTCCTCGCCTCCTTTCAGAAAAAAGTGGCCGACAAATTTGATATACGCCCCGGGGAGGAGATGATCCGCGCCGTGGACAAGGCCAAAGAGGTGGGGGCCGAACTGGTCCTGGCCGACCGGAATATTCAGACTACCCTCTCCCGTGCCTGGCGATCCATGGGTCTCTTTAAAAAAATCTCCCTACTCTTTCAGATGGTTCTCTCCGTGGGCAGTGCCGATGATATCGAAGAGGCGGAGATCGAAAAACTAAAAAATCAGGATATGCTCGAGAGCGTATTGGAAGATCTGGGAACCTCGCATCCAGCCCTTCGAGAGATCTTGATCGATGAGAGGGACCGCTACCTCTCCCACCACATTCGACACGCTCCCGGGGAAAAAATCGTCGCCGTGGTGGGGGCCGGCCACCTTCCGGGTATCCTGCGTTACTTCGATGAGACCGTAGACATCGCGGCACTGGATGAGCTTCCCCCACCGGGAAGGGGAGGGAAAATAATCACCTGGGGCCTCCCCTTAATCGTCACGAGCCTGATTATCTACGGATTTGCCAGCGGAGGGGCCCACGCCGGTGCCGGCATGGTCGGGTGGTGGATCGCGGCCAACGGAATTCTCGCCGGCATCGGCGCCATCCTCGCCTTCGGCCACCCCGCCACCATCGCCGCGGCTATCTTAGCCGCCCCCTTAACATCCCTTAACCCCATGATCGCTGCGGGTTGGGTCTCGGGCCTCGTGGAGGCCTTTATGCGCAAGCCCAAGGTGATGGATTTCGAGACCCTGGGCCATGACATCCTCTCTGTCAAAGGATTCTGGCGCAACAAGGTCACCCGGGTCCTCCTCGTGGTGGTCTTCACCAACTTAGGCAGCACCTTCGGCACCCTCGTGGCCCTGCCCATGATGGCCCGAATTCTCAACGGATAGACGGGGTGACCGGATCATATATGGCGGTGGATAATCAGGCCTCTTCAGGCAGAATATCCACCACCCGAGTCCCCCAACGTTCCACCACCTGAAGACGACCTTCGGCGTAAAGCCGGATGCATGAAGGGAAGAGAGACCACTCTTCGGTGAGCCCCTTTCTCTTCACCGCATCGAGGTCGTCTCCTGCGAGGATGGGAAAACTGCTCTGCCCGATGATGGGGCCCGAGTCCTCCCCGTAATCCACGAAGTGAACGGTGCACCCCCCCACCTTGCAGCCGTAACGGAAGGTATCTCCATAGCCGTCGGTACCAGGAAAGGCGGGAAGAAGGGCGGGATGGATATTCATGATGGGCGGCTGCGAAGGAGAGGCGGCGATCCCATCGATAAAATAAGGGGTAAATACCCGCATAAATCCGGCCAAGACGAGAAGATCGATGCTGTAGGGAGCCAACTGGGCCAGGAGGTCCGCCTCGGCCAGGGCCCGTTTCTCCAAGAAGGGGCGTAAGGTATCCACGGGTACCCCCTTCATGAGGCTCTGCTTGGCGGCCACCGCCTCGAAGGAGAAATCCCTCGGAAGAGACGCCCCATCTCGCCACTGGGCAAAAAGGGCCCGATAATCAGAGACAAAAGTAGGAATACCTTGTGCTTCGGCCCGCTGCAACCCCTTGGCAGATGGGGTGTCTGCCCCAACACAAACGATCTCTACATCCAGCTCTCCCCCCTTTACCGCATCCATAATGGCCTGAAGATTGGAGCCTCCTCCAGAGACCAACACCCCGATTCTCATTTTCGCGTTCCCGTCCATCCGACTCCTTTTTCTTTCATTTGAAAAGCGCTCAAGCGCCCCATCATCTTATGATTCATATGTCACCTAAAAGTTGCATTCACCACTTTGTATCACGGCCAAAATGCTACCATTACGAGTATTTATGGTGCGTTCTGCTGGTCATCAAAGTGACAGCCGCCGAAAATGCAAAAATTGGCTCACCCTTCGGGAACGCCCTTTGACAGGATCTGCTGCGTTACCAGACAATTGCGGTAAAATACTACAGCTGCATGTCCGGTGCCTTGCATATCCGGCCAAAGGACGCTTGCAACTTTTAGGTGTCGATCATCTCTATAATATTTTCTTTTTGACCACTCCCCGGCATTTCCCTATACTCCCCCCCACGCAACGACGCACAGGTTCAGCACCCTCTTTTTTAAAGCGAGAAACATGGTATGGATAGTCACATTGCACGGCAGCCGATCCTGGATAATAAAAAAAACCTTTACGGTTACGAGCTTCTCTTCCGGGATGGCTCTCAAAATGCCATGCCCGATGGGATGGATGGCGATACCGCCACCTCCCAACTCCTATCCAGCAGCTTCTTTACCATAGGCATCGACACCTTAACAAACGGAAAATATGCCTTCATCAACTTCACAGAAAAACTCATAACCCAAGGGATTCCCAGGCTTTTCCCCTGCAATCGGACCATCATCGAGGTGCTTGAAACCGTCCCCGCCACCCAAGAAGTCATCACCGCCCTTACTGCGGCCCGAGCCCAGGGCTATATCGTGGCCTTGGATGATTACGTCTTCAACAGCACCTCCGCCCCCCTCCTCCAGGTGGCCGACATCATCAAAGTCGACCTCATGGCCACTCCGGTGCGTGAGGTGAAGGCCCTGGCTAAAATGGCCACGGAGCGGGGCATCACCCTTCTGGCCGAAAAGGTGGAGACAAAAAAAAGCTTCGAGTGGGTAAAAAACCTGGGATTCTCCCTCTTTCAGGGCTACTTCTTCTGTCGGCCTGAAATCATATCCGGTAAGGAGATCCCTGCCGAGAGCCTCACCCTCTTAAAATTAATGGCAGAGCTCCACCAACCCGATGCTGATCTTCACGCCATCGAAGCCCTCATCTCCCGGGACGTGGCCATCACCTTCAAACTTCTCTGCCATCTCAACAGCGCGTGGTATGGTTTGAAACGCCCGATATCCTCCCTCATAGAGGCCTTGCGCATGCTGGGACTCGATGAGATCAGACGCCTGGTCGGACTCATCGCCATGTCCCGAATCACCTCCAAAGCACCCCGAGAGCTGCTGCGTCTCTCGGCTGTCCGCGGGCGTCTGTGTGAACTGGCCTCCCACCACTGCACCATGGATACCGAGGCCTCGGAATTTTTCGCCCTGGGTATCTTCTCCCTCATCGACACTATTTTAAACCGTCCCATGGTGGAGGTGATGACCCACCTGCCCCTCCCTCCGACCACCATCAGCGCCCTCACCCGAGGTGAGGGTCCCATGGCCCCGTTTCTCCAATTTATCAATGCCTTTGAGCATGGTGAGTGGGAGGACATGAGTCAAGTGGCGCAGAGGATCCGGCTCCCGGAGGCACGCATCGGAGGCATCATCACCGATACCCTGATATGGGCCGGTAATATTCCGATATAATAGTCAGGGACCAAATAAAAATGGGGCCGAAAAAAAAAGCGCGGGGCTGGGACACACCCATTCTCCCCTTAAAAAAGAGTGCACGGCCCCTTCTGGGCCATGCACTATCGTCTTCCCCATTCCCGTCAAAAGATCTATAATAATTCGAATTGCTTTTCGCTCCCCCGTTCCAAGGGGTCGGACCTCCCCCGCCCAGAGTCTGGGCGCCCCAAGGGAGGGGCCACTTGACAAGCCCCGCAAGCGTAAATATATTTCAACGCAAAGAAAATCATTAAAAAACAAACCATATCAAGCAAAGGAAAACGATCATGGCTGAAGGTATTCTCGATATTACAGATGACACGTTTGAAGCAGAAGTGATGAACGCCGATATGCCCGTTGTTGTAGATTTCTGGGCCCCTTGGTGCGGTCCCTGTCGGGCCATTGGCCCCATGATTGAAGAGCTTTCCGGGGCGTACACGGGGAAAGTGAAGTTCGTTAAATGCAACGTGGATGACAACCCCCTCTCCCCCAGCCGCTATGAAGTGCGGGCCATCCCTACCCTCCTCTTCGTCAAGGGTGGAGAGATTGTGGAGACCATCACCGGCATGACCGCCAAGGCGAAGCTGGAAGAGACCATCGGTAAACTCCTATAAGAGGAATCCCCCACCCGCGACAAAAGGCTTTAGCGCGGGTATTTTACAGACGGGGCGACCCATTCGAAGCAACGGTCCTGGCCTTCCCCCCCGAAGGGGAGGGGACAGGACCGCCCACTCTTTTGCGCCCCATCGATTCTGGATGGAAGATATGGCAGAGACCAACTACGACCTGATCATCATCGGCGGTGGCCCCGCAGGACTCACCGCAGGCATGTACGCATCGAGGGCACGCCTCAACACACTCCTGGTGGAGAAAGTCGTCACCGGCGGGCAGATTCTCATCACCGACTGGATTGAAAACTATCCCGGATTCCCCGAAGGGATCAGTGGTCCGGACCTCTCCGATAAGATGCTGGAGCAGGCGCGCCAATTTGATCTGAAATTTGAATACGGTGAAGTAGAGAGCATGGCCCTCGAAGGTGAGGTAAAATCCATCACCGTCGGCGATAAAGTCCTCACCGCCAAGACCGTCATCATCGCCTCAGGGGCCTCGCCTCGCTCCCTCAATGTAGGCGAGGAAAAATTCCACGGCAAGGGCGTCTCCTACTGCGCCACCTGTGACGCCCCCTTCTACCGGGACAAGGTCGTGGTAGCCGTGGGCGGGGGAGATACCGCCGTTCAGGAGAGCATCTACCTCACCAAATTTGCCAAGAAAGTCTACCTCGTTCACCGTCGGGATGAGCTACGGGCGGCAAAAATTCTTCAGGAGAGAGCCCTGGCCAACGAAAAGATCGAGATGATCTGGGACTCGGTGGTCACCGGTATGGATGGCCTCTTCGGGGTTGAAAACGTCGGGGTTAAAAACATCAAGACAGGGGAAGAGACCACCATCGCCGCCGACGGGTGTTTTATCTGGGTCGGCATCCTACCCAACACCGGTTTCTTAGGAGGTGCCCTGGAGATGGATGCCTGGAATTTCATTAAAACCGATGCCCATATGGCCACCAATATTCCCGGTGTTTTTGCCGCCGGGGATGTGCGCAGCACCCCTTTACGTCAGATCGCAACGGCTGTGGGCGACAGTGCCATCGCCGCCACCTCAGCCGAACACTATCTGGAAGGGCTCTAAATACATGAAGCGTTTCATCGTCTTCTCACTCATCGCCTTTGTGGCCCTCACCTTCGCCTCCTGCGGCCCCAAGAATAAGGTCGAAAAACTGGCCCCCGAACTGGCGGAAGATGCCCGGGTCCAGTTTGAAAAAGAGCGCTACAAAGAGGCCATCGACATCTACACCCAATTAAGGGACTGGTACCCCTTTGACACCTTGGCCGTCGAAGCCGAATACAATATTGCCGAGGCCCACTTCAAGATGAAAGAGTACGATGAAGCGTCTCTGGCCTACGTGGGGTTTGAAAAACTCCACCCAAGCCATGAATCCATCGATTACATCATCCATCAGCAGGCACTGTGCCACTTCAATCGACTGGACAGCGAAGACCGGGACCAGACCCACGCCATCAAAGCGCTCTCGATTCTATCACGCCTTACCCAGCAGTTCCCCGAGAGCGACTATACAAAAGAGGCTGAGGAGGAGAAGGCGGTCTGCATCAAGAGTATCGCCGCCCACGAGATGTACATCGGTCGTTTCTACTTAAAATCCAAAAACTACAAAAGTGCCGTGTATCGATTCAAGACGGTCCTCACCACATACCCGGGCCGTGGATTTGATACCGAGGCCCAGGATCTGTTGCGTCGCGCCGAGGAGAGAGCGGCCGAGGCCGCCAGCACCGAGTAGAAGAGATGGAGAGGGGGCAAAAAAGCGCTGGCAAATCAAAGGCCTCCCCCCCCGTTCCCGTTTGATTCGAAACAATAAAAAGGCTTTACATGGCTTGACTTTTGTTTTATACAGACTCGTTATTTTTTTACGTCACCTGACCACCATTGACGGGTTCGTAAAAAAGAGCCGGTAAACCACTTGTGTCTTGCCGAATTGATATCCGGCCTACCGGCCGTTTTACAAAGCCATCAACGTGATAAAAGGAGTATTAAACATGTCTAAGATGTGTGAACTATGCGGCAAAAAGCCTATGGTAGGAAACAACGTAAGCCATGCCCACAACGTTAACAAGCGTCGTTTCAATCCCAATCTTCAGAGCGTTCGTGCCCTTAAAAACGGCGTCGTAAAGAAGATGACCGTATGCACCAGCTGCATCAAAGCCGGTAGTGTGGTTAAAGCTGCCAAGTAGTCTCTTGGAAGCATCTGTTTTAACACCACGCACCGCCCTTAGAAGACCTCAGGCTCTCTCCTCAATGCCTGCACGGACCCATTTGAGAGAGCCTGTTGTGTTTTCGTAAACACCGCAATCTTCCCGCAACTCATTGTTATTCTTACACGTAGTAACTTCTACCCCTCTCTTCCACAAAGAAATTGCGAAAAATTCAAAAACGGTTATGATACCGATGCCCAAAGGGTCTCGCCAATGCGATGTGACGACCCATATGCCCACGCTAAATAAAGAAAATGGGCCCAACGGCACAAAGCCCGTGCCCGTAGGCCACCTTTAGGGTCAAACCGTCGCTAAAAAGGGGGGAGTTCGATATTTCCCCACGGCACGGCCTCTCCAAGGCGTGCCCCCTCTTCCCACACCATGAATCGGATCTTCAGGAGCGTTGTTTCACCGCCATGGATTTAGATGTAAAACGATATGATGCAGATGCCATTGAGGTCTTAAAAGGCCTCGACCCCGTCCGGCGTCGGCCAGGAATGTACACCGACACCGATCGCCCCAACCACCTGGCCCAGGAGGCCATCGATAATAGCGTGGATGAAGCCATTGGCGGCCACGCCACCAAGGTATCGGTGGTGCTCTACGAAGATGGATCCCTCGAGGTCAGCGATAACGGTCGCGGCATGCCCGTGGATATCCACCCCGAAGAGGGGATCACCGGGGTGGAGCTCATCATGACCCGCCTCCATGCCGGCGCCAAATTTTCAGGCAAGAACTACACCTTCTCAGGGGGCCTGCACGGAGTGGGGGTCTCTGTGGTCAATGCCCTCTCCACCCGTGTGGCCCTCGAGATCCGACGCAACGGGAAAAAGTATGCCATCGCCTTCGAAAATGGTGAGACGGTGGAGGAGCTCACCGTGGTCGGTGAGGTGGGACGGCGAAATACGGGCACCACCATCCGCTTCTGGCCCAATGCCACATACTTTGACACCCCCAAATTCTCCGTACGCCGGCTGATCCATATCCTAAAAGCCAAGGCGGTACTCTGCAAGGGGCTCACCGTCTGCTTTCGAGACATCCCCGGGGGGGATACACACCAGTGGCACTACGAAGATGGCTTGTGCGCCTATCTCACGGAGAGCCTGGGGGATATCGAGCAGGTGCCCTGCCCCCCCTTCGCCGTAGAGATTGAAGGGAAACGGGAGTCCGCGGCCTGGGCCGTCACCTGGCTCCCCGATGGCGGTGGTGCCATCTCCGAGAGTTACGTCAACCTCATCCCCACCGCCCAGGGAGGCACCCATGTCAACGGCCTCCGAAGCGGACTCCTGGCCGCCCTCCGGGAGTTCTGTGAGATCCACAAACTCCTCCCCCGGGGCGTACGCCTCGCCCCCGAGGATATCTGGGAGAGCTGTGCCTATGTCCTCTCCATCAAGGTGGAGGATCCCCAGTTCTCAGGACAGACAAAGGAGCGCCTCTCCTCACGGGCCGTTGCCGCCTATATCTCGGGCATCGCAAAAGATGCCTTCAGTCTCTGGCTCAACCAGAATATGGCCGAAGGGGAGCGTCTCGCCGAGATCACCCTGACCCATGCCCAGAAACGATTAAAGGCCAGCAAGAAGGTGGCGCGTAAGAAAATCACCCAAGGGCCAGCCCTACCGGGAAAGCTGGCCGATTGCGTGGAGACCGACAACGCCCGGACCGAAATCTTCCTCGTGGAAGGGGACTCGGCAGGGGGATCCGCCAAACAGGCCAGAGATCGCCAGACCCAGGCCATCATGCCCCTGCGGGGCAAGATCTTAAACACCTGGGAGGTGGACTCGGAGGTCGTCTTAAACTCCAAGGAGATCCATGATATTGCCGTGGCCCTGGGAGTGGACCCCGGTGCCGATGATATCAGCCAGCTGCGCTACGGAAAGGTGTGTATCCTGGCCGATGCCGACTCCGATGGCCTGCACATCGCCACCCTCTTGTGCGCCCTATTTCTCAAGCATTTCCGCCCCCTGGTGGAGAAGGGACACATCTACGTGGCCATGCCCCCCCTCTTTCGCATCGACATCGGTAAAGAGGTCTATTACGCCCTGGACGAGGCAGAAAAACAGGGGATCTTAGATCGTATCGCCTCCGAGAAGAGACGCGGCACCGTCAACGTGGTCCGTTTCAAGGGGCTGGGGGAGATGAACCCCCTTCAGCTCCGGGAGACGACCATGGCCGAAGACACGCGCCGCCTCCTTCGCCTCACCACCACCGATGAGACGGAGATGCCCGATGCCCTCTTCGATATGCTCCTCTCCAAGAAGAGGGCCGGAGACCGGCGCCACTGGATCGAGACGAAGGGAAATCTGGCCGACGCCAACACCACCGTGCCTTAATCCCCAGGGCGATGTGAGGCGGTTCGCCTTTCCGCACCGCCCTTAGGATCTTCCAGACGGAGAGCCGAGAAAAAGGCGCCCCCATCGATCGTTATCATATTTTTTTTAAAAGAAATTGCCACCGGCAGGGCCGCCGGAGCCATATAGATTAGCACAGGATGCCACGGATGAAACACGAAACACACTTCACCACAGAGGGTGGCGAACATCAGCCCATCAAACACTTTGCCGAAGATGCCTATCTGGAGTACTCCATGTATGTCATCCTCGACCGCGCCCTGCCCCACATCGGCGACGGTTTAAAACCCGTTCAGAGGCGCATTATCTACGCCATGAGCGAGCTGGGCTTAAAGTCCAGCGCAAAGTATAAAAAATCGGCCCGCACCGTGGGTGATGTCCTGGGCAAGTTCCATCCCCACGGAGACTCCGCCTGTTACGAGGCCATGGTGCTCATGGCCCAGGACTTCTCCTACCGCTACCCCCTGGTAGACGGCCAGGGGAACTGGGGGGCTCCGGATGATCCGAAATCCTTTGCGGCCATGCGCTACACCGAGTCCCGACTCTCCGCCTATGCCCAGCTTCTCTTGGATGAGGTGGGCCAGGGCACCGTCCACTGGGTCCCCAACTTCGACGGCACCCTGGATGAACCCTCGGTCCTTCCCGCCCGCCTCCCCAATCTCCTCTTGAACGGCACCACGGGTATCGCCGTGGGGATGTCCACGGATATCCCGCCCCACAATCTGAAGGAGGTGGCCCAGGCCTGTGTGCACCTGTTGGACCACCCCGACGCCGATACCGAGGCCCTCCTCACCCATATCAAGGGACCCGACTTCCCCACCGAGGCGGAGATCATCTCCCCGGCCGCCGACATAAAAAAGCTCTACACCACCGGCCATGGATCCATAAAGATGCGGGCCCTCTGGAGCCAGGAGAACGGGGATATCGTCATCACGGCCCTGCCCCACCAGGTCTCCGGCGCCAAGCTCATCGAACAGATAGCCGCCCAGATGCAGGCCAAGAAACTCCCCATGGTGGCCGATCTCCGTGACGAATCAGACCATGAGGCCCCCACCCGTATCGTGGTGGTCCCCCGCTCCAACCGCATCGACAAAGAGGCCCTCATGAACCACCTCTTTGCCACCACAGATCTGGAGCGTAATTACCGGGTCAACATCAATGTCATCGGCACCTCGGGTAAACCCCAGGTCAAGGGCCTCGTCCAACTCCTCTCCGAATGGATTGACTTCAGAAAGGAGACGGTGACCCGCCGCCTTACCCACCGCCTGGAGAAGGTGAGAAACCGCCTGCATCTCCTCGATGGACTCCTCACGGCCTTCCTCAGCATCGATGAGGTGATCCATATCATCCGCAGCGAGGATACGCCAAAACCGGAACTCATCCGTCAATTCGCCTTGAGTGAGCGCCAAGCCGAGGCGATCCTCGAACTGCGACTGCGCCATCTGGCCAAGCTGGAGGAGGTCAAGATTCGTGGTGAGCAGGAGGCACTCTCCCTGGAGCGGGAGGGCTTAGAAAAGGTCCTGGGTTCGGGCAAACGCCTCGTCCAGATGATTAAAAAAGAGATCAAGGCCGACGCCAAAAAATATGGGGATGAGCGACGATCCCCCGTGGTGGAACGCCAGGAGTCCCAGGCCCTTTCAGAAAAAGACCTGATGCCCACAGAGCCCATCACCCTCATTCTCTCCCAGAACGGCTGGATTCGATCCGCCAAGGGCCACGATACGGATCTCTCCCGCATCAAGTACAAGGCCGGAGACGACCTGCTCTGTACCGCCCAGGGCAAGAGCTCACAATTTGCCGCCTTTATAGACACCACGGGCCGCAGCTACAGCTTAGAGTCCCACACCCTCCCCTCTGCCAGAAGCCAGGGAGAGCCCCTCACCGGACGCTTTACGCCGCCATCCGGAGCCGGATTTCCCCACATGCTCATCGGAGAACCCCAGGACCATTTCCTCCTCTCCTCCAGCGGAGGCTACGGATTTATCGCCACATTTGCCGATCTCCTCAGCAAAAACAGGGCGGGCAAGGCCCTCCTCTCCCTGCCCGAAGGGGCCGAGTCTCTCCCCCCCTTGGCCGTCCCGGATATGAATGAGGCCCTCTTGGCCGTCATCACCAGCGAAGGACGCATGATCATCTTCCCCGTCAAGGATCTGCCCATACTTGCCAAGGGTAAGGGGAACAAAATAATCAATATCCCCACCGCCCGTGCCAGGACAGGGGAGGAGCGTCTCACCACCCTGTTCACCCTAAAAAAAGAGAGCAGCATCATCATCTACGCCGGCAAGCGCCACCTCACCCTAAAACCCGGAAACGTGGCCGAGTACATCAGCTCCCGAGGCTTACGGGGCAAGAAACTGCCGCGTGGATACCAGAGAGTCGACCGCGTCGAGACACGAGATCCCGAGCAGTCCCTGCTCCTTTAAAGCCGACGCTCCAAAAAAGCCACCCCCGGCGGATCGCTCTCCGCCGGGCATCCCCCCCTTTTTAGGCGTTCCTCTTAGACCCCGGGTGCCACACCTCCGAGATCACCATACCCAAGAGGATAAGTCCGGCCCCCAAAAACGCCATGCCCCCCATGGCCTCCCCGGCAAGGGCCCAGGCAAAAAAAGCGGCAAACACGGGCTCCAGACAAAAAATCAGGGCCGTATCCGAGGGAGAGACCCATTTTTGAACCATAGTCTGGATGAAGAAGGGGAGCACCGTGGCGAAAAAAGCGCAGAGAATGAGGGCCCAGGCCACCTCGGGATTCCAGAAGAGGAGGGGGTAGCCCTTCACCACGGCCGTTACCCCGAAGACCCCCCCGATGGTTCCCAGCTGCACCACCGCCAGCCAATAGGCATCGCAACGGCTCGCATAACGCCCCGTATAGAGGATATGCAGGGCGAAGAATAGGGCACATATGAGGGCGTAGAGATCGCCCCGATTCAAGGCGCCCTGCCCCCCTGACTCCATGAGACCACACATCCCATAGATGCCGGCCACCGATACCAGGGCCCCCACCGCCTTCGGCAACTCCAGGGGACGCCGGAAGAGGGGCACCGCCAAGATAGAGACCCACACCACATTGAGCCCCGTTAAAAAAGCGGCGTTGGACGCCGTGGTATAGATCAGTGCCACCGTCTGCAGGGCATACCCCAGCACCACCTGAAGCCCCAGTATCACCCCCCGCCCCGTGGTATAGAGGTCCAGGGGGGCCTTCGATAGAGGGCGCGCCAGAAGCAGGAGAAAAAAAGCCAAAAGAAAACGTTGGGCCATAAACTGGGAGACCGACACATCATGTAAGGCATCTTTCACCACGGTAAAGGTCATCCCCCAACAAAAAGCCACGAAGGCCAGACCACAAATCCCCACACACCGCTTATTTCCCATCATCACACCACTCACCCGATCCTAATCATATCAATGCCTGCCATACACACATCCCATCCATAATAAAAAAAGTCACGTCTCACATCCTCGCTCCAAAGTAAAGCCGCCTCTTTCCCCTTAAGCACCTTGGGCGTGGCTCTCAATTGACACCCCCATACCGATCTGATATTTTATTTCCTACCGTAAAAAATCATTATAGGGCCTGCCGATTGCCCCGGATTCACGTCACATAAGATGCTTTAATCATTTTATATATCATCTGCGCATGACGAGGCTTGTGGGTATCGTTAAAAAAATCATCCCCTTTACCCCAATCCTTATCTAATCCCAGACAGGGATTTCCATACCACAAGGTATAAGCAAAACGATGAAGATTGACGTTGGCGGCCAAATACAGGGAATTTCCCTCAGCTCATTCCTGCAAATTGTCCAGATGGACAAAACCTCCTGCACCTTAAAAATCTATGCCAACGATGATCTCGGGTACCTCTGGATTGCCGACGGCACACTGGTGGCCGCCGAAGCGGGACCTCTCCAGGGGCTCAATGCGGCCTATGAGATCATCGGCTGGCACAATACCGTCATCGTCATCGATAGCGTCCCCCCACCGGATCAAAATATCACCACCCCCCTCATCAGCATTCTCATGGAGGGACTCCGGATACGCGATGAGAAAGCCTCCATGGAACTCGCCGAAGAGGGTGAGGATCAGAATACGGATGAAAATACGGAGAGTGCCCCCCCCCTCCCCGGTAA
>JABXKT010000248.1 GCA_013619155.1 Desulfobacteraceae bacterium
CCACTGAACGTGCCCACTTTTTAGGTTATCTCTTATTCGCTTTAAAGCCAGTCAGGGCCAGTATTATGACAAATATTGACAGGCCCAAAAATCGAGCAACAAATACGACGCTTCAGACCGAACTTTTGGCCCGTCATGGTCACTCCTTTGGGGGCCAAGGCCCCCCAGTCCCTGGCCGCCGGAGGCTTCGTTTTAAGCCCTCTTTAACCATAGAAGGCGCCCATCGAAAGATGCCTCCGGTGGCTCTGCCTGGAGCCAATATAGGTATCGTTGAATCCTTACAGAATCTTTATCTATCACGTTGATGCAGGAGTTTTTAATGGTCTGTTACCGAGATATCCCCTTTTGCGAGGTGGCCCTTATTAAAGAGGCCTGGGAGAGAAATAGGGCGTTTCATGAGGAGATTTCCCAATTTTTCGGAGATCTCTATGCAGAGCTTGTATTCGAGGACCGGATCCAGGGTTTTGCCGTTTTTGATGCCGATATGATAAAGATTACGGTGGCCCAGGCATCCGATACGGGGGCGGTGGTGGGGTTTTGTATCTCGACTCTGGAAGGCGTCATTGGAGAGCCTCATACCTTGTATGTGAGGGATGAGGTGCGGAGAATGGGGATCGGACGAGAGCTCATGCATCGCCATCTGGCCTGGCTGAAGGATAAGGAGTGCAAGATGATTTCCATTACCCTGGCCTGTGAAAACAGGGGCACCCAGGCCTTTTATGAGACCTTTGGGTTCAGGCCGAACCTGCTCCATATGCGATTAATTTAAGGCAACCTTTATGCCCGTGGCGATCATGAGGCCTCCGGCGGTGTTCTGGAGGGCTCTTCCCTTGTTTTTCTCTCCCAGGGCCTTACTCGCCTTGGCGGCCAGGATGGCATATCCGCAGAGGACGCTTGTGACCACAGTGGCCACGGTGAGAACGGTAAGGGCGATTTCCATGGGGGTGAGGGCGGGCAGATCCATAAAGTTGGGTAAAAAGCCGCAGTAGAAGAGGATCACCTTGGGGTTGGATAAGGTGATGAATAGGCCGCTTATATACGTTTTACCGGCCGATGGGGTTTGGTGGGGGGCGCCTCGCTGTGGAGAGGGTCGGAAAATGAGGCGAAAGCCTAAGTAGACGAGGTAGATGCCGGCCCCTATTTTGATCACGATAAAAAACTCCCCCACGGATTGTGCAATCATCGAGAGACCGAAGATGGCAAAGAGGAGGTAGCATATGTCGCCGGTGACGAGGCCACAGATGAGGCCCAGGGTTTTGGGAACGCCCGATGATATGGCGCTGGCCACCGTGGCGAAGACGCCCGGACCGGGGGTGAGGGCAAGGACCGTCATGGCAGCTGCCAGGCCTGCAAGGGATATGATTTCCATGGGGTCTCCTCATCTTCGAATATGCAAGGGTGCGTTTTTTTAAAAAGAAAGATTGGAGCACTTATGAGAGTAAAAATCAAGGAGAGAACGAGGGGATATTTTTGGATTTTGTCCTTAAGTGATGGGTGAGAGGGCTTTTTTGAATGAAATGTGGTGCCTACCGGGGTTGCGTGTTATTGTGCCTTTCGTAGCAATTTGATGATAGGAATATATGGCGGTAAATAGAGAAATTGGCAGGTGTAAATAAACGCACGCACTGGACTTTTAAAATATTTAAATTACTTAAAATATGACTTAAAAGATTGGGAATTGCTTTTGCTATGTTTTTATTTATAGAACCTGTTCTTTTGTGTCCCTGACTCGTTGGGACTTTTTTTTTGGGGAATGAAATGAGACGATGAATCTTAAAAATACAGCGTTGCTTATCGATTTTGAAAATTTAATCTGTGGGTTGAGTGGGAACACCAATACGGACAGTGATGAGGGGCTTTTTGACCCCTCTCTTCTATTGAAAATATCGGAGGATCAGAGTCGCCTCACAACGGCCCTGGCCTATGCCGATTGGCGCCATCGAGACTATAATCAGCACCAGTTTAAACTCTATCAGCATGGTATCGAGCTGGTTCACGTCCTGGGCAAGGGGCAGAAAAATGCCGTGGATTTGAGGCTGGCCGTGGACGCCATGGAGATGATCTATGAACGCCCCCAGATCGACCGGTACGTCATTGTCAGCGGAGACCGCGATTTTATCCACCTTTTGAAGAAGTTGCGGCTTCATAATAAGGAGATTGTGGGGGTCTCCCCGGAGAACTGCGCCTCCGAAGATCTGGCAGAGCTCTGCGACCGGTTTGTCAACTATGAGAGTCTCCAGGATATCTTTGATAACAGCCAGAAAAAACCCAATTCGAGCCACTCGGCCTCCCTGGATGTGTTTAAGGCCCAGCTCTCGGATCTTCTGGAGCGCCATGTGGGTGAGCAGGGGATTTTAGGGGCGCAATTGAAGTCTCTGATCCGGCGACATATCTCCACCTCCTTTGACGAATCCCAGTACGGGTTTCGAAAATTTGGGGATATGATCGTGGCCCTTAGCGATATCGCCACCATAGAGAGGACCGATGCGGTGGGGGATTTCTATATTAAAGCGGTAAATTCCGATCACCGGGTGCTCCGTGATAATATGGTGCGTTCCGAGGTGTTTTCCGTGAACTCCATCATCGAGGAACTCGAGGGTCTCACCTTTTACGATGGACGGGTGGTGAGTTCCCGAAAACTGGATGGCTATATCAAGGTGTGCAACCACTCCAATATGTTTCAGCTGAATCAGATCGGCAATGGCACGTATAGAGACCGGAAGATCTCTTTAAAGGGCGAGTATCATGATATTGATGCCTTTATCAGCCGTTTCGAATATAGCCTGATCTATAAAGTCAAAGAGATGCTCCCCACCAAATTGAGCCATGCACGGGATCTATGCAAGAAGCTCTTCGAGATCCTGGATCGTCTGCCCCAAAAATTCGTGTAAGGCCCCGCCCTTAAAAGCCCGTCATCATCTGGTGACGGGCTTTTGTTTTTTCCCCCTTTTCCCCGCCTCTTTTTCGATACTCGTCACCATTAAAAATGCCGATTCATCCGGCACCTATCAATCGCGGTGACATGCCCTGTTCCCGAAGGCGTGGGGCGTGCACGCGCACCCTACCGTGGTTTTGCGTGGCCCCATCGGCAACAGACCGGTTTATGGCGCCTGGTTCTCAAGAGAGGCGCCGGCGCCTCTACTCTGGGTGTTCTCGGCCCGGATGCTCACCCCATTGCCGAGGCACATGATCACGGCCCCAATGAGGATGAATCCGTCTAAGGGCTCATCGTAGACGAGGGCGCCGACCAGGGCGATTAGGGGAAGGCGCAAAAAGTCCATGGGGACGACGACGGTGGCATCGGCATGTTGGAAGGCACGGGCCATGCAGTAGTGGGCGGACAGAGCGGTGGTTCCCACGAGGAGAAGCCAGGGCCAGGTGGCCGGTGACGGGGTTTGCCAGTGGTAGAGGCTGGGAATGAGGGCCATGGGCATCTGGAGGATCACCATGTAGAAGAGGATGCATAGGGGGGATTCGGTGCGGGTGAGGCTCTTGGTGGCGGTATTGGCCAGGGCAAAGCAGATGGCCCCCACGACCATGGCCATGGCACCGGGCGTGATGACGCCCGTTCCGGGGCGCAGGATGATGAGCATACCGAAGATCCCCATCACGACGGCAAAGAGTCGGGGAGGCGTGAGGCGTTCATGGAGGAAGAGGGCGGCAAAGAGGGCCATCCATACCGGCATGGTAAACTCGATGGCGAAGACATCGGCCAGGGGGATGAGGGCGATGGCGTAAAACCATCCGAATTGTCCGGCAAAATGGGTGATATTGCGCAGCAGGTGCCTTGTGGGGTGCTGGGTTCGAACCTGGGACCAGCCCGAGCAGAAGAGAAGGGCAGAGATGACGATCAGGCTGACGATACTTCGAAAGAAGAGGATCTGGAAGGTACCCAGCTCCTGGGAGAGCTCCCGTCCTGAGACGGCCATGGCCATGAAGGAGAGGAGGGCACCGCCCATCCAGAGGGCGGCCCGCCATGTGTGTCGAGATCGTGTCATGTATCTTCCCCTCCCTTTGGGGGCTGATTTTAATTGGCCTAGGAGAGAATGAAGGTGACGAGAATGGGGACGGCAATGGTGAGCACCACCCCACTAAAGAGGGCGAGGATAGCAAACTCCTTCCCGGAATTTATGGTGATGATGGGAAGGGTTGTGTCCATGGCTGTGGCCCCTGCCGAGGCAATGGGCGCGGTGCCTCCAAACCAGGCCACGAGAAGGGGGGCGGCCAGGAGGGTGAAGATCTCTCGCATGATATTGGAGAGAAGGGCAATGGTGCCTAAGACCTCACCGCGCATCTCGGTGATGTAGATGGAGGAGAGGCTGTAGTAGCCGAGGCCGGAGCCGATGGCCATGGCATCGCGGATGGAGATGTCGTGAAGGAGTAGCGAGGCGATGGCCGATCCTGCCAGGGATCCCCCGATGATGGCGGCGGGAATGAGGAAAATGCGGATATTGCTCTTCTTCAGCACGGAGAAGGTGGTGGCATCTCCGCCGATACCGATACCCACAAAGAAGATCAGGGCGTAGAGAACCCAGAGGGTGAGATCCGATTTCGTGGCGAAGGCGGGAAGATCCACGAAGAGACCGGAGACGACACCCACAATAAAGCAGCAGAGAATGGTGAGGCTACCTTTCATCGGTGACCTCCGTGTCGAACTGCTGGGCAAAGAAGAGCCGCCAGACCAGCCAGCAGCAGGTAATGCTGCCCGCCACGGCGCCAAGGGTGAGGACCATGGCCTGGATACCGATGATGTGGATGGTGCTTACCACCGTCTCGTTTAAGCCCACGGAGATGCCCAGGACAAAGAGAAGAAGAAAGATGACGGCCATGACGATGCGGTCGATGACTGCAAAGACGGCCCGTTTTTGGCGCAGCAGGTAGCCAATGATAATACCTGTGACCATGATGACGAGAATTTCAATCATAATAGGGCCTCCAAAATCTGTGAAGTATTACCGGCCCCCTCTCTTCTGGGCAGACGGTCTCAGTCTGTACCCATGATACCTCACCTCGCTCCTTATAGATCACATTATAGATCACATTGATGCGTGGGCGTTTGGGATGCAAACGTTGTATATAGCGGATATATAGGGAAGCCATGGGGCTTGTCAATATCCATGGCCGGGATTCAGGCGATTCATATGAGGGATGGGCCGGGGTATTTTTTTGATCCCCCCTCTTTTTTTAGAGTGAGGCGCGCCTAAGAGAGAAGGGGGAGGAAGGGGCGCAGGATAAAATAGATACCGAGGCCCCCCACCATGGAGCCCGCCCCTTTCTTGAACCAGGCGCTCCCCTTTTGAAGGGCCGGGTTCATGAGAATGCGGCGGACAAGGGCGGTGCTGGAGCCTGCCACGGCGATGGGGAGGCAGTGTCCCATGGCAAACGCGGTGATGAGTAGAAGGCCGGAGAGGATTCTCTCCTGGATGGTGATTACAGCCAGGATGGGTGCCATAAAGCCAAAGGTGCAGGAGCCCGAGAGGATGCCGTAGGCAAGGCCCAGGAGAAAGGCACCGGAGATTCCCCGCACCTGGAGGCGTGACAGGGCACCCCCGGGCAGGGAGCACACCGAGATCCCCCACATATCGAGGGCCACCCAGATGAGGAGCCCGCCGATGATGATGGTCCAGTAGGGGCTCACCTCTCCCATCATACGCCCTAGAAGGGTGCAGATAACGCCTAGGATGGCGATGGTGATGAAGAGGCCTATGGTGAAGGTGATGGCGTATTTTGCGGCTGTTCTGGGGGCCATGGCCTCCTCCTGTCCCGCCACATACCCCACGATGAGGGGGATGGATGCCATGTGGCAGGGGGAGAGGAGGACACTCACCATACCCCAGAGAAAGCTGCCCCCAAGGGCGAGGAGGAGAGTATCGCCCATCCAGGCGTTGAGGGT
>JABXKT010000249.1 GCA_013619155.1 Desulfobacteraceae bacterium
AGTGCTGAAGCCCCATATTTTTTTTGACGACCAGAGGCTTCATCTGGAACCGGCCTCGAAGGTTTTACCCTCGGTCCATATTCCCTTTGGCATTGCAAACAAGCCCATCCATTGAATCGGGTCGCCCTGGCTTTTTTACCCTTTCAGCCCCCCTCCTTTTTTTTCGGTCCCACCTTGAGGGATAATGGGATATCTAAAGTGTCCCACGATTCTCAACGCGGGTCGGTATCTGGGCCATCTGTTTTACGTCGCACATTTTGCCGTGTCTGCTCAGCCATCGGTCGAGTCTTTGGGAAAACCCGAGGATGAAATAGTGAGGGCCGGAAGAGGTGTCTCTTCCGGCCCTTTTATTTGTGTGGTGAGAGGCTTGGGATCTCCCTGGTTATGCCGGTATAAACATGCCGCCGATGTAGACAAGGATGCCGAGGATCAAAACGTATCCCAGACAGATAATGATCGTTTTACTCAGTATTTTCCCTTCGGAACCGATGAGTCCAGTTGCTGCGGTGGCGACGGCAATACTCTGGGGAGAGATCATCTTGCCGGCTGTGGCTCCTGCCGCACTTGCCGATACCAGCCATAAGGGGTTGCAGTTGATCTGGTGTGCGATTTCAAGCTGGAGCTTTCCGAAGAGGACATTGGACGAGGTGTCGCTTCCGGTGACAAAGGTTCCCAGTGCGCCGATCATGGGGGCGATGATGGGGTAGAAGGATCCGGTTGTGGTGGCGATGATGACCGCTATGGAGTTGATCATTCCGCTGTACGCCATCACCTTGGCCATGGCGACAATGGAGACCACGGTGATGGCCGAGAGGGTTAGCTGCTTTGCTGTTTTTAAAAGGAGACTGATCATCGTGCTGAACTCTGCACCCTGGATCTTGCCTCCGATGAACGCTGCGATGAGAATGATGGACCCAGGGGTTGCGATCCATTTAAAGACATAGGGTTTGTCCCCGTAGAAGATAACGCTGGTTTTGATCTGTGCAAGGCTATGTTTGATTCCTGGGAAAATGTTGCTGCAAAGAATCATGAAGACGAAAATCAGGATATAGGGGAGCCAGGCCAGCAATTTTTCTTTCGGGAGAATGGCCTCATCGGTTTTGACGGAATGCTCACTGTGGAAGATTTTTGCCATGGCAATGGTTGCACCCATGCTGCAGATACTTCCGATGACAGAGGGCAACTCGGGTCCCATGTATTTTGCGACCAGGAGTTGGGGAATAGCAAAGGAGAGCCCGGAAACAAGGGTGGTTAGGAAGACGCCTTTAACACCCTTGATACTTTTTTCGCAGATCATTACCAGTAGAAAGGTGATGAGGATAATAAAGATGAAGAGTTGAAGCGCAGTGTAATAGCTGATGCCTAAAACCGAGAGTCCCGTCACGTTGGCCATGGTTGAAATGGGAATGCCGATGGCACCAAAGGCTGTGGGAACTGTGTTTGCGATGAGACAGATAACGGCGGCAAAGAGGGGGTCAAATCCCATGGCGGCAAGGATGCTTGCAGGGATGGCGACGGCCGTGCCATAACCCGCTACCGATTCCAAGAACCCGCCAAAGCCCCATGCGATGATGAGCACCAGGATACGTCGATCACTCGAGATGGAGGAGAGTATGCTCTTGATAATATCCATGCTTTTGGTGTGTAGGGAGAGGTTATATGTGAATACCGCCGATAAAATGACAATCATGATGGGCCAGAGGGCGAGTGCTGCACCCTCCGAGGCTGCGGCCAAGGCATCAACCATGGGCATCTGCCACCATCCGAAGACGGCAATCAGTATCGTTGCAATTAAGGTGAAAGAACAGGTTTTATATGCGGGTAGACTCAAGACTCCCAGGGAGAAGATGAGCCATAAAATAGGTAGGGACGCTATAAAAAACTTCAAAATTTCCATTAAACACCTTTTGATGAGATAACGTTAAAAAAGTCCGTAATAGAGGATTCTCGACACAAGGGTGTTACTTATTTCCGGAACGACGATACACGCGATCTAAGATTCATGAATTTTATTTTTTAATGCATCTCTGGGTATCGATCAACTCAAGATAGGGTGTGTTGAGTGTATCTTTCTGATTTTTTTTAACGCATTATCCTTGTTGGTTGTTTGAAAAAAGTACTTTCTCGATAAAAGAATATATTCCATCAGTACGACTGATTTTTATTTAATTGCTAATATTAGTTCATGGCTTTTATGCAAATAATATGCCGTGAAATTAGGCGGTGGAAAATAAGGGGCTCTGTTCTCCGTGGGTGAAATTTTCAAGAACCCATGGGATGGATAGGTGGGCGTTCAACGATCTTCGTATTTATATGAAATCGACGGGGGAGGGATCGATGAGAGATCTTCGAAGGAGGACGCCATGTGGCGTATTCACCGTATGGTCAGGACCGATTCAGGATAGAGAATTGTCTACCGATCTGATCGGCCCTATACCCTGAATGTGCTCGGCTTTTTCGATGATGGACAATCATTTTCATCCATTGATTAGGATGAGTCCGGGTAATCTCATTCCAGATGACGAGGTGAGACGGTGATATAGCAGGGGGATGCTTTCATGGATTGGTTTTCCGGTGCTGCCTTATTGTGGGGAGGGTATTGAGCAGGCCTTTTTGTCACTGTTTAGCCGTGTCTTCGCGGGTCGCTTTTTAACAAAAAGAGCGGTAAAAATTTTCTTTTCGCGCATATGAATATGCCGAAGGCATTTCAGCATTCATGAGCCTTAAGACCCAAGGGCCCGGCCCTTGGAGTGTAGAAATTCTTTGCAGCAAATAGAGATGGCTGCCGAAAAAAGGTGTATAGATCTGACACCTTAAAATAAAAAAAGCCCCGAATAACGGGGCTTTTTTTATTAAATTTTAGATAGCTATTCAGCGTATGCCTTCGGCGGTTAAATATTTGAAACGTTTATTAAACAGGCTTTAAGAATTACTCTTGATTCAATTTTATCTTAAAGGCGGATGTGATTTGAACCGAGGCTCGGGGCAAAACACATCCGTTGGTCTGCTTTAAAAGGTGGCACATCGTGCCGCCGGAGGCTTTTTTTGGGCCTAAATATTTACATTTTGTGCTTTGTTTTAAGGTATTTGTCAGAAAGGAATGTCATCATCTGGAGGTGTGGAGAACCCGGGGTCTGGATTCCCATATCCGCCGTTCTGACCGCCACCC
>JABXKT010000250.1 GCA_013619155.1 Desulfobacteraceae bacterium
GTCACTCCAGATTATGGGGGCGATTAACTCAGTTGGGAGAGTGCAACCCTTACAAGGTTGAAGTCGCAGGTTCGAACCCTGCATCGCCCACCACATTTTATGGGTCGTTAACTCAGTTGGTAGAGTATCCGCCTTTTAAGCAGAGAGTCACTGGTTCGAGCCCAGTACGACCCACCATAAAAACAAAAAGAGCCGAAGCCTTTGCTTCGGCTCTTTTTGTTTTTATGGGATGCCCCTCTTTATGCAACAGGCTTGTTGGGGCAGAGTCAATATGATATTATGCGTTAATACATATCTTAAGGGCCTTTTTGGACCATAGATCGTTTCCCCTCCTCAAAAGCGAATTGCCCTCTTCTCTTTCGCGTCTCTTCTTCATGACCGGCTCTTTCTACCATCTTTGACAGGTCCATCCACAAATATTACCCCTCCCCAATTTAAGGAGTGCCATGTATGGATGCCAAACGATTTGATGACGATATCAAAAAAACATTCAACCAATTTGGAGAGACTGGCGTCAATGTGCAGCTGCTGTCGGCCAAAGACAGCCACGTATCTCAGCCCCCCTATGATTGGGTCCAGGTTATGATGAAGGTTATCCCCGTCGTTCCTGACCCTGAGCCCTGGGCAGAGACCTGGCGTTATGGTGGGGTACTTCAGCATGATAAGATCCCCTTACCCATTGGGATGCGTCCCATTGATATCAGCCGCATGATCTCTGCCATCGATGCCGCTAAAAAATTGCCTCCGGGGTTCAATCTCCAGGGCGCCTCCTGTGATCTCTATTGGGCCCTTCATCCCGATGTGAAAGAGCCCTACTACCATTTTACCTCCGGAGAGATGACAATCCTTATCGGTGCCTACACCGGGGAGGTGATGGAACCTCAGTTTTAAATCGTGAGGTTGATAATCGCCATGGAATTTTGGTGACGGCATATTTTTTCGTGCAAAGCGGGAATCCGGACAGACTGGATTTCCGCTTTTTTGTTTGGAGGTGAGGGCGAGTTTGGAAAGGAGAGGGGATGGATCACTATGGTAACTATTTAAGCTCTAAAAAACGGCCTTCTCTGGTCAAAGTGACCAAAAAATTGGCCTCTGGCGGCCAAGGGCTGTGCCCTTGGAACCCATGTTTGCGAATGCTTTCGTACCCTCATTCCTCGGGTCCGTCACATTCGCGGTCAAAAAAAGCGCCACAAAAATTTTTCGATGAGAGGAACACACCCCTTTAAAGGCTCTGGCAAAAAATAGATAAACAGATTTCATAAGAATACCGCTGTGATTTGCCCCGAGGAGCGGGGCAGAGCGCAGCGGTAACTCGCTTTCGAGGTGGCTCACCTCGCCGCCGGAGACCGTACGGCGAAAGCTTCGCCTCTGGCAGCCCTGCCGGGAGCCAAGCTTTTACAAAAGGGTGCCAAACAGATTTTTATCGTGACAGTCATTGTCATAAACCTGGGGTCCAGGGGCCCGGTCCCTGGCCGCCGGAGGCTCAGTTTTTAAGCCCCCTTTAAGAACCGTTATCCCTTATTTTACGATAGCCCCTTGGGGGCCGGAGGGACTTCGTGGCGACGATAATTGGCGATGGAGTCCCAGGTGGCCAGGGCCAGGGCGCTCCAGATGAGAACAAAGGTCCGTATCAATGAGGGATCCAGGGGCTCATGAAAATAGAAGACCGCCAGAAAGAGGGTGCAGGTGGGGGCCAGATACTGAATAAAGCCGATGGTGGAGAGGTTTAAGGCCTTGGCGCCCATATTAAAGAGGAGCAGGGGCAGGGCGGTAACCAGGGCGGTGCCCATGAGAAAAAGGTCCGTGGAGAGCCCCGTATGGAGAAAGGCCCCCTCGCCTTTACTCCCCAGGTATCCCAGGTAGATGGCGGCAGGCACTGTCATAAGAAGGGTCTCGATGGTTAAGCCCACAAGGGGACCCACATCCACGACCTTTCGAATGAGGCTATAGAAGGCAAAGCTAAAGGCCAGCATAAGGGATACCCAGGGAAGCCGACCGTAATCCAGGGTGAGCCATACCACGCCAATGCCAGCGAGGAGGACGGCTATCTGTTGCTTGCGGCTGAGCCTCTCTTTTAAAAAAATGGTGCCGAGAAATACGGTGACCAGGGGATTGATATAGTACCCCAGGCTGGTCTGCATCACATGACCATGGCTAATGGACCAGATGAAGATAAACCAGTTGGACCCCACCAGGCAGGTGGTGAGGGTCAGTATCGCAAGGGTACGTAGGCTGGTGAGGGCCTTCCAGAAGGGGCCCATTTTTTTCTGAAAGAGAAGAATGGGTATGAGAAAGAGAAGGGACCATATTACACGGTGCATGAGGGCTTCAAACGCCGGGACATGGGAGAGGTGGCTCCAGTATAAGGGGGAGAGCCCCCAGATGAGAAAGGCCTGCAGGGTGACGAGGAGACCCGAAAGAGCTTCAGAACGAGGTGGCATGGGGCAGTTCCTGTGATTCATGGATTGCCCCCTACGTGTGCGTAAAGGCCGGACGGTGACGAGGAGACCCGAAAGAGCTTCAGAACGAGATGGCATGGGGCAATTCCTGTGATTCATGGGTGGCCCTTACGTAGGCGTAAAGGCGGGACGAGGGAAGTGATATCATGGGGGAGCGACGGTGTCGAGGAGGGAGTAGAAGAGAGTCCTGGTGGGGGGTATGGTATTGATGGTTCATATGAAAATATATCTGAATCTGAAGGATGACGGCATACGCGGCGACAAAAACGGCCGGCGTTTCTATAATAAAAGCGGCCGGGATTCGTTTCCAGGCTTAGGAGAGGTTCGGGGCAACAAGCCAATCCAAATTATTCGTTACCGGCCCGTGCTAAAATTTTTTGGAATCAACACTTCTTCATGGATGTACCAGGTCGTATCTGGGTTGGCGATATCCGGTATATTAATGGGAGTGACGGGGGGCGGTCTCTTACAATCATTGTGTTGCACACGAGGCAACCGTCCATGAGACACGCACTTTTTTTCTGGCAGTTTGACTTATAGTGGCCACTATTTCGGGGGCGCATCACCCTGTGATTCATGAAGGGCAGGAGGCACCTCGCCCTGCCCTTAACCCCCGGAAAACTACATTGAGATCTCGATCGGTGATACGGGCCAGGAGCTGGTCGTCATAATCGGATTCAGAGAAGGGGCGGGGGG
>JABXKT010000251.1 GCA_013619155.1 Desulfobacteraceae bacterium
CCTTTTATCTCTCTCCTTACGGAGCCTTCCTGCAGGCCCAAACGCCAGAGAAGAGCCCCACCCTTCTCAGACTGCAGGAAGGCTCCGTAAGGAGAGAGATAAAAGGCGTTGTCTCCCCCCTCTTTCCATGGTATTTTTTATCGAAAACATCGCTCATCAAAAGAGCGCCCGACCCCTATATCAAATATCGCGTCCCAAGGTAAACACCCTTGCGGTGCTCTCTTTTTTACCCCATGGGGATCCCAGCGTCCCCCATCGTCACCCCTTCATTTTAAATAGGCGCCACCCGTCGATAAAAATGACCGCCCCCACCCTTTAAGCAAGGGAGCCATGAGCGGTCTTAGGAAAAAAACAAGCCCCCGATTTTTAAGCCATTGCCGTCAAGCACTGGCGCCCCGAAGCCAAGGGGGGCACCCCTCGGAGGCGGGATTCACGGCCTCTTTCCACGAGCCCCGCCGCTTCGAAGAGGCTATACATCGTTATACCTATTGAACATTGATTTTATACAATTTTAAGCCATTCGGTGCTAATCTCCTACGTTTTTAATCATGAATATATTAGGAGATTTTACCATGGCAATATACACCGCCAGACGAGGCAGCGATATTGAGCGGCCCGGAACCTGGCTACGATACAAAGAGGGGCTCTGCGATAACTGCATGGCCTTGTGCTGCTACCTCGTCATCGATGTAAACGCCCAAGATCTCATCCGCCTCGGCATCACCGATGAGGATGAGGTCAAGTACGACATGAGGAACCTCATGAAGCGCCTGAAGAAAGAGGGCATCATCACACGGGGCAACCTCTCCAAGGGGAAATTCACCCTCGCCCCGCACAAGAAAGGGGGCTGCGCTTTTCTCGACGACAAAAGCAACTGCAGTGTCTACGAAGACCGTCCCGAGGTGTGCCGCAAGCACCCCGTCGAGCTCTCCCCTCGCCTCGGATACTGCCCCTGGTCACCGATCGACGAGTAAGACCCGGCCCTTAAAAAAGGGCCCCTAAAATCCATTTTCCACCGCCAGTTGCAATCCCTTAAAGAAAGGAGTAAAGGTATGTGGTCGGCCATGGGGTGGGTGTTCCAGGCCCCGATAGAGCCCTTCATTGAAGGGTCTCCTGCCGCCTGACAGAACGCACATATATGATAGAAAAACCCCCCGGTGAACCCTATGGAAAATGCCATCACCCTTGATAACGTCTCCTACGCCTACACCCACCATTTGGTCTTAAACGACGCCAACCTGGCCGTGCCCAGAGGCGACTTCGCCATGGTGGTGGGGCCCAACGGCGGCGGAAAAACCACCCTCATCAAACTGATTCTGGGCCTCTTTACACCCACCTCCGGCACGGTACGCCTCTTCGGCGCCCCTCCGAAGCAGACCTGGAGCCGCATCGGCTACATGCCCCAGTACACCCATGTGGACATGGCCTTTCCCGTCTCGGTGATGGATGTGGTCCTCATGGGACGGCTAACGAGCTCCCGAAGATGGCGGTACACGGCCGAAGACCGAGAGGCGGCCCATGGCGCCCTAGAGGAAGTGGGCCTGACCGACAAGATCAAGGTTCCCTTCAGCGCCCTCTCCGGCGGCCAGAGGCAACGCGTCCTCATCGCCCGGGCCCTGTGCGGCCACCCCGACCTCCTCCTCATGGATGAACCCACGGCCAACGTGGATCCGGCGGCGGAAGCCTCCATCTTCGAACTCCTCGCCCGGCTCAACAAGCGCATGACCATCCTCGTGGTCTCCCACGATCTGGGCTTCGTATCCAAGGTGGTGAAGAGCGTCATCTGTGTGAATAAAAAGGTGGTGGTGCACCCCACCAGCGAATTAGACGGCACCATGATCAACGAAATTTATGGCGGCGACCTTCGCATGGTACGTCACGATCACCGCTGCAGCCACCAGGGCCACTGCCGCAATGAGTCCCCCACCCCGATGTGATCCCTTTTTTGACGACGGCCCCTGTTCCTAAACGTTCAATCCACCCCATACCATCGAAGGCCCATGACTGACTTCTTCTTCGCACTCTTAGACCCCAATAACGGCTTTTTGCGCCTCGCCCTCATGGCCGGGACCCTGGCCAGCGTCTCCTTTGGCATCATGGGAACCTACGTCGTCACCCGGCGCATCGGCTACCTGGCCGGGGCCATCGCCCACTGCGCCTTCGGCGGCATCGGCGCCGCCCTCTACCTCAACCATCGGTGGGGGCTCACCTGGCTCGACCCCATCCATGGGGCCCTGGCCAGCGCCATCATCGCCGCCATTATCATCGGTCTCGTGAGCCTCAAGGCCGGAGAGCGCGAAGACTCCATCATCGGTGCCCTCTGGGCCATCGGCATGGCCATGGGTCTGATTTTCATCGACCTCACCCCCGGATACTTCGAGCTCACCAGCTACCTCTTCGGAGATATCCTCCTCATCTCCCCCCAAGACATCTTCATGGTGGCGGGGCTGGATCTGATCATCATCACCCTCACCGTCCTCTTCCACCACACCTTTCAAGCAGTCTGCTTCGATGAGGAGTTTGCCACCCTACGGGGGATCCACACGGCCTTCTTCTATATTCTGCTCCTCGTCATGACCGCCGTCACCGTGGTGCTCCTCGTCCGCCTCGTGGGCATCATCATGGTCATCGCCATGCTCACCCTCCCCGCCGCCACCGCCTCCACCTTAAGTCGTCGCCTCTCCACCATCATGATTATAGCCATCCTCTTCTCCCTTCTCTTCAGCTGGAGCGGCCTCGCCTTAAGCTACACCCTGGACCTCTCGGCGGGGCCCATGATCATCTGCGTGGCCGGCCTCGTCTATATCGGATGCTTGGGGATGCAGCGGCTCTTTCGGGCCAATGGGGACTAAGCGGCCCCCTCGTGAAAAGCGCCCCGAAAGCAGCCATAAAAAAAGGGACGAAGGCATGAATGCCCCGTCCCTTTTTGTTTTTTTGATTACCCTCTTTCTTCAGCCCCATCGGCCCTGCCTTTAGGATAAAGACGGATGATCCACACCCATACCGGTGGGTATCGTGGCCGTAGGGTGCATTTTATGCACCAGAACCGAGGCCTAGGATGCCACGATAGAAGGGATAAATGACGGCTATGGGTGTCCATCGAAAACGGTACGCAGGCGCACCCTACCAGAGGA
>JABXKT010000071.1 GCA_013619155.1 Desulfobacteraceae bacterium
GGGCGGCTTTTCAACGCCAACGAGCTGATCGTCGCCGAGGTCCTGCAGAGCGCCGAGGCGATGAAGGCTGCGGTCTCCCACCTCGAGCAATTCATGGATGCCGATACCACGCTGGAGCGAGGATGGTTCCATGCCGCGATTCCCCACCTAAGCGATACCACCACCTGCGTCTGTGGCCTCCGACGGGAACGCCATCCAGGAAGAAATGGATATCATCGCCTCACCGACATGGAGTGGCGCTACGAAGAGGGGCCCTGCGCATACTTTGGGGGGGAGGTGCTTCTCTATCACTATGCCCTGGAGAAGACCGGGGGTTTCGATGAGGCACTGGTGGCCGGTGAGGACCCGGAACTGAGCCGACGCATTCGGCACCTCGGATGGGAAATCAAACGCATCGCCGCCCCCATGAGTGTTCACGATATCCACATGACCACTTTCTCCCAGTACCTCAAAAGGGCCTACCGGAGCGGTCACGCCTACGCCGAGATCGGCATTCGATTCGCGGGAAGTTCCGATCCTCTCTGGTTACGGGAACTTCTCCGGATCGCCATCCGGGCCAGCGCCCCCCTGGCCCTTATCCTCGGTGGATTTTATTTCAGGGCCCCTCTCATGGCCCTTCTACTGGCCCTTCTCATCGTCGCACGCCCCTTTTACTCCTTTAAAAAAATTCAACAAAAATTCGCCTGTCCTCCCGGCCTGGCCCTCCTCTATGCCAGCCATACTGCCTTTGTGGTCTTTCCTCAATGCGCAGGGGTTCTGCGCTACCTGGCAGGACGCATCGGACACCGGCCCTTACACAACCAGGTCCCCACTCTCACATCATCACACAAAAAAGAGCCTTCGGCGGCAAGGGTGGCAAAGCCACATTAGATCATCATGCAAATCAATGACACCGTCCTCATTTTAGGAATCCCCATCGATAATCTCACCATGGAGGAGACCCTGGAGAGAATCCATGCCATGGCCATGGCGCACCGAAACGATGGAAAACCACGGCTGGTGGCCACGGTCAATGTAGACTTTCTCGTGAACACCTTAAGCTGGTTTTCCCAAGAGCCTCGGCATCCAGAGCTTCTCTCCATTCTCCAGCACGCCGACCTCGTCACCGCCGATGGCATGCCCCTGGTCTGGGCAAGTCGCATCCTCGGCAACCCACTCAAAGAGAGAGTCACCGGTGCCGATCTCGTCCCCCGTCTGGCCGCCACACATCAAGAAAAATCCTTCTATTTTCTAGGGGGAAACGGCGAGGTGGGAAAAAGGGCCGCCGACACCTTAAAAAAGCGATTTCCATATATGACCATTGCCGGTGTCGACGCCCCCTTTATCCATATTTCAGGTGAGGCCTTAAGCAACACAGATGCCGAAGACAGTGAAACTGTCCAGCGCATCAACGACGCCCACCCGGATATTTTGCTCATCGCCTTTGGAAACCCCAAACAGGAGTCGTGGTTTCACAGAAACCGTTTTCGACTAAAAGCCGGAGTCACCATCGGTATCGGTGGAACCTTTGATTTCATTACCGGCAACGTCTCCCGTGCCCCGGTATGGATCCAGAAGATAGGGGGTGAATGGATCTATCGCCTCCTTCAAGACCCCAAACGCTTAGGCAAACGATACCTGATCGGTTTCTTTAAGTTCGCCGTCATGATTCTACCCCTCATTCTCCATATGCGATGGCGACAATTTCGCGCATCAAAGACTCACCCCCCATCAGTCAGAGACTCCGCACACGATCCCCCCTCCTTCCCGTACGCATCACAACACATAATCGCCTTGCCCGAGGCCCTCGACGCCAAGGTAGTTCGCGATCTCAAGCCCCAGCAAGAGGAGTGGCTCGCCCACGATCAAGGGATGATCTTAGACTTTACCCAGGTGCACTTCATGGATTCCTCGGGGCTGGGATTTCTCCTGGGACTCTGGAAAAAAAAGGGCACCCCAAAGGGACGATTTCACCTAGTGGGAGTCCAGCCCCCCATCTTACGACTCCTCAGCCTGAACCGGGTTACCTCGCTTCTCACCGACCATATGCACCCCACCCTGGAAGATGTCGTCATTCAAGCACGCACCCCATCCAAAAGCCCCCCATTTTTCTACACATTAGAAGATGAGGGGCAGGCCTTACGCATCCAGCTCTCCGGAACATTGGATGCGGCACAAATACAAGAGATCGACATCCCCACCCTCCTGGGGGACATTGCCGGAAAAGACCTCATCATGGATCTTACCCCCCTACGCTTTGTGGACAGCACCGGTCTCATTCTTCTTCTCAAGATAAAAAAAGCATCCGCCTCTGCCAGCCGCCTCTGTATCCCGTATGGTGCCCAACAGCCCATTATCAACATGCTTCGCATTACTCGACTGGACCACCTCTTCCCGTGTCTCCCCGATATCCACACAGCCCGCCAGGCGTTTAAGTCAAAAAAACAAATCACCTGAATTAATGCGCGGTTACAAGTGATCCTCGATACAGACCGGATGTGATGGATAAAATGGGCGGTACCATCCACCTTACGGCCACCATAATTCTTTAGAAAAAATCCTACAATTTGACTAAAGAGACCCAGATGGCGTATCATAATATATCTATTTGTTTAGAAGACTTGCTTTGTCGCCAAACATAACCTTTCCCGACAACAAGCGATTCCTTAATAGCTCACTTTATACCACTATTTTTATTCTGTATATTTTGGACAACTATGATTCGTTTTATGGCCTCATACTCACCGAAATCAAGGACCCTATTCCCCTTATAAGGAGGCACCATGTCCATTGTCACCATATCCAGATCCTTTTGCACCCAAGGCAATATCGTCGCAGAAAAAGTCGCCAAAAAACTGGGATACGAATGTGTCTCCTTTGAGATTCTCTTAGAGGCATCCAAACAGTTCAATGTCCCCGAACTCACACTCTCCAAGGCCATCCACGATGGCCCCAGTGTCTACGACCGGCTCACCCATGGCAAGGAGCGCTACATTGGCTTTATCCAGGCTGCCCTTCTCAACCACCTTAAAAAGGGAAATATAATCTACCATGGCCTGGCCGGGCACTTTTTTGTACAAAACGTCCCCCATGTTTTAAAGGTCAGACTCATGGCCGACATGGAGACACGGGTGGAAGAGGTGATGAAGCGTGAAAATGTAAACGAAGCCACCGCACAGGACCACATTGCAAAAGAGGATAAAGAGCGCCGTAACTGGAGTTCATACCTCTATAAAATCGATACACGGGACCCGGAGCTCTATGATCTGACCATCAATTTGAGTCATATATCCATCGATGATTGCGTGACCATCATCTGTGAGACGCTTAAAACGCCCTATTTTGCCAACAGCCATGGGGCCAGGGCACAACTCCAGGACATGGCCCTATCTGCCACCATCAAGGCCGCCATCATCGACCATTACTACAGTGCCGAAGTCACCTCCCAGGAAGGGAATGTCGTCATTAAGCTGCCCGAGCCCATGACCCATATAGATAAAACAAAAGAGGATATAAGGGCCCTCACCCAGGACATTCCAGGTATCCATGATATCTATTTCAACATCAAATCCAATGCCCTCCCCCGAACGGCCATGCACAAATAATCCATGGACGATGTGGGCCCTTACAGGCCGGCGCCCCCCATCACGATAAAAAAATAGGTGCCGCACGTATCATCCCCTCCGGCGTCACTGCCGGGGGGGCCCGCTTAATCTACCGCATGATGTGATAGATATACACGTGAGTCCCATCATCTTGTTACCGGCCATGGATACTTCAACCTTCAGAAAAGGCGTTCCCACGGTATTTTAAAATAAAAACCTGCATTTTCAAGGTTGTATTTACCATACGCCTTAGCCTATGATGCCTTCCGAAAAACGCAAGCAACCACTCTTATTATCCTTGGAGACTCACTGATGGCCATTGTTACCATATCCAGCCCCTCTCATAAAAACCGCCAAATCATCGCCGAACGCATTGCCGAGCGCCTCGGTCACACCTGTATATCACGGGAAATCCTCCTTGAAGCCTCGGAACAGTACAACGTCCCCGAGATAAAACTCGCCAAAGCCATCCATGACAGCCCCACCATTTTTGAGAGATTGTCCCATGGCAAAGAGCGTTACATCTCATTTTTTAAAGCCGCCCTTCTCAACAAACTAAAAAATGGGGATATTGTGTACCATGGCATCGTGGGCCACTTCTTTGTCCAGGGAATCCCTCGCGTACTCAAAGTTCGAATCTTAGACAGTATGGAAAATAGAATTCAAGAGGAGATGGATCGAGAAAATGTGCCCGAGGGTGTGGCACGAAAACGGGTGATTCAAGAAGATCGAGAACGATACAACTGGTGCTCGGCCCTGTATAAAATGGACACGAGGGACCCCGAACTCTACAACCTGGTTATCAACATCGAACGAATCTCCATCGATGATTGCGTGGATCTCATCTGCAGCGCCCTTGAAAAAGAGTACTTTAAAGAGACCGCCGAGGCAGAAAAAATTCTTAGGGACCAGGCCCTCATCGCCACCATCAAGGCCGCCCTTGCCCCCAAATATCTGGAAGCCAAGGTCACCGCTTACGAAGGCAACGTCATCGTATCCATGGACCCACCCGTATCGCAGATCAAAAAAAAGGAGCGAGATATCCGTGCCCTTATCTGCAATATAGACGGCATCAAGAAAGTGGAGATGGACTTAAAAGCCAAAACTATTCCCCGCACATCCATGCATAAATAAAAAGAGTAACGATTCATATAACGATTCAGCTGCGCCTCCAGCGCTCTTTTTATCAAAAAGTTTTGCAAAAACTTTTTGATAACCTCTTATTGGCAGCCATGGTTATATAGATCGGTGATCTATTACGATCAACACTACGTTTATACACCTTTTTTTACGTATGTTTCGGTACGTTCGCCATTCACACACGGTGCGCACGCGCACCGCTATTCTGGATCTTTATCCCTTCGTTGACGCGATGCTTTTTTTCGCTGCTCTGGATAAAAGGGCCCGCTTACCGCACCTGTGGATGAAAAAGAGTGGTAATTAAGAAAACTTTTCGATGAGAGAAACACCTTGCCCGTAAGAAATCTTCGTTTTTTAATGTGACGGGCTTTTGCCCTTCACATTAAAAAACCTGGGGTCCAGGGGATTATACCCGGGCACCGGAAGGCCTGCTTTTCCAGCCCACGCTAACAAAAGAAGGCATCTTTGTCCCCACAGGCTGAATAGCTACAAAAAAAGAGGCCTTTGATCGTTTAAATATAGCGATACGCTGAGGGCTACGGCCTGTAAAGGTATCGATCTAGGTCGATCGCTTCAGGACCAGAGCGGTACGGGCCGGTAGGTAGATATAGATACAATGCCCGAAGGTGGCATCGGGGCATGAGAAAAAACGCTGCCCCGCTTCCACACGACCGTGTCCCCCAAAATCTAAGGCATCGCTGTTCATGTGAAGGGTGTAATCCCCGGGGGGAACCGGTACCGGATGATCCACCCACGACTGGGTGGGGTGAAAATTAAAGATAAAGATCATGGCTCCCCTTTCGAAGGCGAGCCATTTTTTTGTGCGGGAGAGATGGAGAAGCCGGACATTCGGCGAGGCAAAAAAAGAGCCCCCATGGGCCAGGGCTGTCATATTCCGGTCAAAGGCCCCAAGAAAGGAATATTTCAGATCGGCATTATCCACAAGACTCCACTGTCGTCGGGCATAGGCACCGGACCAGTGATTCCCCTTACGGGGAAAATCGATCCACTCGGGATGACCAAACTCGTTCCCCATAAAATTTAAATACCCGTCACCGGCCGTGGCAAAGGTAATGAGCCGAATCATCTTGTGCAGGGCCATGGCCCGATCGATATGCGGATCTGGATCGCTGGCTCCCATGTGCGCATAGATGGCCGCCCCGGCCATACGAAAAAAGTGGGTCTGATCTCCCACCAGGGCCTGATCATGGGATTCGGCGTAATTGATCAGGGGCTCCTTCTCCCGCCGGTTGGTCAGCTCATACCATATCTCATCGAGGTTCCACGCCTCATCCGGCACCTCCTTGAGAAGTTTCGTCCAAAGGTCGGGCACCCCCATGCCAAAACGATAATCAAAGCCCGCCCCCCCTAGGTACTGGGGAAGGGCCAATCCCGGCATGCCGCTCATATCCTCGGCGATGGTGATGGCCGAAGGGACCACCCCATGAATCAGACGGTTTACCAAGAAGAGATAGACCAGGGCCTCTTCATCCACCGCCTCCCCATAGTAATCGTCATAGGAGGTAAAGCATCGGTTCATCCCCCGATGGTGGTAGAGCATACTGGTCACCCCATCGAAGCGGAAGCCATCCACCCGATACTCCTCCAGCCAGTACCGACAATTTGAGAGAAGAAAGCGCATGACGCCCTCTTTGCCATAATCAAAGCACCGGGACCCCCACCCCTCATGCCGCCCCCGATCTCCCTGGTGAAAATATAAGTAAGGGGTCCCATCCTGGCAGGCCAGCCCCTCCACCTCGTTCCCCGCCGCATGGGAGTGCACCAGATCGATGATGACCCGAAGGCCCATACCATGGGCCGTATCCACGAGGCGTTTAAACGCTTCTGGAGTACCGAACCGCGATGAGACGGCAAAATAACTGGTGACATGGTAGCCATAGGATCCGTAATAGGGGTGTTCGGGAATGCCCATGAGCTGAACCGTATTGTACCCGGCCGCCTTGATACGGGGAAGGAGGTGATCGGTAAAGTGGTTAAAATCGGCCACCCCCTCCCCTTCACCGGCCATACCCACATGGGCCTCGTAGATGAGAGGGGGGGGCGTCTCTCCCCTTGCGCGACGATGCTGCCATCGATACGGTTCTGGCCGCCACGCCTGGGCATTAAAGATAAGGGTCTGGGGGTCTTGAATCACCCGATATGCATGGGAGGGGATGCGATCCCCAGAACCCCCGTTCCAGTGCATACGAAATCGGAATAAGGTACCATGGGGCATCGCCTCTTCGGGGAGTGACATCTCCCAGAGCTCGCTCCCCGCCCTCCGGGTTAGGGCAAAGGCTGGATCCTCCACCCACCCGGAGAAGGGGCCAATCAAAAAAATGGCCGTTGCATTGGGTGCCCACTCTCCAATATGCCAGCGCCCCTCCTCATACCTCGGCCCACAAAAAAGATGGGTGGCGGCACACGCCTTAAGGCTCCTCTTTCGCGTCAACTGCTTCAGGGCAAGGTGCACCTTCTCCAACCGCCGTACAAGTACCGGTCCATACGGCTTCAAAAAAGGGTCCAGGCCGATCAGAGTGGCCGCCAACTCACCGGCATGATCCATACGGGTGGGACCCGAGCCATGCCCCCCATCACTACACCACAAAGGGTCGTTTAAGCATCGTCTCATAAAGATCAATATACCTATCTGCCGTACGGCTATGGTTAAAGGTTTCCTTGCTCTCCTCCATCACCCGCTGGATTTCAGAGCCCTTAAAGGTATCGGATCGTCTCCAGAAGGTCATGGCCTCATCCACAGCCCACCGCAATCCCGGGCCATCATGGCCCACAAAGAGAAACCCGTTCCCCTGGCCGCCATCGACCGCCATATGGGCCACTGAATCATGGATGCCCCCCGTATCGAAGGCCACGGGCAGGGTACCATACAAGGGGCCGATCATCTGAGGCAGACCGCACGGCTCAAATTTGGAGGGCATAAAGAGAAAGTCTGCCGCCCCATAGGCCAGCCGCGATAAAGACTCATCGAAGGGACAAAGGGCCACCCGCTCCTGAAGATTAAAGTCGTCGATAATCCCTTTAAAATGAGGATAAAAGGCCCCATCGGCCACCATTACCACCTGCATGGTCTCACCCCAGTAATGGGAGAGGGTGTCGTAGAGAATCTCGGCCAGGAGCCCGCACCCTTTCTGCAAGGGATCGAGGCGCGAGGGCCAGAAAAAGAGGGGGGCATTGTGATCACGCTTGAGCCCCAAGCGCTCCTGGAGATGAATCTTGTTGGATCGTTTGCCCGCCTTGTGGCTTTTGGCATCGTAATTTCTAAAAAGCGCCCCATCGGACTGGGGATTGTAGGTCTCATCCGGAGCGTTCAGGATACCGGTGGCACACCCGGCATGCCATTTATTGGCCAGCTCACGCCTCAGATGAGGGGTCACCACCCCGTGGGCGCCATCGACAATCTCTTGAAAAAAGGTGGGACTGACCGTGTTCACGTAATGAGAGGCAAACACCCCGCTCACCAGATAGTCCACAAAATTTTTATTTCGGCAGGATTCGTAACTCTTCGGAGGCTCGGTGAAGTAAAGGTTTTCCCAAAAATCGGCGGTATCGATGCCCCGATCCTCGATATCGGCCATCACTGTCTCCCGGCTGTGGATATTATGGAGGGTAAAGAGGCAGGGAATACCCACCCGCCGGGCCATGGCGGGTATCAGACCGGTCATCCAGTCGTTGCAGTGAATCAGATCGGGTTTTACCTTAGGAATCACATGGTTGATCACCTCCCTTTGAAATGCCAGGGAGATCTTGATATCCTCTCCCCCATACCCGGAATAGATCTGATTCAGGTAAAAAAAAGCCCGATCCTCGGCCAGATGAATCCGATCGCTGGTGATGGAGTTTCGAATACGGTCCACCTCCTCATCAAAATCATTCTTCAGCTGATCCCGGAAAATAGCCTTATAGTTGGGAAGGGCCACATGGACATCCCCCCCCTGTTCATAGAGGGCACGAATGAGGGAGGAGGAGACATCGGCCAGCCCCCCTGCCTTGGCGCACATCTTGTCCGCGCCCGCCCCCATACCAGCAGGAAGATAAGTAATCTCGGGTGTCACAATGAGCACCCGAGGAGTTCGGTTTCGTGATATGGGCATGGTGCCTCCGGCGGTCAGGAGATGAAATCTCTAAACCCCATTATACGCGACGAATAAGAGTAATCGGCCGGCGTCACGAATACGGCCGTGTGATAGAGCAACCAGAAATATGCAGGAGTCATGGGGCCCAAGCCCCCTTATCTATGGAGATAAAAGATCCAAAGACGGGCCCAAAGATAAAAAATATAAGGTAATTATTCAGATGTAAAAAAATACCGTCTATGGTCAAAGTGACCAAAAAATGGGCCTCCGGCGGCAAGGTGTGCCACCTTGAAAGCAGCTTGCATATGCGCTCCGCCCCTCGTGCCTCGGGGCAAATCACATACGCCTTTGATTCTTTTCGTTAAACCAAAAATGATTTGAGAATAGTTGTTTGGCAAGCCCGGCTCATAAAAATTGGCAAAAGGTTACCCTCCGGCAGGGCCAAGCGAGACTAAACTCTCGCCGCACTACCTTCTATGGTTAAAGGGGGCTTAAAACTAAGCCTCCGGCGGCCAGGGAATTAATTCCCTGGCCACTATAAAATCATATTTGGCACCCTTTCCAAAAGCTTGTCCCCCGGCATGGCCACCGGAGGTAAGCGTTCACTGCACGGCCTCCAGCGGCGAGGGTGACGATGCGACTTCGGCAAAGACACTGTAAAGCGGGCCCGCACAGCCCCTTAGATATCGAGTTTTCTCTTCACCCGAATCCATTCGCTCACACTCCAGGCCTGGGCATCGCACCCCCGGGGAGTATGGGGGGCATCACCATCCATGATCTCGGGCAGGTGGCCATGGCATCCGGAAAGGGCATGGGGAAGCGCCCCATAGAGAAGGGAGAGGGCCGTCTTCCGACTGCCGGCACCGAAGGCACAAAACCAGGCCTCACAAAAAAGGGGGTAGAGCCATCCCCAGGCGGTACCATTGTGGTAGGCCGGTTTTCGTTGACGGTCTTCATCCCCTTCATAACGACCCTGGTAGGGTCGATGGGGGATATTGAGTGCCTCCCCCTCCCATGTTAAGGGCAGAGGGTAGGCCACCTCCCCATCGGCCAGACTCCTCAGGCCACCAGGTACCACCAGCACTCGACACGCCTCCACGATGGCCTGGGAGAGTGTGGGATCATCCACAAGACCTAAGGTCAGGGCGAGGAGTTGATTGGGACGCAAATGATCATCGGCTCGGGCCATATGGGCGGGTATGGGGTGATCGCCATGGAGGCAATCACTTAAATACCCCTGGCCCTCCCGGACAAAGAGGCGCCGGAAAGAGTCCTTCACCTTCTGGGCTAAATTTCCCCAGAAAGAGTCATCCTCGGACTTCATGCGATGAAGCCCCATAAGGGTAGAATACCAGAGGGCCTGAATTTCCACGCAATATCCAGAGCGAGGGGTGCAGGCCGGATGGTCGGTATCCATCCAGGTAAAATGGGCCGGACTGAAGATGAGACCCGTATCAGGGTCCATGACGATGCCGTTGGGGGTCCCGGCCATATAGTAGGTGGCAATGGAGATGAGAATCTCCCGCACGGAGCGCCCGCCCATGGGGGCCTCAAAGAAATCCGAAGTCCCCCTCGCATCGGCCATCTCAAAGGCGGCCACGGCAAACCATAGGGGGGCATCCGAGGTGTCTCGGTTTCCCGTATTGTCCCCCAGAATCATATTGGGCAAGGTCCCCTTCTCCTCAAACTGGCCAAACTGACAGAGCACCTCCCAGGCCTCGTCCTGCAATCCGGCCGCCATCAGCCCCCGGACGCAGATCAAAGAGTCTCGGCCCCAGTCCAGAAACCAGGGAAATCCTGCGATCACCGAGAAATGGGCATCGCGCTTCACAAGATAACATCGCAAGGAGTCCCGCATCAATCGATCCGGAGAGACAGAGGACTTCCCCCCCAGAATAGGGCAGGACAAGGCCTTTCCGGGGTGCATCCCGGCAGAGACCACCTCCCCTTCCATCCACACCCCATCGCCAGTCCGTAACTGGCTCTCCATATACCCGGGACTGAAGAGATCGGTCATGGCCCCCAGCCCTCGGGCCTCTTCCACGGGGAGGGGGACCATATAATCCCACATGGGTGAGGGGTGATAGTCGCCCCTATCCACGGTAATGAAAAATTGATCCCCCTTTGCAATATCAAAAGAGAACCCCCTCGTTTCGGAGCGAATACGGCCCGGCCACTCGTTTTCCGGGCCTGTGTACGCCTTGGTGGTATGATGAAAGCTCCGATCCTCGATATCGGGTCGTATGATGAGTCCTACGGCCTCCTGGGCATCGAGCATCCGTTCGAAAGGCGCAGCTGTTCTACAAAAACCCAAGCGCACTCGGTTCTCATCGGCTACCCCGTGAAGACGCACCACCACCTGGACCAATCGTCCATTACCCACCGGAACCAAGTAGGTCCACTCCCCCACCATCCCCTGGCCCGTGCGAAACTGCTCTAAATACTCCATGGCCAGGGGAAATGAGAAGCCGCCATAGGTGATCCAAGCGCGACACCGTGTCCAGAGAACCCGGCGATCTTCGGGATAAAAAGGGTTTAGATTGGCCGCCAGAAGGGCGTCATACTGACTCAAGATACGCTCCCGGGCAACGGGTACACGCACGAGGGCGCCTTTGCCATTGGGTCCCATCACCACCTGAGGGAAGGGCCTCTCCCCCCGCTTAAAAAGAAGGGGCAGCGTCGTCGGTGTCCGTGCCGTCATATACCAAAGAGACCCCATATCGTGGATCCCCGTGCCCCCTTCAAAGTGGGTAAAGAGAAGCCGCCCGGCCTCGGTACTCCCCGTGTCCCGTTTCGGCATAAAAAGGGCCACCACCTCCCCACTGGAAATCCGGAGCCCCTTCTCGGCCCCACAGATCTCTCCGTTCACCTCCCGAACCACCTGGAAGGGGTAGGGGCTACAGACCAGAAGAAAGTGATCCGGCGGTACCATCACCTCCCGATGGCAATCCATGGGCCAGCGCCATACCACAGCCCGGGTCTCCATGGAGAAGGGATTCTCTTCCCTCAGATACGCCTCCGGATCGGCAGAAAAACGGGCCACAGCATCTTCAGGGGAAAATGCGGTGCAGTCCACGGGCCCATGGTAAAAAGTATGGATCTTCAGACAAAGGGCCCTCAAAATCTTCAGATGAAGGTGGGCCGGCCACACCGACGGCTCTCCCCGAAGGGGTACAAGGCGCCTAAGGTCCACCGGATCTTGGGTGAGGCAATACACCGCACCCGGTGCCAGATCGACAGAGATATGATCATCCAAGAGGGTTGCCACCACCGCCTCTCCAGACAAAAGGTCCCAGAAAGAGTGACCACTCCCTCGCTTCTCGTGCCAACATGCCGTGGCCTCTTGACCACAATGGGTATTGATCACCACCCAGAGGCGGGTGGCCGATGGCCCATGATCCCTTCGCACCACCACCGTCTCTTCGGCAGCTGTCTCTAAAACCGTCAAGGTGGCCCCTTCATGAAAACAGGGGTGATGCTTTAAAATGGATGACACCCTGGTGAGGTGGTCCACCATATTTTTTTGTCCCCCCCAGTTAAGCCCCGAGGCACCATGGACATCAATCTTTTCTGTGGCCAGCCACTCCACCCCATTGGCGTAACCAAAATGCCCATTGATAGAGAGCAGGGCGCAAAGAGCCGTTCGATGCCGTGCATAGACAGAAGAGACCGATGCGAGGCGATTGTTATCATGGGTCTCGGCAAAATTGACCAAAAGCCCCTCGGCCGTGGAGATCTCCGACATATGACGCACATAACTCTCCACGGCTTCTTTCGTTTCATTTTGAAACAGTTCGGAGTACCCCCAGTCAAAACCGCACCGACCGAGAATTTCCCGTGTGGCATCAACCCCGCCTCCCAGCCCCTCCAGGAGAAAAATGGTATGGGGATAGGCGGCTCGCACCGCCGTAACCACCTCGATCCAGATCTGTGCAGGGATCATATATCCGGCATCACACCGGAAGCCATCCACGCCCCGGCTGCACCACACCCCAAAGACATCCACCAGATGATCGGCAAGACCGGGGCTGAAATGATCCAGCTCCGTCAAGTCCTCCCACACCACCCCCCAGGCCCCGGGTGAGACAATCTCCCCATCGTCACGGCGAAGGAGCCACTCGGGGTGATCCTCATGAATCCGACTGGCCCACCCCGTATGATTGGCCGCCAGATCCAGAATCACCTTGGCATCCCGGGCGTGAATGGCGTCCACCAAATCTTTAAACTGCTCCACCGGAGTCCGGCTGCGGTCAAAGTCTGCTAAGGAGGGCTCCACCCCGGTAAAGCTTAAGGCGGCGTAGGGACTGCCAAAGCGCCCCATCTTACCGAAGGTGGTGGGCAAGGGATTCACCGGCAACAGCTGAATCACGTTACAGCCCAGGGTATAGACAATAAAATCGAGGTGGCGGGCAAAGGAGCGAAAGGTCCCCGATGGCGGAATCACCGTGTACCCAGCCCCTTCCAAGGAGGCCGTGGGGGACGCGTAAGCCGTATCGTCCGACGCCGTCAGCGATTTCCAGGGTCCAAATTGGCGGATAAAGGCATTGTAAATAATAGCCGAACAACAGGTAGCCGCCGGCTTAATATGGATCTTAACGTTACCGCCCTGGGCCCAGCGAATGGGCATATCGGATGAGGCGGACTTTAAACAGCAGATGGCTTCAAAGAACCCCACCTCCGTCAAGGGCAAGGTGAGGATAAAACGACCCATACCATGAGGATGCATGGGAATATCTCGCCATGCATTCTCGGCATAGGAGGGACAGGACTCTTGAATCTCAGGCCCGGTAAATCCTAAGTTGGTGCGTACCACGGCCTCACCCTCCAGCCCCTGGGGCACCACGAGCACAAAGGCCAAGACCTCCCCTTCGTAGCGAACCAGGGAGCTTCCCGGCACGGGGGTCTGTCCCAAAAAGAGGATCGAGCACGTTTCATCGAGGGGTTGCATGGTGACGGTATCCTTAACAAAATGACGCTATATAGGGGCTAAAACCCGCGAAGGGCTCCGCCTGAAGACGCATACACTTTTTGCACCGGCCTTCCGGCGGTGAGCCATGCGCCTAGGATATACGATAAGGGGACCGCGATTCTTTTGTTACACCGCTTTCGCCCCCCATGACCTAAAGTGCCGGCTTAACGTCCCAGATATCGCGGGCGTATTGAAGAATGGTCCGGTCACTGGAAAAAGTACCTGTATTGGCGATATTTTTCACCACGTGTTCTGCCCACTTTGACTTATTGAGAAAACAACGATCCACCGCCTTCTGGACCGAGAGGTAGGAGGGCAGATCCGCCACATGATAGTAGTTATCATGGCCATAGAGCAGGTGTTCAAATACCCACCTGAAGAGTCCCGATTCCACAGGACAGAAGAGATCCCGGGTGAAGAGATCCAAGATCCGCTTCACCGTCGAGTTATTCTCATAGATATCCCAGGGGTTGTATTCCCGCCCCTCCTTAAGGGCCCGTATCCCCTCCACGTCATGACCAAAGATAAAGATATTTTCAAGGCCCACCTCATTCATAATCTCAATGTTGGCACCATCGCAGGTCCCCACGGTGAGTGCCCCGTTCATGGCAAACTTCATATTACCAGTACCCGAGGCTTCGGTGCCCGCCGTGGAGATCTGCTCGCTGATATCGGCTGCCGGGATGATAATTTCTGCCACGGTCACCCGGTAATCGGGGACAAAGACAACCTTCAAGTACTCCCGGGCCTGGGGATGGGCATTGACCACGGCGGCGATATTGTTGATGAGCTTGATAATCTTCTTGGCCATTTTATACCCGGGCGCCGCCTTTCCGGCGAAGATATAGGTCCGTGGCACCGTAGGAAATCGTCCCTCTTCGGTGATCATTAAAAACTGATGGGCAATATGAAGGGCCTTTAAAAGCTGACGCTTATACTCATGAATCCTCTTGGCATGCACATCAAAGAGGGTATCTGGATCCACCGTCACATGGGCATCATGCTGAATCAATGTGGCCAGCCGCTCCTTATTGGCCCGCTTCACAGCCATCATTTTTTCTGTAAACGCTGAATCTGTGGCGTAGGGCTCCAGGGCCTTTAATTTCCGGAGATCGCGGATCCATCCATCGCCGATGACCTCGCTAATGAGTGATGCGAGATTCGGGTTGGCCTTGAGAATCCAGCGTCTCGGGGTCACCCCATTGGTCTTGTTATTGAATTTTTTGGGCCAAATCTTATAAAAATCGGGAAGGAGGTGGCTCTTGAGAAGCTCGGTATGAATGGCCGCCACCCCATTGACGGAATGACTGCCCACTATGGCCAGGTGGGACATGCACACCTGCTTTTCATCCCCCTCCTCGATAATCGACACATTGCGAACCAGGGCCTCATCCCCGGGCCACCTCACGCTAATCTGCTCAAGAAACCGACGATTGATCTCGTAGATAATCTGAAGATGCCGGGGGGCCACATACTCAATGAGATCCACCGGCCACTTCTCCAGCGCCTCGGGAAGCAGGGTGTGATTGGTGTAGCCAAAGGTCTTCTCCGTAATCGACCAGGCACGCTCCCAGGGCAAGGCGTTCTCATCCACGAGAACCCGCATCAGCTCGGCAATGGCCAGGGCGGGGTGGGTATCATTGAGCTGAATGGCCACCTTGCTGGGCAAGAGGTCAAAGTTATCGTAGCTGCGAAGAAAGGTCTGAATGATATCTCGAATGGAACAGGCCACAAAAAAATACTCCTGCACCAGACGCAGGAGCCGCCCCGCCTGAAAAGAGTCCGAGGGGTAGAGCATTTTGGAGATATTCTCCGATGAGATCTTACTCTTCACCGCTTCGTGGTAGTCGCCATCATTGAAGATCTCCACATTAAATTCATCGGATGACTTGGCAGAGAAGAGCCTCAAGGTATTCACCGTCTCACCGCCATACCCCACAATGGGCATATCAAAGGGCACGCCCACCACCATCTCCCAATCCAACCACATGGGGCTGTAGTCCCCCCGTTTGTCATGGGTATGAAGAATACGGCCAAAAAGGGGAACCAGACACGCCTCTTCCGGTCGTGCGATCTGCCAGGGATTCCCCCCCTTGAGCCAGTTATCCGAGGCCTCCTGCTGATAGCCGTTGTTGAACATCTGCCTAAAGTGACCAAATTCATAATTGATCCCATAGCCATACCCCGGAATGCCTAAGGTGGCCATGGAGTCTAAAAAACAGGCGGCCAGCCGCCCCAACCCACCATTTCCTAAGGCCGCATCGGCAGAACAATCACGCACCTCGTCAAGATCCACCCCCATCTGCCTCAGTGTCTTTTCAAAGGTGGCATAGAGCTCTAAATTGCAGAGATTGTTCCCCAGGGCCCGACCCATCAAAAACTCCATGGAGAGGTAGTAGACCCGCTTCATCCCCCTTGTCTGATACCGCGTCTCCGTCTCCAAGAGACGCTCAAAGAGACGGTCACGTACCGCTAAAGAGACCGCCCAATAGATCTCGCTAATGGTGGCCATCTTCCAGTCCCGCCCCAGGGAGTAGCGAAGGTGATGGGTCACTGCATGCTGGAGTGCTTCCTGTGTATTTTTTAAGTGCCTGCCATCAAAACTATTCATGATCTTTGTCCATAAGGGATAGAGTACGGATAAATAAATCTATACGCCGAAATAAAAAAAAATCACCTCGAATCTTTTTAAGGCATCGCCGTCTAGATCAATGAGAAAACGTGCAGTAAAATTACAAGCAAAAAAAGAGACCAAATATCTTGGAAAAATATCCACAATCAGAGGAGAGGCGCCTATTTTCTATTTCATATATAAGCGGCCTATTGGAAAGAGAGTGCCACAAATGACGCGAGGAAAAAGCACGTGGCTTCTAAAAGGTAAGAACAAAAATTTATCCGATTATCTCAGATAATTATCTTTATTTCAACACACACCTTGACCCCTTGTCCAGAATTATGTTTCTATTTACAGAAACATTTCTTGACACCGCCCCCCTGACTCTGTATAAAGATCCCTAACGATACCTTTGTGAATCTATGTCACAAATCTTTATAGGAATTCGCACCGTCTAAGGATTGTAAGGAAAACCACGAGCATGGTAAACTATTCACATACACCCTCTTTTGTTACACCACGCTGGTGGTGGCGCCCCTCCATGAGAAGGTGTGCCCACAACCCCCTTACCTGCTGAATTCGGCAATAAAATTCGTCAGTGATTAGGGACCGTGAGCACATCTCACGGTCCTTTTTTATTATATAAAAGGGCCGTAACGCACCACGTTACCGGCCCTTTTTTTATATCGCCCCCATTTCCAGGCCACGACTCCCGCAAACAAGCCAGAGTCGTCACCGACGCGCACCACAAGGAGACCCCGATGTTTCTCACTGAATTTCCCTCACGCGATGCCTTTACCGCCCTGGGTGAGCATGCCGACGTCATCCCCCTCTGCCGAGAGATCCTCGCCGACCAGGAGACCCCGGTATCCCTTCTCACCCGCTTCTACACCCCCGAGGCCCCCCTCTTTCTCTTAGAGAGCGTTGAGGGCGGTGATAGGTGGGGACGGTACAGCTTCATGCGGGCGGAGACCCCCATGAAGCTGTACCGTCCCTACCTTTCACCGCCCTCAACG
>JABXKT010000072.1 GCA_013619155.1 Desulfobacteraceae bacterium
CGCCCTGGCCCGGAGCGGGGCCCTTACCGAGAGCCTGGCATCACTTTTTTGATACCCTGAATAGACCCCTGACGGCCCCTCAGACGATAGTGGTCCATCCAAACGCAAAAGAGCCGCACGGATCCCCCTGATATGTTCCATCATGGGGATCCGTGCGGCTCTTTTTACGTATCAAAAAATATGGCCGTCTAGGGTCAACGGAGGCCTGAAAATAAGGCCTCCGGCGGCGAGGTGTGCCACCTCGAAAGCAAGAAGGCATCGTTTAAATCAAACTACCTGTTTATCAAACGTTTCAAAAATTTGCCCCCCAGCAGGGGCCAACCGAGGCTAAGCCTTCACCGCAGGGCCTTCTATGGTTAAAGTGGGCTTAAAAACTGAGCCTCCGGCGGCCAGGGACGGGGCCCCTGGACCCCACGTGTGTGACTGTAACGGACCGGTGGTCTGTTACAGTCACTATAAAAACGTGTTTGGCAACCTCTTGTAAAAGGGTGGCCCCCGGCAGGGCCATCGGAGGTAAGCGCATCTTAAAAAAGAGCTCTCTTCTTACACCTTAAGAGGCCGCACGGAAGGTCTCGAACTCATCGGCGATCTCTTTGGAGGGCTCCTCGTCCATGAGGCTCACGATGATAATGGCGATGATGGAGATAGCGAAACCGGGTACAATCTCGTAAAGGTCAAAGAAGCCACCGGAGAGCTGTTTCCAGACAATCACGGTGATCCCCCCAGCTACGATGCCCGCCAGGGCCCCGTTTCGGGTCATACGCTTCCAGTAGAGGGAGAGAAGGATGATGGGGCCAAAGGTGGCACCAAAACCGGCCCAGGCGTAGGAGACCAGGGCAAGCACAGAACTATCCGGATTTCGGGCGAAGAACCATGCACACACAGCCACCAGGACAACGGCGAAACGACTCACCCATACCAGCTCGACATCCGAGGCCTCTTTTCTCAAGAGCACCTTATAGAAATCTTCGGTGAGAGCCGAGGAGGTGACGAGAAGCTGGGAGTCGGCCGTACTCATGATGGCGGCCAGAATGGCGGCCAGAAAAACCCCGGCAAGGACCGTGGGCACGAGCTCGTTGACCATCACCATAAAGATCTTCTCATGATCTCCGGCGGCCAGGGGAGCATCGAGACAGACAAGGCCCACCAGGCCCACAACAACGGCAAAGGAGAGGCTGATGGCCACCCAGCCCATGGCGATATTTTTGGCTTTTTTAATCTCGGCGGTGGTGCGGATGGCCATAAAACGGGCCAGAATATGGGGCTGACCGAAATATCCCAGACCCCAGGCCATGAGGGAGACCACGGAGAGCACGGCAAGGGGCGCCCCCTTGGTATCGGTGAACATATTTAAGAGGGCTGGATTCAGGGACTGGATGCTGTCGAGGGTGGATGAGAGCCCCCCGGCCTTCAAGATCCCCATGACCGGCACCACGACAATGGCCACGACCATGATAATTCCTTGAAAAAAATCGGTCCAGCTCACCGCCATGAACCCCCCTAAAAAAGTGTAGGAGATGATCACCATCACCCCGATCATCAGGGCGGATTGGTAGGAGAGACCGAAGACGGTACTAAAGAGTTTGGCACCCGCCACAAAGCCCGAGGCGGTGTAGATTAGAAAAAAAATCAGAATAAAAATAGCGGAAATAATGCGTAAAAAGTGGGTCTTATCCCGAAATCTGTTCTCAAAATAGTCGGGCAGGGTGATGGAGTCTCCGGAGATCTCCGTGTAATTGCGGAGTTTGACCGCCACGAACTTCCAGTTCATCCAGGTCCCAAGGCCCAGGCCAAAGGCGATCCAAAACGATTCGAGCCCCGCCACATAGGCGTAACCGGGAAGCCCCAGAAGAAGCCAGCCGCTCATATCTGATGCCTGGGCACTCATGGCCCCCACCCAGCTATTGAGGCCCCTGCCTCCCAGGATATAGTCTGAAAGGGTCTTTGTCTTTCCGTAGTAGACCCAACCGATCCCCACCATAAAAATTAAGTAGAGAATAAACGAAATTAATATCGAAAAATTATCATCCAGCATACGTATGTCTTCCAATCCCCATGGTTCACACCCAAAAAACCGGCACAGCGCTGGTTTTATCAATAACTTATAAGCCTATCAGAACAATCATCTCTTTTCAACACCCCAAAAACCGACCCCGGAAGGTCCAGAAAGGGCGCCCCATGGCCGTGAAGGGCCTGTCTTTGGCCCCGGAAAGCGTCATTTGTCAAACAGACCCAGACATCATCAGCCCTCCAAACAAAAAAAGCCCTCTCCAAAAGTAGAGGGCTTTTTTTAATCTGTCGCCATGGGCGGGGTCGCCCCCGGTCCCTACTCCTTGGCCACCCTCTCTTTGGGGAGAATAAGGTTTAAGGTCACCCCAAGGATACCGGCCAGCCCAATGCCCTGGAGGGTAAACTGCCCGGCCGAAATACTCATGCCACCGATACCAAAGACAAGGATCAGGGCCACGATGGTGAGGTTGCGGGCCTCCAGAAGATCTTCACCGGACTTTACCAGGGCGTTTAAGCCCACCACCATGATGGCACCGAAGAGGAGCAGCATGATCCCCCCCATCACCGGGGTGGGAATGGTGGAGAGCAGGGCGCCGAGTTTTCCCACAAAGGCGAGGAGAATAGCGGTAATGGCGGCCCAGGTCATCACCCCGGCATTTCGCACACCGGTAAGGGCCACGGCCCCGGTCACCTCGGAGTAGGTGGTGTTGGGGGGCCCCCCGAGAAACGAGGCAAAACAGGTGGCCAGGCCGTCACCGAGCATGGTGTTCTCGATACCGGGATCCTTCAGATAATCTTTACCGGTGATGCCGCCGATGGCGAGGACATCCCCGAAATGCTCGATGGCCGGAGCGATGGCCACGGGAATAATGAAGAAGATCGCCGATGTGTTCCATGTGGGGGCGGTGAAATGGGGTATGGCAATCCAGGCAGCCTCCCGGACGGGGGTAAAATCCACCAGCCCATAAAAAAGTGCCGCGATATACCCCACGAGGATTCCGCAGAGGATGGGAATCAATTTCAACATACCGCGCCCCAGAAGTGAGACGAGGATGGTGGTGCCCAAGGCGGCCATGGATACGGTGAGAGCCGTCCCCCGGGGGATAATGGCGGCAGGGTTCACCACACCGGTGGCCATCTTCACGGCCACGGGAGAGAGAATCAGCCCGATCACCATAATCACGGGACCGGTGACCACAGGGGGCAGCACCTTCTCGATGACGGCCGAGCCCTTCCAGCGAATGAGAAAACTGAGGAGGATATACATCACACCCGCGGCGATGAGACCACTCATGGTGCTGGCAATACCCCACTTCTGAACCCCAATGGATATCGGGGCGATAAAGGCAAAGGAGGAGGCCAGGAATACCGGTACCTTTCCCCGGGTTGTCACCTGAAAAATCAAGGTACCAATACCGGCGGTAAAGAGTGCCACGTTGGGATCAAGCCCCGTTAGGATGGGCACCAGAACCAGGGCCCCAAAGGCCACAAAGAGCATCTGTGCCCCAAGAAAACTACTCTTTAAATCAAATCGGTAATCACTACTGCTGTTCGCCATCGTCTATCCTTCCCCCCCCTTACAAAAAGGGCCCTCGAAAGGGCCCCAACAAAAACCAGCCTATCATGCCCCCTTAATCAATAAAAAAGGGGCATAAAAAAAGAGGGGCTTAACGCCCCCCTTAAAAACACTACTTGGTACCGAATATCTTATCACCGGCATCGCCTAAGCCCGGAAGTATGTATCCCTTATCGTTTAAGCACTCATCCACAGAGGCCACATAGATATCCACATCCGGATGCGCGGCCAGAACGCGCTCGATCCCCTCGGGAGCCGCCACATGAAAGAGGCCTCGGATGCTTGTACATCCCGCCTTTTTCAGCATATCGATGGTGGCAATGAGGGTACCGCCGGTGGCCAGCATGGGGTCTAGGATCAGGGCAATACGCTTGTCCATACACCCAGCCATCTTCTCATAGTAGACCACAGGCTCGAGGGTCTCCTCGTCACGATAGAGTCCCACTACGCTCACCTTGGCCGACGGGATCAGGTCGATCACCCCGTTCATCATGCCAAGGCCTGCCCGAAGAATGGGAAGAATAGTAATCTTCTTTCCCTTCATGCGCTGTACGGTAACGGGCCCCGCCCATCCATCAATCTCGATCTCTTCGGTCTCAAGATCCTTGGTGGCTTCATAGGTGAGAAGTCGGGCAACCTCCGAGGAGAGGTCACGAAAATCTTTGGTGGATATATTCTTTGCACGCATCAAGCCCAGTTTGTGCCTGATAAGGGGATGTTTTGCGACATGTACGGCCATGGGTCCTCCTGAAGCCTTGATAGTATAGCTTGCTATTTTTTTTGATCGCCGGACAGAAAATAGCGCCACAAAGCCCTCTCGGCTCCATGCGCTCTGTCCAGATATCCACGCTCTCTTCACGCCATCATCTTGCACCGTCAAACGCTCTTTCTTAAAAAAGGCCTGTGCCTGATCTTTAAAAGAGGGCCCTTACCCGTCACGCCTGGGAAGTCCCCCCTTGACACACACAGGGCACCCGATACGGGTGCAAAAGAGAACCTGCCACGGCAGCATCATAAAATGTCATCCGAATTCAAAAGAAAGAGAGACACGACGCAAGAGATCGAAGTTTTTGCGTATCCAGCCGAATTCTGCCCGGATTACGCACAAAAATCAACGCAGTATATTAAACCCCCTTCGGGAATTCAACCTGTTTTTTTGTCAACAGGGCCCCCGGCCGGTGTTGCGCTTGTGGTTTTCATCCCAACCCATTATATTGAGGCCTTCCCAAAAAGTAGACGATCCCGCCCCATGGATCATGGTGCCACGCCCCGGGAAGAGGCCATCGCCTGACTAGATAACCTGCGGGTCGTCCCGAATGAGGGCCGCCCCACGTTCAACCCAAACCGAGAATTCCATGCCCGACGCCCCCTGCTACGCTCAAGTCACCGTCACCTTGCCCCTCTCCGGCCCCTATACCTATCGGGTCCCGAAGAGCCTTGTCTCCCAAGTCGCCCTGGGATCACGAGTCCTTGTCCCCTTTGGCCGCCGCACCGTGACCGGATACATCACCGCCTTTGCCCCGCCGAAAAAAAAGATGCGGATCAAAGAGATCATCGACACCCTGGACCCCTGCCCCCTCTTCACCCCCGGGATGATTCCCCTTTTTGAGTGGATTGCCCGGTACTACATGGCCCCCATGGGTGAGGTGATCAAGACGGCCCTACCCGGGGGACTCAACGTGGTGGATCAGCAGATGGTGACCCTCACCGAGGCGGGGAAAAAGATCCGGAGCGCCCAAGGGGCCCCGGAGAGTGAGATGCATCTTCTCAGCCAACTGACCGAGGCCATCACCCCTTTAAAACGCCTGATGACGGGCGAAGCCCCCTTCCCACGCGGCCTGGTCACCACCCTGGAGCGCAAAGGGTGGGTCACCATCACCCGAGAACTCTCCACGGCACGGACCAGGGCCAAGATGGAGTTCGTGGCCGAAGCGGCCTTCGGGCCCCTCCCCCAAAAAGGGGTCACCGAAAAGAGACAGCATCTCCTCGATTTTCTTCGGGTCCATGGCCCCACGGCCCGGGCCGATCTCATGCGAAAACTCCCCTCGGCCCGAAGCACCCTCTCCCCCATGGTGGCCGTGGGGCTCATCCACCTCTTTGAGCATCGCGTGGAGCGCTCCCCCTTAGGCGAGCCCATCGTCCCCGATGTCTCCCCGACCCTCACCTCGGAGCAGAGTGCGGTGGTAAAGGCCGTATCGGCTCAGCTAAGCGAGGGCTACGCCACCTACCTTTTAAAAGGGGTGACCGGCAGCGGAAAGACCGAGGTGTACATGCGCCTCGTGGAGGATACCCTGGCCGCCGGCAAAACCGCCGTGGTCCTCGTACCCGAAATCGCCCTCATCGCCCAGACCGATCGCCGGTTCAAGGCACGGTTCGGAGACCAGATCGCCGTCCTGCACAGCGGCCTCTCCCATGGTGAGCGCTACGACCAGTGGGTCAAAATCTCCGAAAAAAAAGTGCGGGTGGTGATCGGTGCCCGATCGGCCATATTCGCCCCCTTAATGAATATCGGACTCATCGTCGTGGACGAAGAGCACGACGGCTCCTACAAACAGGACAGTGGCCTGCGGTACAACGCCCGGGATATTGCCGTGGTCCGCGCCCGCATGGAAGGGGCCGTGGTCCTCCTGGGATCGGCCACCCCATCCATCCAGTCGAGCTGGAATGCCGAGACCGGCAAATTTAAAGAGGTCTGCCTCACCCAGCGGGTCAACAAAAAACCCATGCCCAAAATCGAGGTAGTGGACCTTAAAAAGTACAAGGATCTTCCCGGGATTCACACCTTCTTAACCCCCCGCCTCGTGGAGATGATGACCGAGACCCTGGCCCGGGATGAGCAGGTGCTCCTCTTCCTCAACCGTCGGGGCTTCTCCGGATCCCCCATCTGTGCCCACTGTGGGGAGCCCTTAAAATGCCGCCACTGCGATGTCTCCCTCACCTTTCACAAGGGGGTCAACGCCTTTCGGTGCCACATCTGCGGCTACTTCGAACCGGCCAAGACCCAGTGCCGCATCTGCAACGGCACCCGAATCAAACTCCTCGGTATCGGCACGGAGAAGATAGAGGAGGCGGTCAAAGATCTCTTTCCCCATAAAACCGTGGCCCGTATGGATCAGGACACCACCTCCCGGCGCGGTTCCCTCCTCACTATTTTAAAAGGGGTGCGGGAGAAAAAAATCGACGTCGTGGTGGGCACCCAGATGATCGCCAAGGGCCACGACTTCCCCGATATCACCCTGGTGGGCGTCATCTGTGCCGATACCGCCCTCAACCTGCCCGATTTCAGGGCCGGCGAACGCACCTTCCAGCTCCTCGCCCAGGTGGCCGGCCGGGCCGGACGGGGAGAAAAAGCGGGACGGGTGATCCTTCAGACCTACGTACCGGACCACTTCACCATCGGCTGTGCCGTGGACCACGATGCCGACACCTTTTATACCCAGGAGACCCATTTCCGGCGCGCCCTGGCCTATCCGCCCTTTACCCGCATCATCCTCATGCGCATCGCCGATAAAAACCAGGAGCGCTGTCGCACCGCCGCCGAGAGGCTCTGCCAGCTCTTAAAAGAGCGGCGCCCCCAGGGGGATATCACCGTCATGGGACCCGCCGAGGCCCCCTTAACCCGTGCCATGAACCGCTACCGCTGGCAGATCCTCCTGAAAGGGGAGTCCCCCGCCGCCATGAAGGGAATGGCCGCAGATGCCTTGGCCGCCTTCAAAAAAGAGGGGGGATTCTCTAGCGTCTCCGTCACCATGGATGTGGACCCTTACGCCCTGGGGTGAATGCACCTTGCACTCACCGCCGCCTCTTGATAAAGAGACCGGGCCGATAAGACCGGGGACCCTAGCCTTCGATGGACCCTCAATTTTGCCATGGATGGGCACCGGCACCGGTTATTTCAAAAATTTAATATTCCAAGAATTTAAGGAGCCCCTTCATGCGTATTGCCATCATGAGCGATAGCCACGACAACATCTGGCACCTAAAAACCGCTCTGACCCTCATCTCCGAGAAAGGGGCCGAGGCGATCATCCACTGCGGAGATTTCGTAGCCCCCTTCATGCTAAAACGCCTGGATAAGGCGGGTATCCCCGTCCATGGTGTCCTGGGGAACAATGATGGCAGCGTCCTAACCCTAACCCGGGCCGCCGATCAACAACTCTCCCACATTCACCTCCACGACCGCGTGGGACGGATCACCCTAGATGGCTGTCGCATCGCCTTTACCCACCACCCCGATGTGGGAAGGGCCTTCGCCGCCACGGGAGAGTTTGACCTCGTCTGCTGCGGTCACTCCCACGACTGGCATGAAGAGAAGGTGGGGAGATGCACCCTCTTAAATCCCGGTGAAATCATGGGGGCCCATGGCGATCCCGGCTTTGCCCTTTTCGACACTCAAAAGGGAACAATCAACGCAATCTCCTTTCCCCACGCCTTAAGAAGAGAAGTCGATAGCGTCCCGCATCTTGACAAGGCTTTATGAGATACATACACTATTGGCCAAATGCAGCGGCCTTAAGATGCATCTATCCATGCTCACCCCCTTCATCCCATGCGATGAATACGAGACAAAATCACATTTGAGGTGAATTCATGTTCAAAAAAATAGTGGCACTGGTATTTTTGGTGCTCTGCACGGCTCTGCCCCTTTCGGCCGCCGAACCGATCCAGGGCCCCTCGATCTTCTTCCCCAACGCCGAATTCAACTTCGGCTCCACCTTCGACGGGAATCGTGTGGAGCACTCCTTCACCGTGGAGAACAGAGGCACCCAAGAGCTCCATATCATCAACGTTAAACCGGGCTGAGGCTGCACCGCCGCTTCGTTTACGAAGCGTATCGCGCCAGGCGGCAGCGGAACCATTAAGATCATCGGCAACACGCAAGGCTATGCGGGCAACACCTTCAAACGCAACATCACCGTTATCTCCAACGATCCGAAGAAGCAGAGCACCCGGCTCCTCTTTACCGGTAAGGTCACGGCCTTTGCCACTATCACCCCCAGCCGAATCCGTCTCCTGGGCACAGAGGGCGATCTTCTCACAGAAAAAGTACACATCGCCCCCACCCGCGAGTACCCCTTTACGATCCTGTCGGCCAGCCCCATGGATCCCAAGAAAATCGCGGTAGCCCTAAAAGAGATCGAGGGTGAAAACGGCCCCGAATACGAGCTAACCATAACCAGCCTCTTGAAAAAGCAGGGACGCTACTTTGGCTACATCAACGTGGGCACCGACAGCCAAACCAATCCGGCCATGAAAATTTACGTCTCTGTCTATGTCCGAAAAAAACCATCCGCTCCGGCCACAGGGGCCTAAAGAGAGACGATCAAGAACCAGAGACGACGGGCGCATCCCGATTCATCCGCCCCCCCATGGGGGGCCCAAAGGGCCAGAGTCGGCCATCGATCGCCACCACAAAAATCCCACCCTATGCCATCGGAGACCTTTTTCAGGATATGACCAACCACGCCCTTCAACCCGACGCCATCCGTGTGGTCGCCTTCGACTGCGACGGTGTTATGTTCGACACCGAAGCGACCAACCGTGTCTACTACAACGCCATCTTAGAGCAATTCAACCTCCCCCCCATGAGCGAGGCCCAATTTCGCTACGTCCATATGGCCACCGCAGGAGAGGGGCTGGACCACCTCTTCCGGGGACGGGTGGAGATGGATAAGGTACGAGCCGTCACATCCGCCTACGATTACGCATCCCTTATCCCCCATATGAAAATCGAGGCCACCCTCATCCCCGTCTTAAAAAAGCTCGGTCCCCACTGCCAGCGGGCCATCGCCACCAACAGGGCCAATAGCATGGAATCGGTCATCGCCTTCTACGGCCTGGCCGATCTCTTCGAACTGGTGGTCACCTCCATGGATGTGGAGCATGCCAAACCGGCACCGGATCAGCTCTTCAAGATCATGGATCACTTCAAGGTCTCGGCCGAAGAGATCCTCTATATCGGAGACGCCTCCACCGATCAACAGGCCGCCAAAGCCGCCGGCGTTCCCTTTGTGGCCTTCCGGAGCCCCGAATTAGAGGCGGACATCCACATGAACAACCTCGATGAAATTCCCGCCTTCATGGGCATATCCTAGAATAGTATAAGCGCATGAGACATACGGCGATTTTTTTGTAACATCGCCCCTCTGAGGCCCCATGGCACAATGAAGGTGGCGCCCACAGATTGAAGATGGCATGGCAAAAGGTCACCATCCCCTTTTTTTTATGCATGCATCAAAAGAGAGACGGCTCGACCCGGATTCATAAAGGGGAGAGCCCCAACCCAATGACCTTTCAAAAAAAGGACACCTAAATGAAAAAAAGTCTGATTTCAGCATCCCTTGCCCTGATTGTCACCCTGATGCTGGCCACCGTATCCACCGCCACCGAATCAAAAGAGAGTCCCTATAAGACCTTTGAGGAAAAATTTGGGTACGCCATCGGTGTGGAAGTGGGCACGACCCTTAAGAGCAACACCATCGAACTGGACCTAGACGCATTGATGAAAGGACTCACCGACGGATTCAATGGCAAAGAGACCGTCATGAGCCCCGAAGAGATGGACGCGGTCAAGGGCAAGGCCATGGAAAAAATTCGCGCCCAGGCCCAGGCCAAACATATCAAAGATATGGCGGGAAACCTGGACAAAGCCGAGAAATTTATGGCCGAGAACAAGGCCAAAAAAGGGGTCATCAGCACCGATTCCGGCCTTCAGTATGAGGTGATCACCAAAGGCACAGGCCCCATGCCCACGGCCACCGACCGGGTCAGTGTCCACTACACCGGTACCCTCATCGACGGCACCGTCTTTGACAGCTCCTACAAGCGCAATAAACCGGCCACCTTCCAGGTGGGCGGGGTCATCCCCGGCTGGGTCGAAGGCCTGCAGATGATGAAAACCGGCGCCAAATGGAAGCTCTATATTCCCCCCGCCCTGGCCTACGGCGAACGCGGTGCAGGAAAAGAGATCGGCCCCAACGAGACCCTCCTCTTCGAGGTGGAACTCCTGGAGATCCTGCCCCCAGTGAAAATGGCAGAGTAAGGGGTGATGATGATCCTCCCTCCGGGTCCCTTACGGCCCGTCCGGTCCCGTGAACCGGGAGAGGTGACCTCTTAAAAAAAGAAATAGGATAACACATTCAAAAAATACCGTTTCCCTTACCGCATCCATGATGGTATAGGAAATATTCTGTGCCGGTATCATAAAAAACCCGTTGGGAATTTCATGATACCGGCACTCTTTTTTTTAAAGTCCCGGTTGGCCATGGCCAGACCGGGATCCATGTTGGTACTGGACGTGATACGAGAAGCCTTTCACCGGCCCTTGCCTGTCGCAAAAAGCCCTGTCTGACCACAAAGACGGGGAGATATAAAACCACCAAGAAGGTTAAATAAAAGACGATGCTGGAGAATTTTTTCAAGCTCAAAGAGAACGGAACCGACATCAGGACAGAGATGATCGCTGGCCTCACCACCTTTATGACCATGGCCTATATTCTCGCCGTCAATCCAGATGTCATGAGTGCCACCGGCATGGATAAGGGGGCCCTTTTTACAGCCACGGCCCTGTCTGCCGTCGTAGCCACCCTCGTCATGGCGCTGGTGGCCAAACTCCCCTTTGCCCTGGCTCCCGGCATGGGATTAAACGCCTTCTTTGCCTTCTCCGTGGTCCTGGGTATGGGCTACTCCTGGGAGATGGCCCTCACCGCCGTATTTATAGAAGGCCTCATATTCATCGTCCTCACCTTCTTCAACGTGCGTGAGGCGATCATAAACGCCATCCCCTTATCCATAAAAAATGCCGTCTCCGTGGGGATCGGCCTCTTCATCGCCCTCATCGGCCTGAAAGGGGCGGGCATCATCGTTAAGAGTGAGCCCACCTTAATCACCCTCGGCAACATGGGAAATCACACCGTCTGGGTGGCCTGTATCGGAATCATCGTCTCCGGGACCCTCCTGGCCCTCAACAAGAAGGGCGCCCTCCTGGCGGGCATCGTCGTCTCCACCCTGGTGGGCATCCCCTTGGGCGTTACCCATGTAGACGGAATCAACCTCTTCTCCCTGCCCCCCTCCCTTGAACCCATCCTCTTTAAATTCGACTTCTCCCGGCTCTTTACCACCGACATGGCCGTGGTCCTCTTCACCTTCCTCTTCATCGATATGTTCGATACCGTGGGAACCCTGGTGGGCGTCGGTGCCAAAGCGGGACTCCTCGATGAAAAGGGGCGCCTCCCCCGAGCCAAGCAGGCCCTCTTAGCCGATGCCATCGGCACCACCTTCGGCGCCTGCATAGGGACCAGTACCGTCACCACCTTCGTGGAGAGCGCCTCGGGCGTCGCCGAAGGCGGCCGCACGGGCCTTACGGCCCTCACCACCGCCGGTCTCTTCTTTCTCGCCCTCTTCATGGCCCCCTTCTTCCTCATGATTCCTGCGGCGGCCACCGCGCCGGCCCTGGTCATGGTGGGCTTTTTCATGCTCTCCCCCATCCAGAACATCGACATGGAAGATGCCACCGAGGCCCTGCCCGCCTTCATCACCTTCCTCATGATGCCCCTGACCTACAGCATCTCCGAGGGCATCGTCTTCGGCATGCTCAGCTACGTGATCTTAAAGACCCTCACCGGACGGGCCAAAGAGGTCTCCCCGGTAATGTACATCATCGCCGCCATCTTCATCTTGAAGTTCATCCTGTAAAAGAGCCCCCCATTCGCACATCAAAAAAGGGAGTACCCATCCGGGTGCTCCCTTTACTCTCCCCTCTCTCTTGGCATCGTAGAGCCCGGCTTCCCTTAAGATCGCTATCCCACCGGTATGTTTCATTTTCCCGAAGGGCCGCCGGAGTCTGCAGCTCCAGCCGTAGGGTGCACTCCGTGCACCATTTTTGATGGGTTCCCGGCCTTCTATCCGCCCATCTAACTTGGCACCCTAGGATCACGATACCCACCGGCATGGGTGTGGATCATTCGATTTCATTTTCCCGAAGGGCCAACGAAATTTGCAGCTCCATCCGTAGGGTGCACTTCGTGCACCATTTTTGATGGGTTCCCGGCCTTCTATCCGCCCATCTAACTTGGCACCCTAGGATCACGATACCCATCGGTATGGGTGTGGATTATTCGATTTCATTTTCCCGAAGGACCGACGAGGTTTGAATTTCCGGCCGTAGGGTGCACTAGGTGCACCATTTTTGATGGGTTCCCGGCCTTTATTTTCCCATCTAACCTGGCATATTCAGGCCCCGGTTCCGGTGCATGGAATGCACCCTACAGCCACAATCCCCAATGGTATAGGTGTGGTCCACCCCTCTTTATACTCATGGAGGGCGGCAAACGATGGCTGAGAATAAGGGGTAACCAGATTATTTTATAAAGCACGGTTTGACAAACAGCGCTTAAAATATAAACCAGGGTGAATCTAAAACCAAAGGCAGATACGATTTGTCCTGAGGCACGAAGGGCGAAGCGTATCTGCATCCTGCTTTCAAGGTGGCTCACCTTGCCGCCGGAGGCATCGCTTTTTGTCTGTTTTATTTTGTCGCAGGGCCTAACACAAACGGGCCAGAAAGGATCATCCATGATCCCTTCTGGCCCGTCACATATCTATTTCCGCATACCACCTTCTTCGTGCATCCTTCGAAAAACGAGGCGCGAAAAATTGCCTACTGGTTTCCAAAACCATTTTGCTCACTGCAGTCCGGGCACTCCCAGGTAATACCATTGCAGGTCATACCCCAGACGTTATCAGCCATACAATCCTGACACATGGTAAAGCCACACCGACACCGGTAGGCAAAGAAGAGCTCGCCCTTCCCGCAACAGTGGCAGGGTTCTTCCTGGGCTTTCATTTTTTTCAGTTTATACGAGGATATTTTTTTTGAAGTACGAGGCATAATCCACCTTAATACACCGGTTCATGATCACATCAATGCCGTGATCGGTCAAACGTTTCGCCGCTTCCCTATTCTCAATACCGAGCTGCATCCAGAACACCTTACACCCCAGGGCGATGGCCTCATCCACATGGGGCCCCACATCTTCACTCCTGCGAAACACATTCACGATATCCACGGGTCCGGGGAGAAGATCCAGGGTTTTGTACGCCTTTTCACCCAGGATCTCTCTCTGGGCGGGTCGCACAGGAATAATCGTGTAACCCTGATCCTGCATATATTTTGCGACATCATACGAGTCTCTCTCGGGCTTGGGGGAGAGACCCACCACGGCGATACGTCTCGCCTGTGCGAGTACCGCTTTAATCTGCCGATGGGACGTGAGTATCTCGCCTTTTTTCTCTGTCATAATCCACCTCCAGGAGGTTTGCCGTCTGGTACTTTTCATGGTAGATATACGCCACTAACGCCGTAGTCGGGCATAAAATGGTTTTTGTATTGCATACGCGAATACAACACGCTGCCATTCATTCAATAATGGCCTCACCACACATTTTAAGAGTCACCGGGCGAGGCCGCGCCGTCAACGCCAACCCCATACCGTGGATAAAAACGTTCGGTGCATACGCAGCACCACATCACCTTAAAAATATATACGGCACTGAGAGTAATGCAGGGCACAGCCCCTGTCAACTCGCATCCCCGCCCTCACACCCTTTGGAGCCTTAAAAAAAAATGACCGATAAAAAGACACTCTACCTCATTGACGGCAGTGCTTACATATACCGCAGTTTCCATGCCCTCCCCCCTTTGACCAACGCCGAAGGCCTCCCCACCAACGCCATTCTGGGCTTTACCAACATCATCGTTAAGATGATGAACGACTTTGCCCCCACCCACGCCGTCATCTGCTTCGATGCCAAGGGCCCCACCTTCCGTCACGAGATGTTTGAGGCGTACAAGGCCAACCGCCCCCCCATGGCCGATGAGTTGCGCGTGCAGCTCCCCTTCGTGCGACGGGTGGCCGAAGCCTACCGCATCCCCACCATGGAGAGGCAGGGGCTGGAAGCCGACGATATCATCGGCACCCTGGCCAGAAAAGGGGAGGCCGCGGGCTTTCATGTGGTCATCGTCAGCGGGGATAAAGACTTCATGCAGCTCGTCTCCGAGACCTGCGTCATCTCGGACCCCGCCCGAGATGTCTATTTCGATCGCGACGCCGTTAAGGAGAAACTGGGCGTCTGGCCCGAACAGGTGGTGGACATCATGGCCCTGACCGGAGACACCTCGGACAACGTGCCCGGCGTTCCCGGCATCGGCAAGAAGACCGCTCCGGATCTGATCAACCAGTTCGGATCCTTAGACGGCCTCTACGCACAGGTAGAGACCATCACCAAGAAGAAGCAGAAAGAGAACCTCATCACCCATAAGGATCTCGCCTTCATCAGCCGGGATCTGGTCACCATCAAGACCGATGCCGACCTCCCCTTCGATACCGACACGGCCCGCGTCCCCGAACCCGATGGCGAGGCCCTCCTCTCTCTCTTTACAGAACTCGGCTTTAAAAAGTATGTCAAGATGTACAGCACCCCTCAAAAAAAGGTGGAGAAAGCCTACCACGCCGTCTTAAGCGCCGATGATTTAGCGGACCTGGCCGAAAAGATAAAGGCAGCCCCCATGGTGGCCGTGGATACGGAGACCACCTCCTTAAATCCCATGATAGCCGAGGTCGTGGGAATGTCCATCGCCACCACCCCCCACGAGGCCTACTATATTCCCTTTGGCCACACCGGGCTGGGGTCCGAAAAACAGCTGGATCGAGAGACGGTCTTTGCCGTGATGAAGCCGATCTTAGAGGATCCCGCCATCAAAAAGTGTGGCCAGAACATCAAATACGACCTCCTCGTCTTAAAAAACGCCGGTATCCATCTCGACGGCATCGCCTTCGACACGATGATCGCCTCCTATATAATAGATCCCACACGACGGGCCCACGGCCTCGACGCCCTGGCCATGGATCTTCTGGACCATGAGAATATAAAATTCGAGGCGGTAGCCGGTAAGGGCAAGAACCAGCTCCTCTTCTCCGAAGTGCCCCTCTCCCAGGCCGTGCCCTACGCCGCCGAAGATGCCGACATCACCTTCTTGCTCTTCCAGATCTTCCAAAAAGAGCTCGAGGAGAAGGGACTCACCTCACTTTTCGAGACCATGGAGATGCCCCTCATGCTCATCCTGGCCGAGATGGAACACACCGGCGTATCTGTCAACGAGGAGGACCTCACCACCATCTCCAAATGCTTCGAGACCGAGATGAATACCATCGAGGCGAGTATCTACCAGCTCGCCGGAGAGGAGTTCAACATCAACTCCTCCCAGCAGCTCGGAGCCATCCTCTTCGAAAAACTCGAACTGCCCGTCCAAAAAAAAACCAAGAAGAAGACCGGCTACTCCACCGACGCCGAAGTCTTAACCGCCCTGGCCCTTCTCCACGAACTCCCCGCCCAGGTGATCCGGTTTCGCACCCTCTCCAAGCTCAAGAGCACCTATACCGATGCCCTGGTGGGACTCATCGATCCGAAGACAAAACGCATCCACACCTCGTACAACCAGACCGTGGCCGTCACCGGACGCTTGAGCAGCTCCAATCCCAACCTCCAGAACATCCCCATCCGAAGCGAAGAGGGCCGCATGATAAGAAAGGCCTTCATCCCTGAAAAAGGGTTTAAACTCATCGCCGCCGACTACTCCCAGATCGAGCTACGCCTCCTCGCCCACTGCTCCGAAGATCCCATCCTCATCGACTCCTTTAAATCCGGCGAAGATATCCACCAGCGCACCGCCGCCGAGATGTTCGACTGCGATCCCCTCTTCGTCACCAAGGAGATGCGCCGCCAGGCCAAGGCCGTCAACTTCGGCATCATGTACGGCATGAGCCCCTTCGGCCTCTCCAGAGAGCTGGGCATCACCCAAAAAATGGCCAAGAGCTTCATCGCCAACTACTTCGCCCGCTACGACGGGGTTAAAACCTTTATCGCCACCTGCATCACCGAGGCCGAAGAGAAAAAGACCACCAGCACCCTTCTGGGACGCATCCGCCCCCTACCCGAAATCACCAGCGCCAACCGCAACGTCAAACAGTTCGCCGAGCGCTCCGCCGTCAACACCCCCATCCAGGGCACCGCCGCCGACCTCATCAAGCTGGCCATGATCCAGTGCCATAAGATCCTCAAGGAGAAAGCACTAAAAACCCGCATGATCATGAGCGTCCACGATGAGATCGTCTTCGAAGCCCCAGAATCCGAAGTAGACGAGGTCAAGATCATCATGCAGCACGCCATGGAAAACGTCTGGGAACTCTCCGTCCCCTTATCCGTCAACATCGAGGTAGGCGACAACTGGAACGAGGCCCACTAAGAAGCCTTGTCTTCCAGGGTTAAAGTGACCAAGAAACATGCCTCCGGCGGCCAGGAGATAAATCCCCTGGACCCCAAATCTGTGAGGGTGACGGGCCTTTGGCCCGTCACCCTCACAATAAAAACCTGTTTGGCAACCTTTTGTAAAAGGGTGGCTCCCGGCAGGGCCACCGGAGGTAAGCTTTCACCACCCGGCCTCCTTTGGTCCCTGGCGCGCCGCACTCCCGTGCGGCATGGCTCACGACGAACGAAAAAGCCGCATAGGAATGCGGCGCACCGTTTCAGTGCGACTCGCCCCATGATATAAACGTTACTATGTATAAAAAGTGGCCGGCGTCTACGGGTGGTACTGTCAAAGGTGGGAGGGTTATTCTCTGAATCATCCCCCCCAGTAAACGGGGGGCCTGACTGGTCACCGCTCAAAGCCCTCTATTTACCCATGCACCATTTTTTGGGCCGCATCATCATGTCAAATCAGCGTGTCCACATCACCACCCGGCCTCCTTTGGTCC
>JABXKT010000252.1 GCA_013619155.1 Desulfobacteraceae bacterium
CCCCTACATTTATGTAAACCCCACCTCTCCTCCCCCCAACATGAGAAGAGAGGAGGCCTCCCCATATCCGGGTCCGCACTAAAATCCATGCCCTCGAGTGAGAATGGATGCCCACGGTCATGATTCTGCCCGCGCAATCCAACAAATTTGTACGAGATTCCCCGGTGTTTTTTACAAATTTGTTATTTTCAGGCCACCCACCGCAGGATCAAATACACATGAATAGAAAACAAAAACAGCCATTTATCATCTAAAATGATTACATGGCATAGCTTTTGCATTATCTCTGGCCATTCACCCACTACGGACCCTGTGCCGAGAGCGGGAAGAAAATCCAGCGCTGCCCCCCAAAAAAAAGGGACATCGCGTCATAAATCCATAAAGACGGAGAGAGCGTTATGAGTGGAAATACGGTGAGAACGGAAGCCATCAGGGCCATCAACGACTACACGTTCGAGACAACCATTGACTTTAAAAACTCATCGTCCATTGATCTGTTTGGAGACAATGTATTCAGCATCTCCATCATGAAGAAACGCCTGCCCAAGGAGATCTTCAAAAAAGTCAACAAGACCATGGAAGAGGGCACCCGCCTGGATGCCTCGGTGGCCGATGTGGTCGCCTCGGCCATGAAGGACTGGGCCCTGGATAATGGTGCCACTCACTACGCCCACGTCTTCTTTCCCCTCACCGGCCTCACCGCCGAGAAGCATGATAGCTTCCTCATGCCCGATCTTGCCGGTAACGCCATGGCCGAATTCTCCGGTTCCACCCTGATCCAGGGAGAACCCGATGCCTCGAGCTTCCCCAACGGTGGCCTGCGTGAGACCTTTGAAGCCCGCGGATATACGGCCTGGGACGTCACCAGCCCCGCCTATATCATGGAGAACCCCAACGGCGCCACCTTGTGCATCCCCACCGCCTTTGTCTCCTGGACCGGCGAGGCCCTGGATAAGAAGACCCCGATCCTGCGCTCCATGCAGGCACTCAACATCCAGGCCCAGCGAATCCTTAAGCTCTTCGGAGATGATTCTGGCAAGATGGTCAACGCCACCTGCGGAGCCGAACAGGAGTACTTCCTCATCGACCGCAACTTTGTCTCCGCCCGCCCGGACCTCCTGGCCACTGGTCGATCCCTCTTCGGCGCCCCGGCCCCCAAAGGCCAGGAATTTGACGACCACTACTTTGGCGCCATTCCCGACCGGGTCCTCGCCTACATGTGTGAGGTGGAACGCGAACTCTGCAAACTCGGCATTCCCGTCAAGACCCGTCACAACGAGGTGGCCCCCTCACAGTTTGAGTTGGCCCCTGTCTTCGAGACGGCGAACCTCGCCACCGACCACCAGCAGCTGGTCATGGTCACCCTGCGCAAGATCGCCAAAAAATATGGCATGAGCTGCCTGCTCCACGAAAAACCCTTTTCCGGGATCAACGGCTCGGGCAAACACGTCAACTACTCCTTTGGCAACGCCACCCAGGGCAACCTCCTCGATCCTGGGGAGACGCCCCATGAGAACGCCCAGTTCCTCGTCTTCACAGCGGCAATTATTCGCGCCGTCCACAAGCACGCCAAGCTACTTCGGGCTGTGGTGGCCACCGCGGGTAACGACCACCGACTCGGGGCCAACGAAGCACCCCCCGCCATTATCTCCATCTTCCTGGGGGACCAGCTCTCCGATGTCTTCGGCCAGATTCAAAATGGCGATGCCACCTCCTCCAAGGGGGGCGGCACCTTAAACATCGGTGTGGACTCCCTCCCGAACCTGCCCAAAGATGCAGGCGACCGTAACCGGACAAGCCCCTTCGCCTTCACCGGTAACCGATTCGAATTTCGGGCCGTGGGCTCCGCCCAGTCCGTATCCGGCCCCCTGGTCGCCATGAACACCATCTTCTCCGAGTCCATCGACTATGTCGCCACCGAACTGGAAAAACGGACCGGTGGTGACGGTGCCAAACTCAACGATGCCGTCAAAGAGGTTATCAAAGAGATCATGGATGCCCATGGAGACGTCATCTTCAACGGTGACGGCTACACCGATGCCTGGCAGGAAGAGGCGGCCAGGCGCGGCCTTCCCAACCTCAAGACCACCCCGGATTCCCTGCCCTGCCTCGTCGATGATGATATCGTGGAGATCTTCAGCAAGTACGGCGTCCTCTCCAGAAAAGAGTTGGAGAGCCGCATGGAGATCTATCTGGAGCAGTACATCTTGAAGATCGCCGTGGAGGCCAGGATCTCCATAAAAATGGCCGACACCCAGATCTACCCGGCGGCGGTGGCCCACCAGACCATGCTCGCCGACAACTGCCTCAAGCTCCGTGAACTGGGCCTCACCTGTGATGATGAGTCTCTGACGCACATCACCGAACTCTCCTCAAAACTGAGGGAGGCATCGAAACATCTCAAAGCCGTCATGGCCCACAAGAGCGAGGAGACCCTGGCCGAGGCCACCCACTGCTGCGAAGAGATCATCCCCGCCATGGAAGCACTGCGCACCGTCGCCGATTCCATCGAAGAGATGGTGGCCGATGACTTATGGCCCCTTCCCACCTACCAGGAGATGCTCTTCATGAAATAAAAGATCATACAAAAAAACGTGCGCGTTCTTTTTATGCGGATGGATCGAACGCACAACGCCGACCATCAGGTGGACTCCTGACGGTCAGCCGCACGCTGGCATGCTCTTTATGCCAACAACAGAGGGGAGGCTTTTATAAGCCTCCCCTCTGTCGTTATCATCTCTATCATCTCTATCATGTAGTGATTCTCGGATATATCCCCCCCCTTTTTCCCAGATTAAAACCGCCAAAAAAAAGAGAACTGCCCCGATAAAAATGGTGACGCCCCCACTCCTGCCTTAAAAAAAGAGTCCCCCGTGCCGATAGGCAAGATAGACATTCCGGTAAAAATGCTCTCCCATGTTTTTTTTACCCCACCTTAGGACCTTTTGATACAGGATGGCTCCCGTGTTCTGCTCCCCCACTGCAATGCCGAAAGACGCCCCCACCCCACACACAAAAGACCCCATGATCGCCCTCATCACCTCGTGGCAGAGAGTGCTATCCCTTCTGCGCATGGTCATGG
>JABXKT010000253.1 GCA_013619155.1 Desulfobacteraceae bacterium
GCCATGGCCCGTAAGTTGGCAAAGGCGTCGTGCACCGGATCAAACCCATAGTTTCCCAGGATGGCAAAGAGCCCAAAAAAAAGGGTGAGGATCGTCCTCTCCAGCCAGGGTCGCTCCCCCAGCACACTCTTTCCCGCCGCCCCCATATTCAGGATGAGAAAGGCCGCAGCCACGGTGAGCCCGAGATGTTCGATGAGGATAATCAAAAGCCGGGTAATGGATACATCCATAGATCTGTCTCTCCGTAAAAAATACCATCGATGGTCAAAGTGACCAGAAAAAGGGCCTCCGGCGGCCAGGAGATAAATCCCCTGGACCCCAGATTTGTAAGGATGACGAACCTTTGGTCCGTCACCCTTACAGTAAAAACTTATTTGTAGTGACTGGCTGGGCGTGTCGATTTAATCTGAAAAACGCCTATTTTAGCCGTTTGCACCCCAATATACTGCCGTCACTAGTTGCAAAATTAGACATACAGCGGATCGTCCCAACCATAATATCTTAGGACTCTATCAAGAAAATAAACATCCGAATTTCATAAGAATACTGCTGTGATTTGTCTTAGAGGAGAGGGGCAAAGCGCAGCAGTCACTTGCTTTCGAGGTGGCTCACCTCGCCGCCGGAGGCATCGCTTTTTGTGTTTTATTTTTGCATCGCCCCTCACCCTGGCTGATAATACGAGAGAATCAGCGCCAGAAAAGGGGAAAGGAGAAACGGTTCAATTTTAGGGATGGAGGGACCTTCAGGCGGGTTGAACGGTACAAAAATCAGAGCCCCAGGTGCTCTTTGAGCCCTTTGACGCGATTACGGCTCACCACCACCTCCGTGGCGGCGGCATCATCCATGATGAGGAGGTACTTGCCGTTGTACCAGCTCGTCACCTCCCGGATATGCTTTAAATGAACGAGGCTGGCACGGTGCACGCGATAAAAAGGAAATCCGGCCACCAGGGCCTCCAGATTATCCAGGGTGGTGGCTCCATGGGAGATATAGTCCCCGTCACGGGTGAAGACCCGTACCCGTTTCTCTTCGGCCCGGCAAATCATCACCTCATCGGGATCGAGGAGACGAAGGCGCCCCTGACTCTCTACCGGGAGGCGTACCACCTGGGGGGATCGGGGGCTAAGGGCCTCTAAGAGTCGCGCCACCTCATCACTCGGGGAGAGGGATTCTGCCTCGAGGCGCTGACGCACACGGCGCACCCCTTTGGCCACACGTTTTGAGGAGAAGGGCTTTAAGATATAGTCCACCGCCTGCTCTTCGAAGGCCTTCACCGCATACTCATCATAGGCCGTGCAGAAGATAAATAGGGGGGAGCGTCTGCCCGCACACGTCTCCACCACATGAAATCCGGTGCGACCGGGCATATTGATATCCAAAAAGACCAGATCGGGATCAAGGGCCTCAATCTGTGCGATCGCCTCATGGGCGGAGTAGGCTTGCCCCACCACCGTCACATGCGGCAACTCCGAGAGGATAAAAACCAACTCGTCCACGGCGGGTTGCTCATCATCGACCACCAGACACCGAATCTCCATACCGCCCTCCCCGTCTCATCGCCAAAACTGTCATATAATCACCAACCCTTACCATACACCTTTGGTGGGAGACCGTCGGGTGCACTTTGTGCACCATTTTTAATGGGTCCCCAGCCTTTATTCTCCCATCTACCTTGGCATCGTAGGCCCCGGTTCTGGTGCATGAAATGCACTCTACAATCACGATCCCTTTACACCTCAAGCACCCGGTTCATGCGTCCCGTCCCGTAGCCCTCCAGGTCGGCGGCCACGTGAAGGTACCCGGCTCCCCTCACCCCGTCCACCACCCGGCCCATGAGATCCTCCTCGAAGAGACGTTTTAAATCGCTAGCAGAGAACTCGATACGTGCCACAACCCCATGATGCCGGACGCGAAACTGTGCGAAGCCGAGGTCAAAGAGAGCCATCTCGGCCGCCTCGATCCTGGCAAGGGTCTCAGCCACAATGGGCTCCCCATAGGAGATCCGGGTGGCTAAACAGCTCATGGCAGGCTTGTGGGCCACATCCAGGCCAAAGGTACGGGCAAGGGCGCGAATGTCGGCCTTGGAGAGACCCGCCTCCACCATGGGAGCCGAAATCCCAAGCTCTTCGGCCGCCTGAAGCCCGGGACGATAATCCCTAAGATCATCACAATTCACCCCATGGACAAGATGACTCCCCTCAAAGGCAGCTATCTCTTTACTCATTTTAACAAACATACACCGCTTGCAATAGTAGCAACGCAGGGGGTTATTTTCGACGAAGGACGGATCATCCATCATCCCCGGATCGCATATAACATGAGGAATACAAAGGGTTGAAGCATAGGCCACCGCTGTCTCTATTTCACGACGCGCATGGATAGAGGAAGTGGATGTCACAGCTACCACATTACCTCCAAGAGCATCTATTGAGGCTTTTAGAAGCAGGGTGCTGTCAACCCCCCCGGAGAATGCCACGGCAAGGTATTCGTATGTTTTCAATATGTTTATGAGGGTTTTATATTTTTGCAAATAGCTTTTCACGTTGTTCTAAACTTCCACCAAAATGGTTTACAATTGAGTGCATCTTATTATATAGATGTCCGTTAATGAGTAGGAAATAATCAGTTGGCATCATATTACAAATAATTGAGATTTTCAAAGGTGATCACATGGCGAAGGAAACCGTAAAAAACTCGACCAGCGCGGCCAAAGATAACGCTGCCACGGAAGGGTCTCCCGGGGAGGAAAAAAAAGCAACGGCAAATAAGACCACCACCAAGAAAGCTCCCAAATCCAAAAAAGCCGTCAAAAAAGCTGCTGCGAACAAGAAAAAAGGGAAAGAAAAAACCGCACATAGCGAGTCACCGGTTGAGAGCGCCACTATCGATAAGGCCCAAACCTCCACCGAAAAAAAAGTCGACCCGAATAGCCCCTCCATGATCGAAAAAGAGGCCCAGATCAAGGTGGAGGCCGAGGCCAAGACACAAGCCGAGGCCCAGGCCAAGACCAAGGCGGTGGAAAACGCCAAGGCCGCCGTCAAAAAGGCGCGTATTAAGGCTGAAAAAGAGGCCGCCGAAGCAAGAGGCCGCCGAAGTAAAAGCCGCCGAAGAGGCCCGCATCAAGGCCGAGAAAGAGGCCGCCGAAGCAAAAGCCGCCGAAGAGGCCCGTATTAAGGCCGAGAAAGAGGCTGCCGAAGCAAAAGCCGCCGAAGAGGCCCGCATCAAGGCCGAGAAAGAGGCCGCCGAAGCAAAAGCTGCCGAAGAGGCCCGCATCAAGGCCGAGAAAGAGGCTGCCGAAGCAAAAGCCGCCGAAGAGGCCCGTATTAAGGCCGAGGAAAAGGCCAAAGCGGCCATGGATGCCAAGAAAAAAGAGGAGGCGGCCAAAAGACGTCAGGCGGCCGATGCGACTCAGATCAAGATAGCCGAAGAGGCCCGCATCCGAGAGGAAGAGGCCTGTCACATCCAGGCCGAGGCCGACAAGAAATCCTTTATCAAAAAAATGGCCGTGGCCCTATGCCTCATCATCGCCCTGGCCATGGTCCTCTTCAATGCCAGCACATCCAACTCGTCCAGCTACTTTATCAAAGTGAAAAAGAGTGCCACCTTAATCTACAAGGGCACCTTCTCTCCCACCGGTAAAAAACTGGTCATGAAAATTCCGTCGGCCGTAGCCTTGGAGACGGTCAAAAAGAGCTACAGCTTAGACGAAGTCAAGCCCATTATATTCCAGCAGTATATGGCAAACGCCGAAGCACTGCGTACCTCCACAGACGCCCCCGATCTTAGTGCCGTCATGGAGTCCTACGAGAAGAGCGTAGAGTTTGCCCCCAGTGCCAAAGAGCGAGAAGAAGCCCAAAAGCAACTCGAGGTGGCCAAGGCTGTTTTAGAGTCCATACAGTAAAGAGACACCGTCCATGAAAAAAAGCGCCCGGATCCCCCGGGCGCTTTTTTTTGCTACCCCCTCAGTCCTCGCCGGCATCGCATCCACCTTTAAGATAACATTCCTTCACAAATAAGTGTGATTCCCACTTATTCACGGCCATGGGTTCCCACATTTATAGGGCCATGTGCCTGGGCACGCCGTGCTCCGCCGCGGCATGAACAAGGACGGACTAAAAAATCGCGCCAGAATACGACGTATTTTCAAAATGTGTTTGCCTTCCGTGGCTTCGCCACCCACGCCGGCCGGAGGCCGTACGGTGAAAGTATAGCCTCCGGCGGCCCTGCCGGGAGCCAACCTTTTGTAACGGTTGCCAAACAGATTTTAATAGTGCCCATGACGGGCCTTTGGCCCGTCATGGGCACTAACGTGGCGGCCAGGGGATTTATTCCCTGACCGCCGGAGGCATGTTTTTTGGTCACTTTAACCATAGATAGCCTCAACATACGATCCCCAGCCCGTTGCAAACGCCCTTGGCACCTTGTAAAGACCATCATCACCCCCACGCCTCTCCGCGCCAACGGCTCAAGAGACAAACCCCTTAATTTTCAATAGTTTTCATCGATACATTCCCTTGGCATACGAGTTGCTTTAATATACCCGTAAGGATCCGCCCCCAGCGGTGGAGCCCCCTCCCCTTTTCGAATCGGCACCCCACACCGTGTGCCGCCTCGTCCCCAGTCACCTTAAAGCCCAGGAGGCCAAGATGCACCCAACTCATCGACGCGTTCTTATCGCCGTGGACGGCTCCGTACAATCCATCAATGCCGCATACTATATAGGGAGACTCCTCATTCCCGAAAAGACGACCCTCACCCTTTTTCTCGTGGAGAACCTCGTCCCAGAAGTCCTGTGGGACACCCCGGCCGAAGATAGGGAAGGGGCGGCTCCCGTCCATCTCGATGGCTGGTGGGAGAGCATCCATATCAAGCACAATCGAAACATTGTGGGAAAGATTCGTGACACCCTCATCCGAGAGGGGTTTCCCGAAGCCTCCGTGGAGATCAAGATTCGCCCCCGAAATAGAGGCATCGCCCGGGACATCATCGAAGAGTCACAAAAAGGGTACGACCTGGTGGTGGCCGGACGCATCGGCCACAATATTCACACGGGAGCCATGCTGGGAAACTGTGCCCGCAAACTCATCACCGCCATCACCCACACCTCCCTTGCCATCGTGGGCGGACTGCCCGATACAAAGGGGGTACTCATCGGATTCGACGGCTCCGACGGTTCCAGAAAATGCCTGAAAAACATGGCAGAGATGATGTCGCGTAAGATCGAGACCATCTCCATGTGTTACGTCTCTCGCCCTTTAAGCCCCAGAAACGACTCCCTGGACCCCTTAAACATCACACTGAGCGCCTACCACCAGGCCGAACAGACCCACCAGAAGAACCACCAATTACGCATGCGCCCCCGGCTCCAGAAGGCAGAGGCAGAGCTCACGGCTCACGGGTTCTCACCGGAGAGCATCCACTCCATCATCCTGCGCTCCTACCCAAGCCGATCGGAAGGACTCATCGAGGAGGCCAAAAAACATGGGTGCACCACCCTCATGGTGGGACGTCGCGGCCACTCCTGTGTGGAGGCCTTCTTCCTGGGGCGGGTGGGGGACAAACTGATCCAGTTGGCTCAGGATCGGGCTATCTGGCTCGTCAGCTGACGGCTCACCGCCCCTTACAAAAAAAAAGAGAGGGCTATCCCTCTCAAATTTTTGCCACTTCCGTCAGAAGCCATCAATCCCTTTAAAAATCTGCTCAAAGGGATTGACGGACGCATGAAATGCCATTAATATGCTTTTCACGTGAGCGGGAATAACTCAGTGGTAGAGTGTCAGCTTCCCAAGCTGAACGTCGCGGGTTCAAGTCCCGTTTCCCGCTCCAACGTAACAAATAATATCAAGGTGCTCTTTTTGTTTTGGGGCATCCATCTCTGTTACATTCACATCCATCATGTAAAAAACCTCATGGGAGGTTTTGATAAATGTCTTTTCGATGGCCTACTTTCACAATAAGAATAACGAGTCTGTCATCATGGATCTCGTAAACAATTCGATAATCACCGGTGCGCACCCAGTGAAAAGGGTTGTTGCCTTTCATTTTAGTGGTGTTGGGCTCTAATAAATTTCGACCGAGTTCTTCGATTTTCTTTTTAATCCGGACCAAATCACGCTTGGGAATTCGTTTCAGACTCTTCAACACAGAGGGACGAAATTCAATGGAGTATTCCATCTATAAGCCTAACTCCTTCCAAACGTCATCGGCAGGGATATTTTCGCCCGGCTCACCCAAGGCTTTTTTCGCATCTTCGATATCCATACGCGCTTCAATTTTCTGAAGCAACTCGAGTTCAGCCATGGAAACCAAGGCCGCCACACTGCGTCCTCTCCGGGTGAGAATGACAGGCTCATCTCCATAGGCGACTCTATTAACGATATCCGCAAGATTTTTTCTCGCATCTGCTGTGGATATTTTAATGGGCATACCGCACCTCCTTTTTGTACCAAATGTACATCATGTACATACAGAATTCAACCCCCATAGGGGTCCCCCCATCTCTCGATGATTTGCCCCCCTTCCCCTTCAAAAAAACGCCGGAAAGAACTGGGATCCCCCAGATAAAAAAAAATAATCATCACCGTGGCGAACGGAAATCTCCTGAGACTCAGGGATAACCGGGCCTTCCTGGAGATCGAAAGCGAAGGCGGCCCCCTGGCATTTTCCCGCACCCTGTTCCGAATGCGGTGGACATCCCTTTCGGAGGCGCTGGAGAGGCGGGGGAGAGATATTTCAGGCCTTGCAGGGGGGACTCAGGAATAGGGGCCAGGTTTTTCATGTCAGTGGAGATATATCTCCCATTCCAATAAAAAAAGGCGCCCCTTTATCAGAAGAAAATCATCACATATTTCACGCAACAGACCGTCTATTCATCTCAAAACGACCCAGCGGTGAGGAGAGGATCCATGAATACGCACCCCAGACACGCCCCATCTTGCTGTCTCACTACCCCCATCATGGGAAGGGTTAGACCTCCGTCAACCTCTTCATAGAGTACATGCCATCGATTCCCTTCACCCGCTTGGGCACTCGCTCCCGGCTCGCAAAAAATCGATCTTTAAACACCGCATACGTCTCCAGGACAAAGGCCTTGGAGCCGATGAATAGGGGCCAGGTTTCTCATGTCAGTGGAGATATATCTCCCATTTCAATACTATTCCAATAAAAAAATCCCCCTTTATCAGAAGAAAATCATCACATATTTCACCCAACAGACCCTCTATTCGTCTCAAAATGACCCAGCGGTGAGGAGAGGCTCCATGAATACGCACCCCAGACACGCCCCATCTTGCTGCCTCACTACCCCATATAAAATAACATCATGGGAAGGGTCAGACCTCCGTCAACCGCTTCATGGAGTACATACCATCGATTCCCTTCACCCGCTTGGGCACTCGCTCCCGACTCGCAAAAAATCGATCTTTAAACACCGCATACGTCTCCAGGACAAAGGCCTTGGAGCCGATGATGCCGGAATCGGTGAAGTACCGCGTCCGATACC
>JABXKT010000254.1 GCA_013619155.1 Desulfobacteraceae bacterium
CGCATGGAATTAAGTCCTTTTAATATTCGTGTAATCTCTATTGAACCGGGAGCCGTAGCTACCGAACTGTTAGGACACACAACAGATAAAAACATTATTGCCGGTTACGAGAAATGGAAAGAAGATATTGGTGCCGTAAATATCACGGCCGCCGATGTTGCAAAAACCATTAAATTTACGTACGAACTTCCGCAGTGTGTTTTATTACGCGAAATAATAATTACCGATACAATGCAAGATGCTTAAGCGATTGCAGGAAGTAAGGGCTCAGGAAAAAATAAATGCGTAAGTTTAAGAAAAATGCCGCTGTGATTTGACCCGAGGAGCGGATTAAAGCGCTGCGGCAACCCGCTTTCGAGGTGTGTTTGCCTAAGTGGCTTCGCCACCCTTGCCGCCGGAGGCATTATTTTTCCTGATTACTATCCTTTTACGGCCACGCTTACGGTAGCCGGGCCCTTTTAGCCAGAGTAGGGTGCGCCTGCGCACCGTTTTTGATGGGTCCCCGACCTCTGTTCTCTCATCTATCTTGGCATTATAGGCCCCGGTTCTGGTGCATAGAATGCACCCTACGATCACGATCCCCACCAGTATGGGTTTGGTCCACCCATCTTCATACTCGTGGAAGACCGATGGGATCTATCGATTTAATCCACCGTGACGGGCATATCCCACCACATGTCGAATATTTATATATGTCGACTTCAATATATTGCGGTGCAAATGGATAAAATGGGCTTTTTTCCGATTAGATTGATACACTCGGACGCCGGAGTTTTTTTGGGGCTGAATAGCTATGAAAACAGGTGGAAAGAGAGTCTGGCGAATACCGTTGCGGCTGCTCTCCTTTCGCTTTGCATTTTTAACGATGCCACCGGAATGGGTGGTATCGTTAAAAGGTGAGAGCAAGCACCGTTTTTTGTACCCTTACTATGTATAGTGCTCAGGTTATTAGGCGTTTCGGCCGGCAGCGGGTCTATTTAATATTTAAGCGTAATCTGTGGCGCGACACCCTAGGGAGAGAATAGGTATGAAATCATTTCTTCGTGAAAATCCCACCATCACGTTTGGTTTGGGGTTGCCCTTGTTGCTGGTGGTGGTGTTTCTGTTGATTTCAAGGATACCAACTCTTCTGGTGGATCCACCGCAGCATGACGTGCTTTACGCAACTGGATATTACAATGGCCAGAAAGGCGTGCAGATATCCGTCGTAGACCAGACGGTGCGGGTCGGCTACCGAGGCATGGCTGAAGGTGGGAACATACCGCGTCTGTGGCGCTATCACTCGAAAACCGGTGCCGTGCAGGAGATCGCCATCATACTGCCGCCGACTCTGACCTCGGTCGGCGAAAAAAGTGCCGAATCCCGCGATCTTTTGATATCGACTCCGATAGATCTTCCCGATCTTAATGGGCTGGCCGTGGACTCATCCAGCATCGCACCGGATGGATACGAGTTCAGTACCGGTAGGCATCGCTCCTCGGGCAACGTTTTCGGCGGTCTGTTTTATTCGTCGCGGTATCGCCATCAGGCGACGCTTTCAAAAGATGGCCGTAGCGTCCGTCTGCCGAATGCCGACAACTATTATTACCGTCAAAATATCCGATTTATCGGCTGGGTGGTGTCGCCATGATTTCGCTGCTGGTTTTAATCATCATTCTGCTGCTTATCGGCGGCGGTATCTGGGGCTGGCCCCTGGTGGCCGCCACACTTGGTTTGTCGAGCGTAAGCGACAAACCCGGCGCGCTGAAGCAGATCAAACAACTGATGACCACCTACGATATTGTGCCGGCCGAGGTCGACGCCACATTTCATGCCCCGGCTTCTGCCCAGGATTCGTTGGGTAAGCGTAGCAAAGGGGACATCGCCAGGACCCTCTTTATTTACCTCGGCGCAATTTTTATTTTAGCGGGTGTTGGCACCTACATCGAGACTTTCTGGGAGACCATGGGCAGTACCATGAGGGTGCTGGTGACTCTGGGTACGGGCTACGCTCTGCTCATCGTGCTGGTTGCCGCGCTGCACGAGCAACGTTACCCCAGGCTCGTTCTGCCGTTGACCCTCGCCAGCGTGTTTATGATGACCGGTGGCTGGTACGTACTCCTCGATGAAATGTATCCGGCCAGCAGCAACTGGCGGGCCGCCACACTTTTTGTGTTCGGTGTCATGACCTTACACCAGGGCGCATTGTTCGCTAAATACCGGCACACGGTGCTGGCGTTTACCTCGTTGTTTTTTGTGTATGGATTTATGCATGTGGGCCTCGACTTACTCGGACTCGAGATGGCCACCATCGCCATTGTTCTGGGCGCCTCGGTGTTCCTGGTTGGTACGGCCCTTACGAAGACACCTCACCGAATTCTTGCGGAACCCGCATTGTTGATTGGGGTCTGCTGGCTGAACAGCGGCTTGTTCGATCGCATCGCGATGTTCACGTCTGGCAACTGGGCACGTCTGATTATCGGCGTAAGCGTGATGCTGACGGCGTATGGACTGCATAAATCCGAGCGGTATCCTCGCCTCATTGCCCTCGCTTATTTTGTGGGTTCGTTGATGGCGTACGCGGGCTTGTTCGATCTCGTTCAGAACACCCCCTTCGAGCTGATTTATCTCGCGGTAACCGCCTCCGTCCTTTATGCCTGCGTCGTATTGGAAAGCCGGGCTCTGTTGTTGACCACTGTCATTGCGATGCTTGGCTTCATTGCGTATTACTCTGCAGAACATTTTGCGAATTCCCTGGGCTGGCCGGTGACCTTGGTGCTCATGGGTGTCGCTTTCCTAAGTGTCGGCGCTATCGCCCTCAAGGTAAAGCGACGCATCTAAGCTGAGTGGCTGGACGCAATCATTGAATAGTAAATAGGGGCCATGGCCCCTATTCTTAAAATGTTGATGACGCGATGAGAATTTTGTGGGTGGGATTCAACACGTCTTTATTTAAAGAAAAATCTGCCGCTTAGCCCCTTTACATCTCATGGATGAAAAACCTCAAGAGGGTGCCATGCGGCCCTTCCTCTATGGTCCCTAAAGATTAGGAGCCCCCTTGTGGTTCCTTTCACTTGACCGGCACCCTCCCGCACCGCCC
>JABXKT010000255.1 GCA_013619155.1 Desulfobacteraceae bacterium
CTAAAGAGCCTCCCCGCCCCCCCTTATTCTCTGGAGTTCCTCTTTAATACCCGCCTTGAGGTACTGAATAACCGCCGGTTCACTCAAGGAGACCTCGCCCAGCACACCACGGATTTCGCGCGTATCGAAGGTAAAGGTACGGCCATTGTACAAATGGCGATAGAAAAAATCCACATCCGGATACCCCGCCATGAGCACCGACAGAGTCATGGCCATATCCCCTAAGGGGGCCCGATCAATATGGTGGTAGAGAAACGAGCTGAAGACCCGGGATCCTTGTCCCTCCTGGGAGGAGAAGGAGAAACGCCCGGCGCATCGCTCGGCAGCGGCCTTTAAAAGGGAGAGCCCCATACCCACACGTCGGGTGGTGCGGGTCGTGTAAAAAGGGTCCGTCACCCGGTCCTGCTGCGCCAGACTCAGCCCCTTACCGTTATCGGAGATAACCAGGGCAAGAATATCACGCCGAGGGGATTCGTTGACCGTCAGGGTAATGAGAGTGGCTCCGGCGGTGATGCCATTTTCCACCACATCGAGGATGTGCAGTGAGAGCTCCTTCATAGAGAACTCCAGATAACACCGGCATCGCTGCGTTCCTCATAACCGGCCACCCCTCGCCCCTCGCTACCAGATAGGGCCAGGGCAAGCTCATGAAACGAGGGATCATTCATCTTAAAGATGGTGGTCCAGCGCCCCACATCCCACGGAAAATGGGCGTCTGAGGCGGTGATCACGGGAAACCCGGCGGCATGACTTTGAGGAAATCCCCCTTGAATGCCAGGCAGGGTCATCTCCACAGCATCGGGCACAAGATCGACCGGCATAAACCCCAGTTGAGAGATCACCGAAAAACTCCGTCGATCGATATGGGCGCAGATCACCACTCCCCCATGGTCCTTCACCGCCTCGGCCACGGCCTCCACCCCCTCATCCAGGGCCCCTATAAGAAAATCGGTGCACTCGGCCGTAAAACAGCCCTGGGCATCGGCCTCGATCTGATAACCGAAAATTTCGGGGGCATTGACCCCGGTGAGATGCGCGTCCAGGTACCCCTGGACCCCGTGGGCCCCGGCCATATCTTCAAACAGCGCCAAGAGATGAATCTCTTCGGCGGTGCAGATCTCACAGCCGGGAAGCACACAAAGGGCCTTCCCCCGGGCGGCCTCCATGACGGCGGCGCAATTGCCGGTGCTGTTGTGATCACAGATGGCCATAAGCTCCACACCTCGCAAGAGGGCTCGTTCCACGACCTCCCTGGGATCCATGGAGAGATCCCCACACGGAGACAAACAGGTGTGCACATGAAGATCGGCACAGAAGCGCTTCATGAGGAGACAAGGCCCGCGGTAAAGAGCTTTCCCACCAGATCATAGGTCGTGCCCGGAAAGGTGAGTAGAGGAATCCCCTCCCTCTCCGCCTTTTCACAGGTCGCCTCATCGGGTCGATTTCCCGAGGCGATGATCACGGCGGCAAGATCTCGCAAAATAGCCACCGCCACAATATTTTGGTGGCCCTGGACGGTGATCCAGACAGAACCGTTTCCCGCATGGGAGATCACTTCACTGAGAAGATCGCCGCAATACCCGGAACTCACCATGCGATCCAACCCTTTGGCCCCGGCTTCCACACCAAGGCCATAGTGTTCAACTAAATCCCTGACACGCATGCCCGCACTCCTTACTGTTGATATAGTCCATTGCCTTTTCTCCTGTAATTCCCTTGGCCCGAAGTATGAGACACGCATCCACAGACGCCTCACCCCGCACCACATCCTCTGCAAAGGTACGACAATCCGGTGCCCCACAGGCGGCGCAATCCTGGCCATTGATCAAATGAACCAATGCATCTATCTTCATCATCTCATCAATGGTCAAGGGCCGGGGGGTATAGACATGGTCCGTGACCGAGGCACACCCGGAGGCCTCGGAGAAGAACCACGACTTGTCGAAGAGGGGAAGAATATGATCGGGGTTCGTGCACCGCCCCGTCCCCAAGATCCTCACCATCTGCTGGGAGGCACTCTTGGCCAGATATTTGTCAATGGCGGTGAGCGCACCGCCGATACACCCCTCGGTGCAGGCGCGAAACTCCAGATACTCGATCTCCCGGAAGAGACCCATCTCGATCTTCTCCAGCATGCGCACCGTCTCATCGAGGCCGGAGACCGACAGCGATTTTTCGATATTGCACACCCGAGTCTCCCCGCCGCTCATGCCCCAGATAAACCCCTCTCCGGAGGTGCACTGCTCGAAGGCGTAACCGGCCGATGCCCCAGGCAAGGATTCGCTAGTACGCACATGGGATACCTCCCGGGCCAATTGGGTATAAATATCTCGAATACCCATAGCGTATGGGCCCCCATTGGTAAAGTGCGGTTCCGATATTTTTGGATCGATGCCTTTTTTTGTGGGGCAGGGGTTTATATAACAGAGGCTGATCTCCCCCTCATCGACCCCGTAATGCTGACTCAATATTCGCGTCACCTCGTCGGCCATCATGGCCACGGGACGTTCGATGGGATGGATATGTGGGATCAGCTGGGGAAAGCGACTCTTAATCAGCCTCAATACCACCGGGCATATGGGCGAGAGAAGGGGCCAGGGCACCTTGCCCGTGGTACGATTCTCCTGGACAAACTCTTTGGTGGCGCATTGAAAGGTATCAAAGAAATAGGACATATCCACGGCGTGGGTAAAACCAAGGCGCTTTAGCCCTTGCAATATATCCCGGGGGAGGACGCCCGGAAACTGGGTATAGAGAACGGGGGTGACCAGGGCCACAGAGATGGGGCTCTGCTTCAGGAAGGCAAGTTCTATGGAGGCGGCCCGCACAGCCCCTTGAGGGCAGGCACGCAGGCAGTTGCCACATCCGATACAGGCGTCGCGCCTCTGAACCACCTTTCCATGACGGACGCGAAGGGCTTTGGTGGGACATCGTCTCACACACCGGGTACACCCATTGCACCGCTCGGTATCGAAGCAAACGTAACATTCGGATTCATGGCCATCATCACTCATGGACACCCCCTTCCCCCGAAAACCCCATGGTCACCACCGTGCCCCGCCCCAAGGC
>JABXKT010000256.1 GCA_013619155.1 Desulfobacteraceae bacterium
TCTAAGCGGGAAACCTCCTTCAAGATTAGATATCCCTTTGACATTAGTCAACTGAAGACCCCTCGAAGACTACGAGGTTGATAGGCCGGATGTGTAAGCACAGTAATGTGTTCAGCTTACCGGTACTAATTGGTCGTGAGGCTTAGCCACAATTTTACTTCATAAATTCTGAGTGCTTTATTGAATGTATATCCTGATTGAATGAATCGAAAAATTGCATAACCAGTTTTTCGGTGGTGATTGCGATAAGGTCACACTTGTTGCGATTCCGGACACGGCCATATTATAAGATAAGGCTTGCTTGTCTGCGCCGATAGTATTGCAATGTAATATTTTTGAAATTTAGTGAGAGAGTGTCAGGAGTCAATCTGGCATTTATCCAACTGAAAAACAGATTATACAGTTTTTCGGTGGTGATTGCGACAGGGGCATATCTGTTGCGATTCCGGATACGGCCATCTCATAAGATAAGGCCTGCTTGTCTGCGCCGATGGTACTGCAAAGCAATATCTTTGAAATTTAGTGAGAGCATGTCAGATGAACATTTGACATACATCCAACTGAAAAACAGATTATACAGTTTTTCGGTGGTGATTGCGATAAGGTCACACCCGTTCCCATCCCGAACACGGCAGTTAAGCTTATCTGCGCCGATGGTACTGCACGGGCAGCTGTGTGGGAGAGTAGGTCGCCGCCGGAATCTTTTTTATAAGGGCCTTGATGATCAAATCATCAAGGCCCTTTTTTTGTTTGTGTAATTGCGCCATAAGGTCACACCCGTTCCCATCCCGAACACGGCCAGTTTTAAGTAAGATGGTAAGCTTATCTGCGCCGATGGTCCTCGCACGGGCAGCAGAGCGTTCAAAAGGGTGCTGAATGTATGTAAGATGGTAAGCTTATCTGCGCCGATGGTCCTCGCACGGACAGCAGAGCGTTTCGAGTAGGTCGCCGCCGGAATTTTTTTATAAGGGCCTTGATGATAAAATAATCAAGGCCCTTTTTGTTTTGGTGAAGTGGAATCATGCTGTGGCATTCGCCAATTAAGGCATTACGCGAAGCAGGTTTGTCTGTTCTATAAAGGATTGCCACCGCAGGTAAGGGCTCAGGCAAAAAATAAATGCACAAGTTTAAGAAAAATGCCGCTGTGATTTGACCCGAGGAACGAGGGTTAAAGCGTTGCGGCAACCCGCTTTCAAGGTGGCTCACCTTGCCGCCGGAGGCATCGCTTTTTGTCTGTTTTATTTTTGCGCAGGCCCTATCCCTTTTTTTACCCCCATTTTTATCATAGAGTGTTCTTGTATCTTAACTATTTAACTCATTGTATTTTTTGCGTAGATGTCTATTCATAGATTTTAAATGATGCTTATGTATTTAAAAGTGGGGATTTTATGACCAAAATTTGTGATTATAAAGGATTTGAGCAGGGACCGATCCGTCCGCCGAGTGAGGCGTTAAGTCTTTTGATCCGAGTATCTCGCAATTGTCCATGGAATCGATGTACCTTCTGTCCCGTGTACAAGGGAGAGACTTTTTCTCTGAGACCGGTGGCTGATGTGATGAAAGATATTGATGCCGTGGCGCGGTATGCCCTTCCCCTTTATGATATATTAAAAAAAAATAGCCGGATTACCGCTATCGATATTGAGATGGTTCAGGCGATGGTCATATCAGGGGAGATGCCCGCATTTCAGGCGGCCGTGAACTGGACCCGGGGGCGGATGACTTCGGTTTTTCTTCAAGATGCCAATAGTCTGATTCTTAAACCCGAGGATCTGATTCAGGTTCTTTTGTATATGCGAGAAAAATTTCCCTGGGAGTATCGGATCACCTCATACGCTCGGTCCCATACTCTTGCCAGGATCAGTGATGAGCATTTGGCTCAAATGTCTGGGGCAGGGCTGAACCGGATTCATATTGGTATGGAGTCTGGTTCGGATGCTGTCCTTAAAATGGTGAAGAAAGGGGTGACCAAGGCGGAGCACATTATGGCCGGTCAGAAGGTGAAACGTGCCGGTATGGAACTCTCTGAGTATGTGATGCCGGGTCTGGGCGGGACTATTTTCTCTCGGGAGCACGCCTTGGAGACGGCCGATGCCTTGAACCAAATTAATCCTGACTATATTCGTCTGCGTACCCTTGCGATTCCGGGACACACCGAGCTCTTTACCGAATGGAAAAATGGACGTTTTAAAAAGATGACTGATGTGGCCGTCGTCGAGGAGATCTTGCTCTTTATAGAGTCTTTAGGAGAGATCACCAGTACCCTTGCCAGCGATCATATCTTAAATTTGTTTCAAGATGTGGAGGGGCATTTCCCCGACGATAAAGAGGGGATGTGTGATAAAATTCGGGAATTTCTTGCCATGGATCCCGTGGCAAAGATGCATTATCAGGTCGGGCGAAGGCTGGGGTTATTTCATGGCCTTGGAGGCATGAAGGGATCGGCTCATATGAAACGGGTGAAGGAGACATGCCAGCAATATGCTATAACTCCTGATAATGTCGATTCCGTCCTAAATGAACTCATGAACCGTTTTATTTGAATTGATTTCATCCGGTGTAATGATTGATATCATGACCTTAGGTCTCAGGCAAAAAATAAATGCGTAAGTTTAAGAAAAATGCCGCTGTGATTTGACCCGAGGAACGAGGGTTGAAACGCTGCGGCAAATTGCCTTCAAGGTGGCTCACCTTGCCGCCGGAGGCATCGCTTGTTGTATATTTTATTTTTGCGCAGGCCCTTACTATGGTTATCGTTTAGTAAAAAAAGTTTCCGATGGTAAAATGACGGGTCTTTTTTTGCCATTCCTGATGCTGGAGGCCCTGTTTTGATTGGATATTCAAGGCGGTGATATGAAACAATTATGGCCCGATGAATTGGTCGGATTCTTGGCGCAGCGTTCAGCAAAGCGGGTAACGATTGTGGATGTGCGAACCCATGAGGCGTTTGTAGAGGCGCACATACCCGGTTCGGTCTCTATTCCTGCCCTCTCCATCAAGGAGCGGGCTTTAGAACTGGATCCGATGCATGAGACAGTTTTTGTCTGCGAGCGTGGTGCCAAGTCCCTGGCCGTGGCACTCATTTATGAGGCCAATTTTTCTCCGGAAGGGGCGGTCTATAATCTGATGGGCGGTCTGGATGCCTTTATGGGGCGTCTGGCCTACGGTCTGCCTAAAATTCATCTTATCCCGCAGAGTGGGAATTTAAATGAGATGCTCATGGCGGCGTTGAATCTGGAGAAGGGGGCATGGCAGTTTTATCAGCGACTAGAACCCCTCATGGGAGGGGTCGGCCCCGTGGCCGTGGTGAGGCACCTTGCCACCTTAGAACACTCTCATATGAATGTGATTTATACCTATTTAAAGCGTATGACCCCCCAGGTATCAGATCGTATGGTCTTGATTAATACCTTAAGCGGGACTCTAACTGAAGGGGGAGAGACTCTTTCTAACCTCTTTGGATGCCTGGAGAAGGGCAGGGTTCACTGGAAGACTCTCTTTGAGATGGCCCTGGATATGGAGATGACCGCTTATGAGATATACCGCGGCATTGCTATGAGTATGAAAGGGGAGGATGCCCTGTTTTTTTATGCCATGGCCGAGGCGGAAAGAGGGCATATGCGTATGCTGTTGACAGAAATTGAC
>JABXKT010000005.1 GCA_013619155.1 Desulfobacteraceae bacterium
GGATAAAAGAGCCTCCGCAACCAGCTTTCGAGGTGGCACACCTCGCCGCCGAAGGCACGTTTTTCCAAAGTTTTTGACTGGGGTCAGGTGCCAATTGCCATGATTTCCCCACTCTGGTAGGTAAAGGGGCATGAAGCCTATTACCCACCAGTGGACAGCTGTGATTCGAAAGCAGTCGCCTGCGCGACTCCTCCTTTTCTCCTTTATGACCATGATCGCATTCGGCACCCTGCTGCTGATGCTTCCCGCGTCGTCGCGTACGGGGACGATTCCCTTTGTGGACGCCTTGTTTACCGCCACATCGGCAGGCTGTGTCACGGGACTGTCGGTGCTGGACGTGGCCGAGACCCTGACTCCCTTCGGCCAGGGTGTGCTCCTGGCCTTGATCCAGCTGGGGGGGCTCGGCATCATGACCCTCTCCACCCTGTTGATCCTGGGCACCCGAGGGCGTGTAGGATTTGCCGGGAACCTGATTATCCAGGACAGCTTCACCCACAGCGGGAAAAAACACCCCTCCTCCATCTTGCGGGCGGTTATCCAGGTGACCGTGGCTATAGAACTGCTGGGGGCACTTCTTCTCTTCTGTCGGTTTTATCCCGGGACGCCCTCCCTGAGCCAGGCTGTGTGGCTCTCTCTCTTTCACAGCGTCAGTGCCTTTTGTAATGCTGGATTTGCCCTCTATCCCGACAGCCTGACCCAGTTTCGGGGGGATCTTCTCGTCAATGGCACCGTCTCATTTCTCATTATCGCTGGGGGACTGGGTTTTTTGGTGATCTCGGAACTCACCGGGGAGGTGGGCCCCGGCAGGCGGTGGCGATGGGCGCGGATGAGTCTCCATACGCGTCTGGTGGTCACCACCTCACTACTCCTCCTCTTATCCGGTACCCTTATCACCCTCTTTTTGGAGTGGCACAACACCTTGAAAGGGTTGCCCCTTATGGAAAAAGGGGTGGCAGCCTTCTTTCAATCGGTGACCCTTCGCACGGCGGGATTCAATACCCTCGATTTTAGTGCCATGACCAACGGGACCCTTTTTCTCTCCATGATCTTTATGTTTATCGGAGCCTCTCCAGGCTCCTGCGGTGGCGGGGTGAAAACCACCACCATCGCCACCCTATTCTTCATGGGGCGGAGCCGGTTTAAAGGGGCCGACCATGTTGACGCCTTTTCTCGTACCATTCCCGATAAGAGTGTGGAGAAGGCCACCCATCTCATGATGATGGCCTTTCTCGTGGTGATCCTGGGGACCTTGGTGCTCCTCTCCAGTGAAATGGGAATGCTCACCCACTTAGAGAGTCGAGGTCGCTTTATCGAACTTCTCTTCGAAAGCATCAGTGCCTTTGGCACCGTGGGGCTCTCCATGGGGGTAACCCCCACCCTCTCCACTGTGGGCCGTCTCTGTGTCACCGTCTTGATGCTTGTGGGGCGTATCGGCCCCATGGTCGTGGCCGTGGCCATCAGCCGGGAACAATCCCCCCCCCTTCGATGGGCCGAAGAGGATATTATGATTGGTTAGGTGTATGTAAGAGAAGGGATGAAAAAGCCCCCCGGCCGGGTGGCTTTTTTTGCCCCTTACCTTCGAAGGCCCCCTTTTTCTTGCCCCTGCACCTGTACCGCCATGCGGTGGGTGGGAAGTTCCCAGCCCCACTCCTGGGCGGTCTCTAAACAGAACTGCTCCAGGGCCATGCGGATGAGGGGGTGGTCCTTGGCGCAGCCGCCGGGAAAATCGGCGAGAATCGTGAGCTCTAAGAAGGAGGGGAGGGTGCGCCGATAGCAGACCTGAAGCGCTTTTAGCCCCCAGGATGTGGCGGCGAGGCGTGTGCGAAGGCCTGTGGCCAGTTGGTCGGGAAGGGCGGTGGTGGCCCCGTTTCGGTGGGTGAGGGCAAGGCGGAAATGGGATTCCAGGCGGAATCCCCCGGAGAGGTTGGTGGGAGCCATGGCGAGGAAGGCGGATGGAGGCAAGTGCTTGACGGCTCCACCCAGGAGGCGCAGGCCGATGAATTCAGGACTCTGAACCGTCACTTCGGCATGGGTGGCATCGGATAGCAGCACCCAGTCTCCGCATCGTGAGGGAAACCAGGGCTCATCGGGGTGGCACGGTCGAGATCGCAGGGTGAATAGGTCGTTTAGGGGCAGACGCAAGAGGCCCCCCTGGAGCGCCTCGTTGTTTAGTTCAGAGTGGAGGTTAATGTGGGTGACCCGGTAAGGGACCCCCTGGTAGATGATACGCTCCCCTTCACGTACCGTCCCCAGATTGAGGAGCATGCGGCCCTGTCCCCACACCCTGGGGATCGCCTCCTTGGAGGCCCAGAGGAGGCCGAGGATGAAGATCAGCACGATGGAGAGGAGAACCCAGTCACTCACCAGGTAGAGGGTGGCGACGGTGGCCAGTAGGGCGAGTATGAGGGTGACGATGAGGTAAGAGAGGTCAAAGACCCGGGTATAGATGGTCTGGGCGTGTTTGTGGGTATGGCTGTGTCTCTGAATTACTCCCCGGAGTTTGCTCATGCCAAAGAGGATGCCGAATATGACGCCAAGGACCGTGAGCAAATTTCGTCCCCGACTCTTGAAGAAGAGACGGGTGAAGTCCTGTATGGATTCTGAGAGGCTCCGTTTTCCCTTTTTTTTCTCGTCGAGCTTCAACTCGACGAGTCCCTTAAGGGAGGTGAGCTCTTGGTGGCGGTAACGCCATTTTGAGGTGAGGGCCTCTAAATGCTCGCTGAGAGAGTCCGTCAGTCCCGAATGCATCTGGAGGTTGGCGATGTTGGTCAGGGCCCTTTGGGCTTGGTGTAACTCCCCATTATACACCTCCAAGGTGTTGCGGAGTCCCTGAATTTCCCGGGGTCTGGCCGTTATATGCTTCATCTCTCGGATGAGGGGGGCCAAAAGCTCCGTGAGTTCGTTGCTCCACTGGAAACTCTCCTTTTTTTTACCCGATTGGATGGCGGGCTTATCCACCCCCGTGGCCAGTTGCTCGAACCCCTCTTCCAGGGCGGTCAGTCGTATGGTGAGCCGGTCGATACGATTTCGGTACCACGCCTCTTTCCCCAGGGACGCGGGGCTTGCCAGGGCCCGTTGATCGTCTGCGAGTTCATTTTTTACCTGGGCGATGGTGGCGATGAGGTTGGTGAGATTCTCAAGTTTACGGGAGGGGGCCTCCTGGGGGAGCGGGGCAGAGACCTCTGCGGAAAGGGGCGGAGATATAAGGGGGGTGCCGACCCCAAGGACGATGGCTGTAAGAGTGATCAGGGCATATCGGACGGGTTGTATCATGGGGCCTCCGGGGCAAAGGGCGACATTAACGGGTGGCATGGTCTCTGCGCCCGTTTATCGACGTGGATTCAAAACACCTATGCCATTGTGTATTCAAAAGTCAAGGTGCGGTGTGTCCTAGTTTGCTGAAATAGTATTGAAAAGAGGATGGGGGTCAATGATCTTCCGCTGTTTTTTTCTTTACAATTGCTTTACAATATTAAAATATATTGCGTTCGTAAAAAGTCAGTTTGTTCTGTTGTGGAGGCACGACAGGCTTTTTTACTGGAGTGACGATGCGCTTGTTTAATATAGATGAATAAGCGTAAAACGTTGGCAGTATCGGCTTTTTACATGTTTTTCAACCGCAACGAGAGGGGCACTTAGGTCCCTAATATACTTTTTCAAGGAGAAGAAGAGAGCCCATGTCTGACTTTGATAGCGCACTCAAAATTGGCCGTCCCCCCACAGTAGCCACACTCTTTCCCAACTCCCGAGCTCTGTTGGTCAGTGGACGTTATATTGATCGTGCCATGCGAAAGAAGGGTGGCGCCATGACCATTGCGGCCAATGGGCGTAGCCATCTTGTCATCCGTGGCGTTCTCGCTGCGGCTCAGCGTGCCGATGCCGCCATTATTATCGAGATCGCCAAGTCTGAAGGCGGTGCCAATGCATACTGTCCCACCAGTCTCTGGAATATGGCGAGGCAGGTGGATGCGGTGATGAACGAATTGGGCGTCACCGTTCCCGTGGCCATCCATACCGACCACTACGCCCTGAAGACCCCGGAAGATCTGGAGGCGGCCAAGGTGGAGATTCCCTCCATCTTCGATGCGGGCATTACCTCCATCGCCATCGATGCCTCTCATCAGCCCGATGATGAAAACCTTCTCGCCAATATTGCCATCAGCCCTTTTATTCCCGAATGGGCAGGTCTTGAGACCGAGGTCGGTGAAATTAAAGGCGCCGAGGGGCTCTCGTCGGCCGCCGAGGCCCTGTTTTTGATTCAAGGGCTCAACGCCCACAATATCCATGCCGACTGGATTGCTCTGAACAACGGAACCACCCACGGCATCGAGGCGAGTGGCTCGGGTATCAACGTGGCACTGACCGAAGAGATCCACAAGGCTCTGGCCCCTTACGAAGTCTCAGGAGCCCAGCATGGCACCAGTGGCAATGATTCGGATCGCCTCCGAGGCATTGCGGCAAAGACCACCACCACCAAGGCCAACGTGGCCACGGCCCTCCAGCTCCTCTCTTGGGGTATGGAGGTCAATGAATTCGGCAATGCGGTGATGGATGCAAACGGCGATCTCATTAAGATCAAAGGGGAGGGGCTGAGCGAAGAGCTCTGGCTGGAGATGAAGGCGTGGGCCGATGAGAAAGGGATCAAGGGGAGTAACTTTAAGAAGCTGAACCTGCCTTTTGAAAATAAGATTCTGGCCCAGTCCCGAGAGGTCCGTGAGCGTATGGCCAAGCGTGTGGAGACGTTTACCTACACCCTATTGACCGAGGTGTTTAACGCCGAAGGTACCGGTACCCTATGCATCGAGGATATCCTCGAGGTGGGCTCGTATAATCCCGGACCCAAAACCACGGTGAAAGAGGACAAGGCCGAGTGGACCGAAGCGAAAATTCGGGCCAAAGCAGCCCTTATCACCACCGATAAAGGACCCGAGGGGGATTTCGACGAATAAGCCCGTGATGGGATGTTGATGTTTTTTAGGGCGGCCCGGTGAATCTGGGCCGCTTTTTTATTGATTACCCCCTGCCTTGGAGGAGCCATGCCCCTTGAATCCAGTCTGACCCATTCATATCCCCCCCCCAGAGAAAAAAAGTACTGCCCCTTTTGTGGAGGGCCCCTCTCCCGGCAGTTTGTGGAGGGGCGTCATCGACTCTACTGCGACGCCTGCGCCTCACCCCACTATGAAAATCCCGTCCCCGCCTCCTGCGTGGTGGTCATGGATGAGGGGACGGAGGTGCTTCTCGTGAAGCGTAATATTCCCCCCAAGAAGGGGATGTGGTGCCTTCCCGGGGGGTTTATGGAACTTCATGAATCTCCGGAAGAGGCGGCCATGAGAGAGCTTCATGAGGAGGCGGGTATCTGTGGGCGTATAGAGACCCTCCTTGGGGTGACCACAAACGCCCATCCCGATTATGGTACGGTTCTTCTCATGGGCTTTTTAGTGCACCATTGGGAGGGGGCGCCTGTGGCGGGAGACGATGCCGATGAGGCGCGTTTTTTTTCCCTGGAGGCCTTGCCTGAAATCGCGTTTCAGAGTCACCGGCATTTTATTCGGCGTTACCTGCTGACACGTCCTGTTTAGATTCAGGATTGTGAAGGTAAGGGGCGTTGTTTTTTCATAAAGTGCGCCTCAAAAGGGTGGGTGACGGCTCTTTTTTTTATCCCCTCTCTTTTTTCCTTAATGTTGTGGCAACTTTTGCCGATGGCAAGATTAAGGAGAAAGATATCATGCATGTACCGTCATACCAGATTAACAATGTTTTAAAGGTTTACAGCAAGCAGGTAAGCCAGGGTAAAGCATTGAATCATCAGAAAGATCTCGGTCTTGACAAGGCTCCGGCGCATGATAAGATTACCTTATCGCCGGAGGGTAAGCGCAAAGCCGTCATCGATAAGGTGGCTTCAGATATCATTAACCGTCTGACAACCCCCGATGCCTCCGTCAATAAGGGGGCCACCGTTGCCGCTCACAGCCGCCAGGAGAAAGGGCGAGATCCTGAGGTGGAGCGCAGGAAAAACGGTCAGTTCGTTTATAACTATATCGGTGAGGACAACGAAAAGACCACCAGTACCCTCTCTGTGGGAAGCAATGGGTTGGCGCCTTCTCAGGGGCGGGCCCTTGTGAACACCGGTACCCATGATGAGGGAACATCCTATCTGGAGGATAGCCATGAAAATCTCTGACTCAAACGCCAATTATGGGCGGCAACTCTATATGAGAGAGGTGTCTGAAACCACGCCGGTGAAACCGGGGGAGTCACCCAAGGGTGCGGAGCGCTCCTCTGGTGATAAGGTCACCCTTTCCAGAGATTCCCGGGATATGCAGATCGCTCGTGATGCGGTCATGAATACACCGGATATTCGTACCGAAAAGGTGGAGTCCCTTCGAAATGAAGTGAAGGCGGGGCGTTATGCCGTGCCTGCCGATAAGGTGGCCGATAAGATCATCGCCTCTGCCATTGATGAGTACGTGTAAAAAGAGGGCGGGGTATCCATTTTAGGGGGGAAGAGAAGGCACCGACGGGAAAAATTTTCCCATATGTTTAGGTGCTTTTTTATTTGGGGCTGATATCAAGCGCCTTTGTTATCAAGGGCTTTTGTGACATTATTATCTTTGTTCGTGGTGTGGCATATATTTTGAAATAAGCCATGGGTGGAAGGCCTTGCCCGGTGATAACCGGGCGTGGCATACAGATCAATGCGATGGGGCGTGTGATTGATACGTGTACCGGAACGGGTGCTTTCCATGGATCTCTGCAGGGCAGAGGCCCTCATGCATCCGGCACCGATAGATCCCATCCCAGAGGAGTCCACCATGAAACTTCACTCTACGCAAGCCCTGGGGCCCACGGCATCCAGGGTGCCTGTGGGCACGGCGGGCACATCCGGTCAAGGGGGGGCCTCCTTTGATGAGGCCTTAACCCGGGCGACCCAGGCCAAGCATCTCCCGCCCGGAGGTATCTCTCCCTTATCTTCCGGATCCGTGCAGGCAGCGGCCCCCTTAGGAGAGATCCGGGCCACCATGCCGGCCATGGCCTCCCGGGTGGCATCACCCACGGCACAACGCACCGCAGCCCTTCTCGGCGTGTTGGAGGATTATTCTCAGAAGATGGGGGACGCGGATGTGCCCCTTAAAGAGATCGGGTCCCTGGTGGAGGCGCTGGGTTCTATGGCCACGGAGCTCTCCGCATCCTTGGCCGATGAGCCCGATCCGCGGATTCGAGAACTCGCCGAACAGAGTGCCACCCTGGCCGGCATCGAATCGGTGAAGTTCAGACGGGGCGATTACCTATAAATGATCGTAATGATTGATGCCTCTGCCGGGAATCGGTTTTTAAATCCACTTTAACCATAGAAGGTCGTGCGGTGAAAGCGCACCTCCGGTGGCCCTGCCGGGGGCCAACCTTTTACAAAAGGTTGCCAAATAGGATTTAATAGTGACCATGACGGGGTCCTGGGGATTTATCTCCTGGCCGGGCGTGTCGATTTAATCGGAAAAACGTCTATTTTAGCCGTTTGCACCCCACCATAATACCTTAGGACTCTGGTAAGAAAATAAACATCCGAATTTCATGGGAATACCGCTGTGATTTGTCTTAGGGGGACGAGGGGCAAAGTGCAACGGTTACTTGCTTTCGGGGTGTTTTTGCCTAAGTGGCCTCGCCACCCTCGCCACCCTCGCCACCCTCGCCGCCGGAGGCCTTTTTTCTGGTCACTTTGACCATAGAATGCCAGTTCTTTTGAGACGGTCGCTACTCATCCTCTCAAATAGTGACGCCACGTTAAAAAATGGGTACGCCGACTTCGTCGGTGGGTGATTTTTGTAAAAAAAATAGGCCCAAGTGAGTCGTTGAAACGACTCTCTTGGGCCTATAATTTTTTGGGCATGGATCATTGGCCCCTTACCAGCGGTTTCTCACCTTGACGCCCGCCTCGTGGAGGTAGCTCTTGATCCCGGGGACGGTATAGTCCCCGTAGTGGACCATGGAGGCGATGAGGGCGGCATCGGCTTTGCCTTCGGTCAAGACCTCCCGGAGGTGTTCGGGTTTTCCGGCACCCCCTGAGGCGATGACGGGAATACTCACCGCCTCGGAGATGAGACGGGTGAGGGTCACCTCGTAGCCTGTCTTCATGCCATCGGCATCGATGGAGTTGAGGCAGATCTCTCCGGCACCCAGCTCTTGGGCTTTGAGGGCCCACTGGACCGCATCCATGCCCATGTGTTTTCGTCCCCCGTTGATGACGATCTCATACCCGGAAGGGATGGTCTCGCTCACCGCGACCTGTTTGACATCCATGCCGAGGACCACGCACTGGTTTCCGAAGGCTTCGGCTCCGTGGCGAATGATCTCTGGATTTTTCACGGCGGCGGAGTTGACGCTGACCTTCTCGGCTCCGGCCAGGAGGACGGCCCGCATGTCCTCCACGGTGCGGATCCCCCCGCCCACGGAGAAGGGGATGAAGATGGTCTCTGCCACACGGCGCACCACATCGATCATGATGTCCCGTTTCTCATGGGAGGCGGTGATGTCGTAGAAGACGATTTCGTCGGCACCCTGCTCGTAGTAGAGCTTTGCCATTTCCACGGGATCACCGATGTCTACGTTGTTCTTAAATTTGATACCTTTTGTGGTGCGCCCCTCACGCACGTCCAGACAGGGGATGATGCGCCTGCTTAACATGGTTCCCACCTGCAGAAATTCTCTAAGATTGTAAGTCCGGCCTTGCCGCTTTTTTCCGGGTGAAACTGGGTGGAGATGAGGTTTTTGTGGCCCAGCATCACGGGGAAGGTGAATCCATAGGTGCATTCGGCCACGACATCTTCTCGGTGTATCGGTGCCGGGTAGTAGCTGTGGACAAAGTAAAATTCATCCTCATCGCTGATCCCCTCGAGGATGGGGTGGCTTCCCACGGGGTGGATACGATTCCAGCCCATGTGGGGAATCTTGAGCCGTGAGCCCTCGTTGTCCTTCATCTGTGGGGGGAAGGCTTTCACCTCTCCCTCCAGGAGGTTTAAGCAGTCGGTGTCGTACTCCTCGCTATGGGAGAGGATGATCTGGGTGCCGAGGCAGATGCCCATGAAGGGGCGTCCTGAGGCGTAGACATCGCGGATAACGGTGGACAGTTCTGAACGTGCAAGGCTTGCCATGGCGCTGCCCGCCTGCCCCACGCCGGGGAAGATCACCCGCTCGGCATCGCGGATGGTCTGGGCATCGCTGGTCACCACACAGTCGCGACCCAGGGACCGAATGGCCCGTTCGACGCTGGTGAGGTTTCCGGCTTCATAATCGATGATGGCTATCATGAGTGTGTCACATCTCCATAGGGTAGTTGAAGGGGCATGCCCCTTGAAATCCAGGGTCTCTTCATCGGTGGCCAGGGGTTAAAATTGCTCTTTGGCCCGGTCCCACATGGCATCCACCTGGGAGGAGCGTTGCCGATCGGGGCTCTCTCCTTTTTCGGCGAGAAGCTGTTCCATGAGACGGTAGCGTTTTTCAAATTTGGCCACCGAGGCGGCCAGGGCCGCATCGGTATCGATACCGGCGACGCGGGCCACATTGACCAGGGTAAAGAGGAGGTCGCCAAACTCCATGGAGGCGGCTTTTTTGTCTCCGGAGTCCAGGGCCTCGGTGAACTCTTCCCACTCCTCCCCCACCTTCTCCATCACTCCATCCATATCATCCCAGTCAAAGCCTGCCTCGGCGGTGACCCGTGATACATCGCGTGCCCGCATGAGGGGAGGGGTTCCCGAGGTGACCGTATCGAGAAGGGAGACCTTTTTTTTTCCCCCCTCCCCTTTTTTAATCTCGGCCCATTGGGCGTTCACCGCCTCGACGGTCTCGGCGGTTTCATCGCCGAATACATGGGGGTGGCGGCGAATCATCTTGTGGCGATTGGCTATTGCCACCTCGGTAAAGGGGAGATTTTCGCTCTCTTCGAGGAGGTGGATGAGAAACACCATCTGAAACCAGGTGTCCCCCAGTTCGTCGGCGATCTCTTCCCGCTCCCCACCATGGATCGCCTCCTGGAGTTCATAGGCCTCTTCGATGAGGTAACGGACCATGGAGGCAGGGTTCTGTTTGCGGTCCCAGGGGCAGCCGTCTTCGGCTCGAAGGCGTTGGATGAGTGTGCGTGTTTCGTTCACGGTTCTGGCCTTTATAATTAAGAGGGCCCGGCCCATGGGCAGGGCGGATGTGGATCGACGGGTCAGTCTTGGGAAAAAGGGGGGAGACTCGAAGGGGTTAAAAATGCGGGTCCCATTTTTTGCGTGCGTGTTCGATCTTGGCGGTGAACTCTTTGCGCAGATCCTTGGAGGTAAAGCCGGAGAGCGCTTCCGATACGGTGGTGATATACGGGGCTGTTTTTGAGTCTCGGACCAGGGGGGCGCCCGTGTCCAGGAAGGTGGCAAAGACCATGAGGAGTACGGCAGAGATGAGTACACCTTTGACGAGACCGAATCCGGCGCCGCAGAGGCGGTCCACCCAGCCGAGGAAGACGACTTTTAAGAGGTACTTGACCACGACGCCTAGGGCGGATACGGCGGCGAAGATGATGCAGAAGATGAGGAGAAAGCTGATGATATTGAGCCAGGCCTCAGAGCTGATAAAGGGGCTGAGTCTCTCGGCGAGCATGGGATAATAGGTGTAGGCGGCAAAAAATCCGCCGAACACTCCGATGATAGCCGAGGCCTCCTTGACTATGCCCCGAAAGCCACCTCGGATGAGGCAGAAGGCTATAATGACAGAAAATGTGATATCAAGTGGGTTCATCTTTAGCCCTCCCGGTGAGCGGTGCCTGGTCCTCAGGCTTTAAGCTTCCAAATACCATGGCATGGTGTGTCCTTCACACCTGTCAATCTGCTTGATTAACAGAAGCAAAGCGATAGAGTCAAGGCATTTTTCTATGGTTTAGAGGGGGTTACGTTTCGGTTTGCATTCATCAAATCATGTGTGCTAAGAATGCATAACTGTCAAAATGGCTTTCACTCTCGGGCAGATACCCCTGATCGCATGGTTTCCGGGGGACTCCGTACGGTTGGTCCGTCTTTGGATTTTGGGACGATGCCGCCGTTTTTGTTTTTATCCTTTCGGTCACCTGAAGATCGGGCCATACATAAGGGGCCGTCCTGTACGGGCGGGCACCGCGAAGGCATATACATGCAAGGAAATGAGGAGAACAGCACGAGCGAGGTGTCGTTTTCGAACAACACGTATGCGATGCAGCTGTTCGGTGAGAATAATGCGCATCTCACCAAAATTGCAGACGCTCTGGCCATCACCATTGGTGCCCGGGGCAATCTGGTGACTCTCCAGGGAGACGCCGCGGCCCGTAAGTTGGCCATCGTTTTATTGCATCAGCTCTACTCCCTTGTGAAGGAGGGGGTGCCCCTCTACTCGAATGACATCGATCACGCCATCAAGGCGGTGAGCGGTGACCCCACGGTGGATCTGAAGTCTATTTTTATGGATACGGTCTTCATCACCGCCACCAAACGTCCTATTACACCCAAGAGCCTTAATCAAAAAGCGTACATCGATGCCATACGGGCCCATGATATCGTCTTTGGCATCGGTCCTGCGGGTACCGGTAAGACCTATCTCGCCATGGCCATGGCCGTGGCATCCCTGACCCGTGGCCATGTGAACCGTATTATCTTAACGCGTCCGGCCGTTGAGGCGGGAGAGTCTCTGGGTTTTTTGCCCGGTGATCTGTCCGAGAAGGTGGACCCCTACCTGCGGCCCCTCTACGATGCACTCCATGATATGCTTCGGCATGAAAAGGTGGCCGAGCTTATGGAACAGGGGGTCATCGAGGTGGCTCCCCTGGCCTTTATGCGGGGCCGGACCCTTAATAACGCCTTTATTATTCTCGACGAGGCGCAGAATACGACCTCTGAGCAGATGAAGATGTTCTTGACCCGTATCGGTTTTAGCTCCAAGGTGGTGATCACCGGTGACGTGACCCAGGTAGATCTTCCCCACGGAAAAGTTCCGGGACTCAAAGAGGCCCATGGAATTTTAACGGGTATCCCCGGCATCTCCTTTGTGGAATTTGCCAAGGAGGATGTGGTCCGTCATAAGCTGGTGATGAAGATCATATCGGCCTATGAGAAGAACGATCTTGTCAAGCGCCGGCGCGCCGAACAGGTCCTTTAAAGAGGTATGCGACATACGATGAACCTTCCTTCGGATAAGCGGATCACGGTCCGCGAGTTTTTCTGCGCATTTTTGACCAGAAACAGCCATGCTCTATGGCTTCTTCTGGCCGTTATTACCCTTCTTTTCACCCTTATTATCTATCCCAATCTCTCTGTGACAAAATTCTCCTATCGCGTGGGGGACATTGCCGAAAAGAACATCAAGGCACCCCGGGATTTTTTTATTCAAGATGATGCGGCCACGGAGGCCAGTCGCAAGTTGGCCATCCGGTCGGCACTCCCCGTCTACGATGACAATACAGAGATGGCGGCGCGTCAGGTGGTCAATATGGAGAGTGCCTTCGCCACCTTCCGGGCCATCTTGACCCGTTCCCCGGTCCCTCCCCTTTCCGACCCTTCGGTGGAGGCGGGTGTGGAGCCCACACCGGCGGCGACTCCCATGGATGAGGTATGGCTGCGAAAGCAAGAGTTTCAGGACAAGATAGGGATCGAGGTAAGCCGCGGGGCCTTTCAGGTTCTCGAAAAGCATCTCTTCGCCACGACCATTGAAGATCTCATCGCCAGGATCTATACCGAGATCATGACCAACGGGGTGGTGGCGAATAAGGAGCTCCTCCTTCGCCTTGGAGAGCGGGGGATTATCCTGAGAGCCATGGATGGTAAAGAGGCCTCCATTGCGAAAAACCTGAAAGGGTACTATGGCCTGGAGCAGGCCCAGACCATGGTGAGGATCGTGGCCGACCCCCTCTTTAAAAAAGAGGCGGTGGCTATCGACTACAACGCCTTGAACCTGATTGTCGATTTTACCCAGCGCATGCTTCAGCCCAACGTCACCTTAAACGTCAGTGAGACCGAAATTCTGGCCAAGCGTTCCGTGGCAGAGGTGAAACCCGTTCTCTTCAAGGTGAAGGTGGGGGAAATGATCCTTAGGGAGGGGGAGCGGGTCACCGAGCTCCAACTGGTGAAGCTCCGGGAGCTGCAGACCCAGACGAAAAATCGTCACCTCTTCTCACGGACCATAGGCATCGCCATGCTCACGGCTCTGTTTCTCGTGGTCTCTTTTCTGGCGCACTATCGGCCCAAGATTGACGGAGGTAGCGATCGTAACAAAGACATGCTCTTCCTCACCATGGTGCTCATCACCTTTCTCTTTGTGGCCAAGGTCTCTTTATCGGTACCTGGAGTCATCGGTGCCACGGTAGAGGCCGATATCCAGGACATATCTGTCTATTTTGGTATGCCCGTGGCGGCAGGCGCCATGACTGTTTGCCTCTTTATGGGCATCGAGGCGGCCCTCTTCTTCTCCATCGTTTTCTCTGCCCTGGTCACCTTTCTCTTCGCCAATCAGTTTCCGATTTTTATCTATATCTTCTTAAGCTCTGTCATGGCGGCTTACTGGATGCAGATCTGTCGGGAGCGTAAGGTCTTTATCAAGGCAGGCGCCAAGTTGGGACTTCTCAATGCCGTGCTGGCTGTGGCAGTGGCCACTTATGCCTATGATATCTCCCTGGAGTTTTACCTCTGGAGTGCCCTCTTTGCCTTTACCGGAGGCTTGGCCTCGGGTATTCTGACGGCGGGTATTGCACCCCTCGTGGAGATGGTGTTCGATTACACCACGGATATTAAGCTGCTGGAGCTGGCGAACCTCGACCAGCCCATATTACGACGATTGATGATCGAAGCACCGGGGACTTATAACCACAGTGTGCTTGTGGGGACCCTCGCCGATGCCGTGGCCTCGGAGATTGGGGCCAACCCGCTTCTTGCCCGGGTGTGTGGCTACTATCATGATATCGGTAAAATTGAGAAGGCCCAGTATTTTATCGAGAATCAGACGGATGGGAAGAACCGTCACGATAAATTGGCCCCCTCCATGAGCGCCTTGATCTTGACGGGGCATGTGAAATCGGGGATAGAGATCGCCAAGCAGTATCGTCTGGGCCAGACCATTATGGACACCATTCAGCAGCATCATGGTACCAGTATTATCGAGTTCTTTTATGAGAAGGCCAAGGCCCAGAAAGAAGCCATTGGGGAGACGGTCAACTCTGGTAATTTTCGCTATCCCGGTCCCAAACCCCAGACCGTGGAGGCGGCCATCGTCATGATGTCCGATGTTTTAGAGGCGGCCACCCGGGCCTTAGATAACCCGACGCCCTCACGGATCCAAGGGCTGGTTCAGAATCTCATTAATAAGATATTCGCCTCGGGCCAGCTGGACTATTGTGAGATTACCCTGAAGGATCTTCACATCATGGCCAAACGCTTTAACGTGGTGTTAAGTGGCATTCACCATCATCGCATCAAATATCCCGAGAAGTCGGGGAATGGACAAAAGGCAAAAAATGGAGATTCAAATCGACAATCGGCAGGAGAGACATCCGGTTCCCCAGAGCGAGATACAGGAGAAAGGGAGAGTCATCTTAAACGCCTTGGCATTACATGAGCGAGAGCTCTCCCTCTCCTTCGTGACGGATGAGGAGATCAAGGGGTTAAATACTCAGTATCGCGGAGTGGAGGCTCCCACCAATGTTCTCTCCTTTGCCATGGATGAAGGGGAGACCCAGTTTGTCTCACCCCTTTTAGGCGATGTGATCATCTCCTGCGATACCGCAGCTCGTGAGGCCCTGGATCGAGGCGTCTCCCTTTCCCAGCGTTATAGCCAGCTTCTGGTTCACGGCATCTTGCACCTTGCCGGTTACGATCATGAGCGGGGCGACGATGATGAGGCGATCATGATCGAAAAGAGCCGAGGGCTTCTTGGTCTCATCGAGCCCGGTGCCGATCTGGACTATTTTTAAAGGACGCCACCCCTCCCGTTCTATAGTCAGGGCTTTTTTTTAGGGGATGGTAACTCTGTGAAGGGCCTTGGCGCTTGATTACCGGATGCCTCTTTTTTGATCGATATTGCCCTCGGGGGCGATCTCTTAAAAGGGGCTGAAATCATTTTATTTTTCTCTCCTCTTATCGCCCATGGGCCCCCTGCTGCAGTATCTATGCGATCTCTCACCCGAGCGGTGCGCAAAAATCCATTTTTTACATTTTTTTAAGGGGTTGACGCCTCACCCTGCCGGTATCTCTCCCCCCTGGGGGTTGATCCGAGGTACCCCTGGTGTTAAACTCCGGGAAAAGTGGTGATGGCCCCGCTTTTTTAAGGGCCCGTCACCCTCTTATCAGTGAGGTCGATCTGTGCTTCGCCCCCCTTTATCTCTCTTTTTTTTGCGGAGCTTTTCTATATTATCAACTGAAAATTTTTTTGGAGTGAGTAACCCATGGCAGGACTTGCAGTGAATATCGATCATATCGCCACCCTTCGTCAGGCCAGAATGGCGACCTATCCGGACCCTATTGCCGCAGCCCTTATGGCCGAAATGGCCGGAGCCGATGGTATTGTCGCCCACTTAAGAGAGGACAGGCGTCATGTCCAGGATCGGGATATCCGCCTGCTTCGCCAGGTGATCCAGACTCGTTTTATCCTGGAGATGGCCGCCACCGAAGAGATGTTGGCCATCGCCCTCGATATCAGACCTGAGTTGGTGACCCTGGTCCCCGAAAATCGCCAGGAGGTGACCACCGAAGGGGGTCTCGATCTCATCGCCCAGAAGGCGCATATCACCGAGGCAGTGAAGACACTCCAGGCGGAGGGTATTCCCGTGAGCATCTTCATCGATCCCGATATCGACCAGATTCGTACCGCCAAAGAGGTGGGGGCCGATTTTATCGAGATCCACACCGGGGCCTTCTGTGATGCTGAGACCGACGGGGAGAAGCGGGCTGAGATGGATCGTATTAAGGCGGCAGCCACCCTTGGCCACGAATTGGGCCTGGGCGTCAACGCCGGCCATGGTATCAACTACGACTCTGTCAAAGCCTTTAAAGAGGTGCCCGAGATCGATGAGTACAGTATCGGCCATAGCATCATCGCCCGCGCCTCCATGATCGGCCTGGATCAGGCCGTCCGTGATATGGCCCTTTTGGTCAAAGAACTTCACGGATAGATGCCACCCTTTGGCCCGGGTGCATGGAAAAAAGCCTTCCGGTGATCTTCCCTTTTCGAGGGTAGGGCCGCCGGAAGGCTGTATTTTATACCCAGACCCCCTTTTCCTAACAGAGGAGATTCCCATGGAGTTGGTGACAGCGATGCAGATGCAGGAGATCGATGGGCGGACCATCCATGAGGTGGGGATCCCCGGGCGTGTACTCATGGAGAGTGCGGGGCGGGGCGTCGTATCGGCTCTCTGCCGTCTGGCTGGAGGGGTACGTCTGAAGCGTGTGGCCGTGGTGGCCGGCCTGGGAAATAACGGGGGGGATGGTTTTGTGGTGGCCCGATACCTGGCGGATCGCGGGGTCTGTGTGACGCTCTTCGTGGTGGGGGATCCGGCCGGTCTCTCCGGGGAGGCCCTGGATAATTACCGGCTCCTGGCCCCCATGGGGGTCTCCTGCGAGGTGGTGGAAAAGTCGTCGGATCTTACGGTGATGAAGCGGGTCGTGGGCCATAGCCAGATGGTGGTGGATGCCCTCTTGGGGACCGGACTTCAGCGGGAGGTGGCAGGGCTCTATGGTGAGGTGGTGGCCGCCGTTAATGGGGCCGGGTCACCGATTATTTCTGTGGATATGCCATCGGGTGTCTGTGCCGATACGGGGCGGGTATTGGGGATGGCGGTGAAGGCGACGGCGACGGCCACCTTCTGCCGCCCCAAGCCGGGCCATTTTCTCTTCCCGGGACGGGTATACACCGGAGAGCTCTGTGTGGTGGATATTGGTATTCCCGAGCGGGAGGTTCTGAAGTCGGGGCTCACCACCCGTCTGATCACCCCGGGCCGAGTATCCGAAGGTCTCTCCCCTTTGGATGCCGATGGACATAAGGGCACCCGGGGTCATCTTCTCCTGGTGGCCGGGGCCCGAGGGAAGAGCGGTGCGGCGATTCTCGCCGCCCAGGCAGCGGTGGCGGGCGGTGCGGGACTTGTAACCACGGCCCTTCCGGCCTCTATTAACACCGCCTTTGAGTCTACATGTGTGGAGGCAATGAGCGTCCCCTTCCCCTTTGATGCCGACGGCTGTTTTGCCCCTGGATGCGGAGAGGCCCTCGGTGCGCTGATGGCGGAGAAGGCTGCCGTGGCCATAGGGCCGGGACTGACCCGCTCTCCGGGAGCCCTGGCGGCCCTTACCTCCTTGATTCATGGCTTTCGGGGGCCCATGCTCTTCGATGCCGATGCCCTGAATCTATTGTCCGATAATCCCCACTTGATGGGCGATATTAAGGGAGAGGCGGTGATCACCCCTCACCCCAAAGAGTTCTCCCGCTTGACAGGTCTTTCGGTGGCTGAGATTCAAGCGAATCGCCTCCAGGCCGCCGTCTCCTTTGCCGTGAAGCGAGGGCTCCATGTGGTGCTTAAAGGGGCCGGGACCGTCGTGGCCCACCCCGATGGTACGAGCGCTATCAACCCGACGGGTAACACCCTTTTGGCCACCGGTGGCACCGGAGACGTCCTCGCGGGCCTCATCGGGGCCCTCCTCGCCCAGGGGTACCCCTGTGGGGAGGCGGCAGAGATGGGTGTTTATCTCCATGGTGAGGTGGCCAACCGCCTTTGGGAGGCGGGGTTGAATACCGGTATGGTGGCGTCCCGGCTTGTGGCCCGGATGCCGGAGGTCCTCTCCTCGGCCCTGCGGGGCACCCTAGTCCCCCGTGCGGCCGATGTGTGGGTGATGTAAAGAGTGGGGGGCACCAGAGGATGGCCCCCTGATTTCGGGGACTCGGTCCCTGGTATATAGCGATAATTCACCGGTATGCGAGACCGGGATCTGGAATGAGAGATATGACCATGAAAGCATCGTATATCGGTGAGTTGCTCTCCCGTGGGAGCATTGTGATTACCACGGAATCCGCCGAGGAGACCATGGCGGTGGGGCGACTCCTGGGGGAGGCCGTTTCGGGCCCCCTCGTCATGACCCTTACGGGGGACTTGGGCAGTGGTAAGACCTGTTTTGCCCGTGGCTTTGCCAGGGGCTTGGGGGTGGATACCGCCTATGCCGTCACCAGTCCAACCTACACCATCGTCAATGAATATCCGGGACGATGGCCCCTCTTTCACCTCGACCTCTACCGGCTGGGGGGCGAGGATGAGCTCGAAGAGATCGGGTATCGGGATCTGCTTCAGGAAGGGGGGGTGATCGTGGTGGAGTGGCCTGAGCGGGTAGATGATGAGGTATTGGGTACCGACCTGACCCTTGAGATGCGGGAGGAGGGGCCGGATGAACGCGTGATTACCATGAAATGTTTGCATGCGAATGTGGACTTGACGGAACGAATCTGATACAAGACGCTGAAACATATACGGGTTTTGCACTTTCGTGCGAACCTTAGATAAAGCAGGGCATCTCACGTGTGTGGGGTGCCTCTTTCGCGGTATCCACCGCGAGGGATGAATTAAATTTTCTCTATGTATACGACCTGCCTTGACTCTTGGGGCCGGGGTGATGTGTACGTGGATAGCCGGTGTTGGAAGCCTCCTGTCATCTCCTGCCGGCCGAATAGCCGCAGGCCATGATAAGCGAGGCGAGGGTGGCGTGCTCTTTAGTATTGCGAGGCCATCGGTATCACTCCGACGACAAAATGAGTCAGGCGGCCACGGATATCTCTTTTCCTCTCCCGGAAGCGGAATGAGAGGGACGGATTTATTGGGGGCGGTAGGGCCTTGTCGTCGGGTATGAATTGCGAATCTGTTCGTTATGGAGAAACAATGGCACTGATCGTACAAAAATATGGCGGCACATCCGTCGGAGATTTAGATCGCATAAAAAATGTGGCCGCGCGCGTTGCCAAGAGCTTTGATGAGGGAAATGACGTGGTGGTGGTTCTTTCGGCCATGACCGGCGTCACCGATACCTTGCTTGCCATGGCCCACCAGGCTTCAGGCAAGCCCTGCAAGCGGGAGTTGGATGTTCTCCTCTCCACCGGTGAGCAGACGACGGTCTCCTTGATGGCCATGGCACTCCAGGACATGGGGTATAAAGCGGAGTCCCTTCTGGGATTTCAGGCCGATATTCATACGGATAACGGTGCCGGCAAGGCGCGGATCATGAGTATCGGTGGTGGGCGTATCAAGGCCCTTCTGGCCGAGAAGAAGATTGTCGTGGTGGCCGGTTTTCAAGGCGTGGATGTCGATGGCAATATCACCACCCTGGGCCGTGGCGGTTCCGATACCTCAGCCGTGGCCATTGCTGCCTCCATCAAAGCCGATGCGTGTGAAATTTATACCGACGTGGATGGTATCTATACCACCGACCCCCGGATTTGCGACAAGGCAAGGAAACTGGACAGGATCTCCTACGATGAGATGCTTGAGATGGCAAGCTTAGGGGCCAAGGTCCTTCAGATTCGTTCCGTGGGTTTTGCCAAGAAATACAATGTTCCGATTCACGTCAGATCATCTTTCAATGAGGAGAAAGGGACCATGGTTGTTAACGAAGATTCCGGAATGGAGCAGTTGGTTGTCTCCGGTATCACCCTGGATAAAAACGAAGCACGTATCACTGTCAAGCGGGTTCCGGATCAGCCCGGCGTCTCTGCCAAGATCTTTTCTCCCCTTGCCAAGGCGGGTATTCAGGTGGATATGATTATCCAGAATACCCGATCCGGTGGAGAGACGGACCTGACCTTTACCGTGACCAAGACTGATTATAGGGAAGCCATTGATATCACCAAGGCGGTGGCGAAAGAGCTTGGGGGTAAAGAGGTGCTGGTCGCCGATGATATCGCCAAGGTCTCTGTCATTGGGGTGGGCATGAAGAACCACTCTGGGGTGGCCTCCCGTATGTTTCAGTCTCTGGCCGATGAGAATATCAACATTCGCCTCATCACCACCAGTGAGATCCGTATCTCATGCGTTATCGATGAGCGCTATGCTGAACTGGCCGTGCGTATTCTTCATAATGAATTTTTTAAAGATGAAGAGTAGGGGTCGATAAAAAAATGGTATAAAAAAAGGCCCGCCATGATGGCGGGCCTTTTTTTTATGCATTTGAGGGTGCCTTAAGGGGGCCTCTTTTTTTAGACGGAGAGGGGGGTGGTGATGGCGTGGTCAAAGGTGACGGCAAACCCTTGTGCCTCCTCCCGAACCACGGCGCCGGAGGTTCTGAGAGATTTCCCCCTGGGCATATCGCAGGTGAGGAGGATATTTTCTCCGGCATCGGCCACATCCGGGGTGTCGATAAAGACACCGGATGTGCTGATATTCCTCGTGAACCCTGTGTAAACCTTTCCCTTGATCACATAGGTAGCCTCCCCATGGTGGTCAAGCCGCCGTGATTTTCTCTTATTCTTCACGTGGATCTTCTCCACAAGATCGAGAAGTCCCATGATCTCATCGTGGTTCATTTTGAGGATATAGCCAATAAGACGAGCTGTGGCATCAGACATGGATGGCTTTTTTGGGGCGGGGGCTTGTTTTCGCATAGATCCTAAAGTGGCGCATAACTATTTGTGAATGGAAAAGAAATAATTCGTGCCTTAGATATATGTATATATCTAAATGATATGGTATCTATTTGTCAATTTATTATCACTGATATTTTATCGTGGATATGGGGGGGAGGGGGCGGCGAGAGAGGCCCCTTGTTTTTTATGGCGTCTCCCTCGCGTCGTATTTTTTAATCGATATCTTGCTTGTCTTCGTTTTTATAATCTTCAGGCCAGTCCAGGGAGATACGGCCCAAGTCGCCGGCTTTGATCTCCTTGCAGACAATTTCGGCGGCCTTGTGCATATCCACGATACCCCCTTTTCGCAGGCATCCTCGTTTTTTTCCAATCTCGGCCAGGAGATCCAGCCCCTCTTCGGGGATGACTTTCAGCTTGTACCGAGCGATCACCAGATCTCGGTAGTGGGTGAGAAGATCGATGACAGCCTGGGGGGCGACCTCCAGAAAGTCCAGGGCCGTATCCCGGACGGCACCGGTGGCCCCTAAGCGGATGCCTCCTCGCCGGTCGGCTAAGTTGGGCCAGAGCACGCCGGGGGTGTCGGAAATGTCAAAACCCGAACGCCCCCCCTCGATACGGACATTTTGCTGGTGTTTGGTCACGGCAGGTTCATCCCCTGTCTTGGCGACTTTACGTCCGGCCAGGGTGTTGATGAAGGTGGATTTTCCCACATTGGGAATACCCACCACAAGGGCCCTGACCCCTCGCCTCAGCTCCGAAGGAGCCAGGGAGATGGCCAGGCTCTTGACCTTCTCGGCCTCTTTTTTTTTCAGGGCCTCGATGGCGATGGCGCGGACCCCTGTCTCCTTTTCCATGGTCTCGATCCAGCGTGCTGTGACTTCTGGATCAGCCAGATCTTTTTTGTTGAGGATACGGATACAGGGTTTATTGCCCCTTAGCTCCTTGAGCATGGGGTTTGAACTGGATATTGGGATGCGGGCATCAAGAACCTCGATGACCACATCCACTTTTTGCAGTGCTTCGCGAATCTCATCGCTCGCTTTCTTCATATGGCCGGGGTACCACTGGACCGCCATATTGCCTCCTTGCCGGTTGCGATATTATGAACCGCAGATGCACTCTCCTGCTATTTTAGGAGGGCCATCGTGCAGAGTCTGTGCATGGTCACGGGCACCGATCTTTTTGCGGCCGGTGCCCCGTATAATGATATGACCTTGTGATGATGCTAAAAATTAAGTGTGTTCTTCATAGCATGGGCAGGGGGATCAATGGAATGAGATTCATCGGGGAGATATTGAAATAGCCATCGCTTTGTGCCACAAATAGAAGGCCATGGTTTTGCCTCTGGGAGAGGGGGCGGTGTGAGGGCATTCATTCACACCGGATTCACCCTCGACGCGTGGTGTCGTGCCCCTTTTTGAAAGTGGGGCGGCCTTTTTTTGTGGGAATCTTCCGGGGATGGCATCGATATCTCACTCTCCAGGCAGGGGCCCCTGGCATGCCTGTAAATTTAATGTTTAAGACTGGAGCGTAGAGAGTATGAAAAATCATCGCGTGCACCCCGTGTGTCATATGAGGTCTGGAGCCTCTACCGAGACGGCTCACTCACTTTTGGCCGAAGAGCCCCTCTCCATAAGGGTTCAGGGCAATCCGTATACCGTGGTAATGCGAACGCCCGGTGATGAGATCGCCCATGTGGCCGGTTTTTGTCTCGGTGAGGGAATCGCCGATACCATGAATGATGTGGGGACCCTGGCCTTTTGCGACGAGGATATCAATGTAGTCACCGTGACCCTGACCCCAGAACGGAGCCAGAAGGTTCCCGAGATCCTCGATCGACGGGGGTTTATCAGTCAGACCAGTTGCGGGATCTGCGGCAAAGAGCTCATCTCCGACCTTCGTCAGGCCATTCCTTCCGTGGACGCCGCGCCCGTGACCTTCTCCTGTGTGAGCCGGGCCTTAGATGGGCTGGGAGATCATCAACCCTTAAGGGATATGACCCGGGCCTGCCATGCCGCCGCCCTCTTCGATGGCGACGGGACCCTTCTCTCCGTGGCCGAGGACGTCGGGCGCCACAACGCCCTGGACAAAGCCGTGGGCATGCTATTTCTTAAAAATCAGCTCTCCGGCGCCCATTTTCTCGTCCTCTCCTCACGCATCAGTTATGAGATGGTTCAAAAAGCGGCTCGGGCCGGTATCGCTATCATCGCGGCGGTCTCCCGGCCCACGGCTCTGGCCGTGGAGCTCGCCCATGATCTCAATATGACCCTTTGTTCCCTATCAAGGGAAGATGGGCTCTTTATCTACACCCACCCGGAACGCATCACAGCCTAAGAAGAGAAAAATAGTAACGATTCAGCACAAAAGAATGCCTCCGGCGGCCAGGGAATAAATTCTCTGGATCCAAGTTTTTTGAATATGACGGGCCAAAGGCCCGTCATATCTGCTTAAAAAAACGTCTTACAGGGATGTCTGCCATCCGTTTTTGCGGTGTTTTTTGAGAAAAATACCCTGTAAGGCATCGCCTTAGGGCTCTGGCAAAAAACAGATAAACAGATCTCATAAGAATGCCGCTGTGATTTGGCCCGAGGCACGAGGGGTAACGCGCATTCGCCTTTGATTCTTCAGTTAAATTAGCATGATTTAACGAAACCTGTTCGGCAACCTTTTCAAAAGGTTGGCTCCCGGCAGGGCCGCCGGAGGCCTCCCTTTTTGTATGTTTTATTTTTGCTCCGGCCCTTAAGGCATCGCCTAATAGATAAAGAAGATGCCGGCGCTGAAGCGCCACCCGCCGAGATCGGGGGTATTTTTTCCGAAACGATCGATGACGGAGTAGACCGTTTCGAGGATCACTCCGGCTCTGTGGTCAAAGGCCTTATCGGTGGTGAGCAGTTTGACCCCGGCGCGTCCGTGGTACCCCCCCACTCCAAAGTCCCCCTCGTCCTCCCCGTCGATGGTGATTCCCTCGCTTTTTTCCCGGTAGTACCAGTAGTCGAGCCCGCCCCCACCGAAGAGGATAACCTCGGGGGTGAGGGGTGTCTCCCAGGTGAGGGCCGCCGAGAGGGGGGCCAGGGTGAGGGTGGTCTCTGCGCCGCTCTCCCCCCCTGTGCCCGTGCGTTTTTTCCCTGTGTGTTTTTCATAACCCGCCTCCAGCCCCAGGTGGAGTCCAGAGATGAGGTGCCGCTGGTAGGAGAGGGTGAAGGTGGCCTCATCACCGTCGTAGATATCTTTGAAATGTGCATCCGAAGGGGAGTGGATGCCCCCCTTGATGGCGACGGTGTTCTCGCCTGCATGGCCTGGGATGGGGGCCATCACGAGGAGGATGATGACCATGAGCGGCCAGAGGCTGCGGTGTTTTTTGAGACAGACACCCAGGGCGATGCCCAGAAGGATGAGGAGGCGAGAGGGGCTTATAGTGGGGCGATCCCCCGTGGCGGTGGTGACGAAACAGCCCCCGTCAAAATCGGTATCTGGGCCCAGGAGGCCTTTAATCTCTTCGACGAGGATGGCGGCGCTCTGGGATTGGGGGCTTTCATTGTCACTGATGTCCACGGCTGAGACCTCGAAGGTGTAGCGGGTGTCGAGGCTCAGTCCGGAGATGATTACCGCCTCGGTGGGTAAGAAAATCTGGTCTTGGCCGTCGTTCAGGGTCTCGTAATGGATGCGGTAGTGCTTTAAGTCGGCCATACCCTCGTTGTTTCCGGTGACGGTAAGTTCCACCGCTTGATTTTCGAGGAGCTGAAGGGCTGGAGCATCTGGGGTATTGGGGGCCAGAGAGTCGGTGGTCGTGCCGATATCGAAGGTATCCACAACCAGTCCGGTCGATGGGGGAGAGCTCCCCAGGTCGCTGATGGCCGTCACCGTGAACCGGTAGCGAGTGGTGGCCTCAAGGCCTAAGAAGGTTGCCACCGGGGCATCTAAGAGGATGGGTGCTCCGGGGGTGATAGGGGTCGGGGTGAAGGCGTCGCCCCCCTTTTTTTCGACGGTGACGGCATAGGCGGTGACCTCATTCTCCGTATCCGCTTGCCAGGAGAGGGTGATGGCGACATCGCTACGGCTCGTCAGGACGAGCCCTGATGGGGGTGAGGGGACGGTTCTGGCGGCCTCAGTGGTGGCGGAGGCGTTGGTGGAGAGGGCGCTCTCCGATTCCACGGTGTTTATCTTCTCAAAGGAGGCGATGGCCACATGATAGGTGGTCTCGGAGTCCAGGGAGACGCCGCTCTCTCCATCGGTCAGGGTGAAGCTCATCGTCTCACCCGAGGCGGGGGAGGAGGCGCCAAGTTCCGCGTTGGAGCGCTTGAGTGGATTATCTTTCGAGGTGACCGTGGCCGCATCGGTGCCCCAGTAAAGGGTGTACCCATCGGCATCGGCAACGGCCGTCCAGTCGACCTTGATGGTGGTGGCGCCCGGTGTGAGGGTGGGGGTCTCTGGGATGGCGGGTGCCGCTTCCGTGGGGAGGGGCATGAGAAGGATTGTGAGGAGAAAGAGGGCGTGGCCGATGATGGATTTTTTCATGGGGGCTCCCGGGGGTGTGTGGACGGGTTTTTTTCTGGTGTATGAGGGCCTTTTTGGCCGTGACTTTGAGATTTTACTGGCTCTTTTGCTCGGTGTCCATACTTTCTCCCGTATCAGTGGAATCGTTCATTTTGTCAATGTATCTCGCGGCCTGTTGTTTTTCGATGGAATATTAACGCCGAAGATACTCTCCCATGACGGGCGGTGATCACCCCCCGCCATGGGAGAGGTGTATTGGTCACCCAGCTTTTCGCGTCAGGTAGAACATATGGGGGGCGATCATGCGGTTGGGGGTGTTGGTGCCATCATAAAACAGGTCGATGATGGGTACGCCGCAGGTCTCCTGAATTTTCCGGAAGATGGAGGCGCTGATGACTCCCGGGCAGCAGAAGACGGGGTTGACGTGGATGACGGCTGAGACGAGGCCATGTTTAATGTAGTAGAGCATGCGGCCTAAGGAGACGGCGGTTTCACCGGCGATGAAACTGGTGAGGCCGAACGCTTCCATGAGGGCCTGGCATTCGGCCAGGGGCGGTTCGGTGGCTCCTTCCATGAGCCCATTAAAGATGGTTTCGAATTTCTCTTCGTAGCCCGTCATAGTGGCGAGAAGTTTTTCTCCGGTGTCGTTTTGTTGGGTGTCGGCAAAGATGGAGTGGACCACCAGCTCATTGTAGGAGGGGAGGAGGACCTCGCCGCCCAGGGCTTCGGTGTGGTCGCAGATCGCTTCGTTTAAGACCTCGTTGTACTTGGCGTACATATCTCCGAGGATGCCGATGCGGGGTTTTCGCTTGGTGGGCAGGGGAAGGGCATTAAACAAGGCGCGTATATTCTCCGCTGCGGTCATGAGGGATTTGCGGTTCTGAATGTGCCAGGCGATGATGGCCTCGGCTTCATTTACGGCGTTCAGGGTGGCCCCTTGTTCGGTTTCGTAGGGGAGAAACCGAAAGCGCAGCTTGGAGAGGATGGAGCTTAAAATGGTAACTGACAGAAGTTGGGCGTTTTGCCGGGCAGAGATACCCGGCACGGCGGCCTGACCGTTGGTGTTCATAACCTTTACACCGGAAAAACTCGCCTTGTCGCACGCGGACTTTATCAGGTTGGCGTACTGGTTGAAGTTGCAGGAGAGGCAGATGTTGGGCAGGTAGACGATGGCTTTGTCCGGGGCGAGGTCTCCCTGGGAGAGCCGCGCCACCACGGAGCCAACGATGGCGACGTTGGGCAGGCATTCACCACCGCTGGCGAAGCGGTAGCCGAGGTTCAAGGATTCGTTCTCCACGGAGAGTATCTCCGCATGATAGCCTGCGGCTTTGAACACCTCAGCCTGGAGGCGGTTGATGCGGGCATCCACCATGGGGATGAGAACGGTGTCTCCTTCATTGGGGGTGTCCGGGGTGAAGGCCTTGCGGGGGATGATGATCTCTTTCTGGCTTCTGTCTCTTCGCTCGTGGTCGGCCATAAAGGTGTCCATGGCTGCCTCAATGCGGGTGAGGTATCCCACGTCGCTGCCGTGTTCGTCCAGCTGGAGGATAAGGTAGGGTTTGCCCATCTTCTCCATGGCATCCTTGATGTGGTTCATGAGGTAGGCATCGGGGCTGCAGCGGAAGCAGGTGAGAAAGATGGGGTAGAGGCTCGGGTTTTTGCGGACGGCGTCCAGGGCGAGGAGGATCTGCTGGCCGAAGTACCAGTGCATGTTTGCCAGGTGGTCGGGCAGGTCCTTTGGGTCGGCTGTCAACGCCATCATGGACTGGGAGACGATGTCAAACCCCATGGACTCCAGGCGCGCGGGAATGCCCAGGTTCACTCGTTTGTCGAAGAGGGCGTAGGGGCGTCCCAGAAGGAGAATTTTAGGCTTGTTGCTCGGTGTGGCGAGTTGTTTTTCCCCTTGGGTCACCCAGGTTTTCGTCTTCTCTGCGAACGTTTTTTTTGCATCGATAAAGGCGTGGACAATGGCCTCTTCCGGCAGCTCCAGAGCCTCCGCCAGATCGGCGGCGAGCCGCTCCCCGATGACCTCATCGGTCACGTTGTTCATGCGGATGGTGGGGTGAAGAAGACGCCCATTAAAATCGATGCCGGGCAGGTTATTGATGATGGTGGCGGCGTAGGAGGAGTAGTAGCAGAAGTAGCTGTCCGTGGTTTTGGTGCCAAAGGGCTCTTCCATGGGAAGGGTCTTAAGGAGGTTCTGCTCGCTGATGAGGCTGGGCAGGAAGATAAAGTCGACGTCGTCTCTGTCCAGGGCGGCCACCATGCCGTGGGTGAGGGCCATGGGGGTACAGAAGTCGGCGTTGATGAGTTTCATGCCGTGGGCCAGTTTTCTGGGTGTGCTCTTCTCCACAACCACGTTCAAGCCGAGGCGCTGGAAGAGATCCTTGAAGAGGGGGGTGTACTCCACCATGAAGAGGGTCTCGGGAATGCCGATGGTTTTTCTGCCGTCGGTTTTTTGATCCTCTGTTTTAAAGATGGTTTTAAACCGCTTTTCGAGGGAGGAGACGTTCTCCTTGGTGCCCATTTTCTTTGCGTTGTAGTCCCTTCCGCACTTAAGGCCCCAGGCACTTTTTTTCTCGCCCACTGTGTAGATGCGCAGTTCGCATTTGTTGGTGCAGAGCTCGCAGATTTCGGTGGCGATGGTGCAGGAGAAGTCGATACCGGTAAAGGTGGTGGCGTCAAGGCTCGCTTCCTTTAGGGCCACGGCACAGCCCAAGGCACCGGTGAGGTGACAGAATTTGGAGACGAGAACTTCCTGGCCCAGCTCCCGTTCAAAACAGGCCACCAGGGCTTTGTTCCGGGCTGTGGCCCCCTGAAAGTAGACCCGCTTGCCCGGGGTACTTTTGCCCACCACCTTGGAGAGGTAGTTGTCCCGAACGCTATGGAGCACCGCTGCCATGATTTCCGTTTTTTTCCACCCTTCAGAGAGAAAGATGGTGAGGTCGCGTTCCATGTATACCGTGCAGCGATCTGAGGTGAAGGGGGCTTTGGCCCCCTCCACGATCTCAGAGATCTCTGGCAGGGTCATGTGGAGTCGTTTGGCCTGCTCTTCAATAAAGGAACCGGTGCCTGCGGCGCAGACGTAGTTCATGACAGCGTGTTTTACTACGCCCTCTTTTAAAAGGGTGAACTTGGCGTCCTGACCACCGATTTCGATGATGGTGTCCACTTCGGGGTCCAGGAAAGTGGCCCCCTTGGCGTGGGCGGTGATCTCGTTGATGGCCAGGTCTGCCCCCACCACCTCCTTGATCAGTTCCCGGCCCGAACCGGTCGTGGCCACCCCGCAGATGGTGAGCGTCACTTCGTTGAAAAGGACTTTTATCTGGGCGAACAGGCGGGTGACAGCATCCACGGGATCCCCTTGTGTGCGGCCGTAGAGACCTGCCAGAATGGCACCCTCTTTGTCGGTGAGGACTGCCTTGGTGCTGGTGGAGCCCACGTCGATGCCGATGTAAGTGTCACACTTTTGCTCGGGTCTTTGGTAGAGGGCCACCTCAATTCCGTCGACCTCATAGTTGGTGAGTCCTTCAAATGCGGGGTAGTGGGCCATGTCGGTGTCCAAGGCGGGACGTACGCTTCGCACTCGGCCCATGCGGGAGATGAGGCTTTTGCTTAATTCCCAGGGGTGATCGGCCAGAGATGCGGCCCCCACGGCGTTTATGCTTTGGGCGTTTTCAGGCACCGTGACGGTGAGCCCCAGGGAAGACTCCATCTCTCGAACGATCTTGGTGTTGGCCGCCATGCCACCAATAAAGAGAAGGCCGCCCGCGATCTCCCGGCCCCGGACCGTGTTGGCCAGGACACTTCGAGCCACCCCTTCGCAAAGGCCGGTGGCGATGGCCTCTCTGGCATAACCCTGGGCCTGGGCGTGGATGATGTCGCTCTTGGCAAAGACGGCGCAGCGGGTGGCGATGGATGGGCTTTTTCCGGTAAAGGCGGCGGCTTTGTCTGCCAGCTCTTCGGTGGAGAAGCCGAGGCGTTCGGCCTGCTGGTCGATGAAGGAGCCGGTGCCCGATGCGCAGTCGGAGTTCATCACATGCTCTACGTAGTTCCCCGCTTCATCCAGGCGGATAAGGTAGAAGCTTTCACAGCCGATGGAGATGATGTTGCGGCAGGAGGCCTTTAGCAGGGCGGCGGCCTCCACCGAGGCGATAACGGGGTCAACGACTCGGATGTCGGTGAGGGGGATGGTGCCGGTCACGCCAAAATGGGTGATGGCGCCCCTTGTTTCAGCGATCAGCGCGCTTCTCACCTGCTCCAGCGCCTTTTCGAGGTTGCCGTTGTGAAGGGTACTGCCGTTGGCTATGATACGATTGTCGTCTAAGACGGCGTAGTGAATATATTTTGATCCGAAGTCGAGTCCTGCTTTCATGGGGATTCCTCTGAACTGTGTCTCTACGGTTGGGCCTCCCCGGACGGGGATTAGGGTGGAATGTGGTAGGCGTTCCAGGGGAGGTCTCACAAAAGTAGAATATTCATTCTACGTTACTGTCGGCACTTTTTTAACCATTTCCCCACGAATGAGTCAAGATCAAATTATCGATCATGATGTTTGATAGGGATCTTTTTTATATAAAAAAAACTATGTTATATTATAAGGGCCATCGTCACTATTCAGCGTCTAAAGGACGCTTGATGGCGGCACGGTGTGTCACCTTGAAAGCTTAGGCTGCACCTAAGCAGCGTATAGTGACCTGTTTGTCACACCCAGGTGATAAAATTGGGCAAAAGATTGGCTCCCGGCAGAATCCTTGAGGCCCTCTTTCCCTTGGCCCACAAAAAAAAAGCCCGCCCTATCTGTCTCCAGAAGGGCGGGCTTTTCAAACAATCCAGTTGGCATATCCGGATTAATATAACCTTTGGTGCCTTGTGCCTCGGTTTACGCGTTTACCTCTTCTTTGACCTTGGTGGCGATCTTGAAGAGAATGGTCAGGACGAGGAATCCTGTGGCGTAGACACCCACGGTGATGAGAATTTCCAGAGGCGTGGGGGTATACTCGGTGTAGCTGTGCATGGCATTGGGGACGAAGCCACCGGCGATCATGCCCATGCCTTTATCGATCCAGGTGCCTATGAAGACCATGATGCACAGGAAGGGCATGTACTTCTCGTTGTTCCGGATCTTGGGAACGACGAGGAAGCCAATGGCCGAGAACATGAGGAACATGGAGGTCCACATGAAGGGCACCAGCGCGGCCTTGTCTCCGTGTCCGAAGAAAAGGTAGTTCAGGTGGGCCATGTGGGACGGGATCTTGCTGTAGAAGACGGTGAAGACTTCACAGAGGAAGAAGAACACGTTGGCAATGAGTGCGTAGGTGATGATCTTCATGAGGGTCTGCATCGCTTTTATGCCGGGATCGAACTTGGTCACCTTGCGAACGATGAAGCAAAGGAGGATCAAGAACGAGGGGCCGGCGGCAAAAGCCGAGGCGAGGAACCTGGGGGCCAGCACCGCAGTCAACCAGTAACCGCGACCGGGAAGGCCGCTGTAGAGGAAGGCTGTGACGGTGTGGATACCGAAGGCCCAAGGGATGGAGATATAGATGAGAGTCTTCACCCACTTGGGAGCGGGGACCGCATTTCTCTCCGCCTCGAGGAGCTTCCACCCAATAACGATGTTCAGTATGAGATAGCCGTTAAGAACCAGGGCATCCCAGAATAGCATCGAGTGGGGGGTGGCGTTGAAAATAACGTTCATGGCGCGTGTGGGCTGGCCAAGGTCGGCCAGGATGAAGAGCAGGCACATGACCACAGAGGCCACGGCCAGGAACTCACCCAGGATGGTAATGCGACCGAAGGCCTTGTAGTCGTGTAGATAGTAGGGGAGCACCAGCATCACACCCCCGGCGGCAACGCCGACGAGGAAGGTGAACTGAGCAATATAAAAACCCCAGGAGACGTCACGGCTCATGCCGGTGATGCCGAGGCCAAACTCCCATTGCTGCAGGTATCCCATAAAGGCCACCGCAATGACGGCCATCAGACCGGCAAGCCATAGCCAGTAATTTCTGCTTCCGCTTAATGCTTTTTCAAGCATGATGACCTCCCGTTAAACGATGTAGAAGACTGAAGGGCCGGTGCCGAGGCTGGCCTTTCGCCGAATGGTATAGTTCTCTTTGAGGACCTTTCTGATCTCCGAATTTTCATCGGAGAGATCGCCAAAGACGAGGGCGCCTTCAGACACCTCCACACAAGCCGGTATTTTCCCCACGGCCAGTCTCTCCGCACAGAAGTTACACTTCTCTACGACACCCTTGGTACGGGTGGGGAACTGGGGGTTGGTGGGTTTTCCATCTTCCAGGCCATTTCTGGGATCCTGAAAGTTGAAGCTTCGAGATCCGTAGGGACAGGCGGCCATGCAGAAGCGGCAGCCGATGCACCGGTGGAAGTCCATGAGTACGATACCGTCTGCCCGCTTGAAGGTCGCCTTGGTGGGGCAGGCCTGGACGCAGGGAGGGTTCTCGCATTGGTTGCAGAGCGTCAAAATAGGTGCATGCTCTGCCTCCTCGGACTGGAATTCATTGTGGATCTCGGTAAAGGCGTTGCTGTACTCCTCCTCCCAGACCCACTTGATCTCTTGTTTTTTGTACTTTTCGGGAAGGGTGGGCACGTTATGGGTCACGTGGCACGCTTCCATCATTTTTTTGTTGGTTTCGTGATTGAGTTTACGCGTGTCAATCACCATACCCCATCGGTCTGCTGTGCTGACCTTCTGGTCTTTGATGGCTTTCTCTGAAGGGATGAAATATTCGCCAATGGCGTGGGCATTGGACGCAGCGGTCAGGCCCAGTGCGGATACTCCAGCGATCTTCAGGAAGCTTCTTCTGCTATCTTTCATCACTACTTCTCCTTCGGATTCACGTGGCAATCCCAGCAGTAGGGGTTCACAGAAGCGTACTCATGGCATTTGTCACAGAAGTCTGCCTTGTTTGTGTGACACTCCAAGCAGCCATTGGAGAGGCTCATCGCATACTGTTTGCCGCTCTCGGCCACGTAGACGCGCTGTCCTTCACGAACAACGGAGTTTCTCCAGCCATCTAAGAGCTGCATGTGCTCCTTGGCCATCTGGTCCTTGGGGAGGACACAGGCCCCTGCCGCTTTGGCTTCCGGAGCGATGATCAGCTCCGGCGCAGGCTTGGCTGTTCCCGTGTTGTACCAGAACGGGAAGGAGACCAAGGCCGCGAAGATGGCCACTCCGACTACTATCTTTCCTTTATCACTCATCAGAATCACCCTCCGCTCCAGGTAAATCCTCAAACCTCAGGTTTGTGGTTCGTTCAATTTCACCATCCATGACGAGGGCGTTGGCCACCAGCTCGTGAAGGCCGATCACTTCCACACCAGGTACCCAGTAATCCATCAGGGGAGGCAGGGCCGCCCGGTCGATGGCGCACATACAGGCCAGCATGTTGACACCGTACTTATCGTGGACGTATTTGACCGCGTTGGCACGGGGCAGACCGCCACGAAGGCGCTGTTCCATGATCTCTTCGGTGTTGAGACCGGCACCAGAACCGCAGCAAAAGGTCTCTTCCCGGATGGTGTTGGCCGGCATCTCGTGGAAGTTGTTGCAGACGCTTTTGAGCACATAGCGAGGCTCCTCGAGAATCCCCATGGCACGGGCCGGGTTACAGGAGTCGTGCCAGGTCACCTTCAGGTGATCGTTGCGGCTCGGGTCGAGTTTGAGCTTGTTGTGCTTGATGAGGTCTGCGGTGAACTCGGCGATGTGGATCATCTTGGTGCTGGCGGCGTTTTCAAATACGGTACCAGTGATGGGGCTCTTGGGCACTTCCAGGAAGTTAGCCGGCCCGTTCATGGTGTCCATATACTGGTTAACCACGCGCCACATGTGGCCGCACTCGCCTCCGATGATGTACTTGACGCCCAGGCGTTCCGCTTCATGGTACATCTTGGCGTTGAGTTTTTTCATCATATCAGAGGAGGTAAAGAGACCGAAGTTTCCGCCCTCTGAGGCGTAGGTGGAGAGGGTGTAGTCCAGGCCGATATGCTCGAAGAGCATGAGGTACCCCATAAAGGTGTAGGTACCGGGATCGGCAAAGGCGTCCCCTGACGGTGTGACAAAGAGAACCTCGGCCCCTTTTCGGTTGAAGCTGGGGTTGATCTTGACACCGGTGATCTCTTCGATATCTTCGCAGAAGAACTCCACAATCTCTTTGAAGTTCTGGGGCTGGATACCCAGGTGGTTCCCTGTTTTGGAGCAGTTGGCCACGGGATCTTTGATCCAGTTGATGTTGAGACCAATGAGGTTTAAGAGCTCACGACCCATCATGGTGATCTCAGCGGTATCGATGCCGTAGGGACAAAAAACGGAGCACCTGCGACACTCAGTACACTGGTAGAGGTAGGAGAACCACTCCTTGATGACCGTGGTGGTCATCTTGCGGGCGCCTGCAAACTTGCCGAGGAGTTTGCCAGCTAAGGTGAAGTCGTTTCGGTAGATGCTTCGGAGAAGCTCAGCCCTTAAGAACGGCATGTTCTTGGGGTCACCCGAACCTAAGTAGAAGTGGCATTTATCTGCACATGCGCCACAACGAACACAGACGTCCATGAACACTTTTAAAGAGCGGTATTTGTCGAGACGCTCCTTGAAGCCTTCGTGGATAATCTGCTGCCAGTTCTCTGGCAGTTTCCAGTCTTCATCAGCGGGAGACCAGTCACGTGGGTTGGGAAGTCCAAGATACTCAAGGGTTTTCGCCTTGGCGGGATAGCAGAACTTACCATCGGACAGGTCCGGGGGTGTCTCCATCCACGACTTCTTGGGCATGGCGTTGCTTATTTTGATCATTTCTTCCGGTTTTATATCCACGGTTTATGACTCCTTTTCCACTGGAAGTCCGGCCTCGATCATTTTCTCCCTGAACGTATTCTCATACTTCTCGTAGGTCACGAAGGTAAGATCGGGGTTCCAAGGGTTGATGTGTCGCTTGGCGCGGTTGTTGTTGGCCATGTTCCTCGTGGGGCTCAAGAAGATACCGCCGGCATGCATCAGCTTACTGAAGGGGAAGTACACGAAAAGAACGCATACTAAGAAGAGATGCACAAAGAGGAACGGGTCAATGTTGGCAGGAATGGTGGGACTTAGAGTCGCCAAACCCATGGTAAGTTCTTTGACGGCGACGATATCCACTCTCAAAAAGTACCGCATGAACATGCCGCTTAAGGCGATGGCCATAATGAGAAAGAGTGGGAAGTAATCGGCCGCAAGGGACGTGTACCGAAGACGAGGCGTTGCCACTCTTCGTGCGAAGAGAAAGCCAGCGGCCGCGAAGAGAATCACCCCGGAGAGCATCACGATGGGAAGGCCAATCTGGAAGAAACCGTCGGCGGCTTCCAGAAACTTGATGGCCGCGGGTACAGGCTCCAAGAAGAAGCGCATGTGACGAACCAGTACCGCCAGGAAGCTATAGTGGAAGGCAAGAGACCCCAACCATAACCAGATTTCCCATTCGTAAGAGATCCTGTCCCCTTTGATTTCGGCCTTGGTGTTGCGAAATAGAGATCTGAAGGTAAAGATCTCCAGGGCCATACGGCCCATCACACCCAGTCCGCTGGAAGGGTTCTCAAGCTTGGCATGCTTGATCCAGGGTAATGATTTTTGCTGACCACAAGTGGTCGGAATGCGAAAGGGAACCGGAGACTTGGCCCACTTCATGATACGCCAGATAAAACCGCCTAGAAACATGACGAAGGCGATGTAGGGTATCATGATCCCAAACACTCCCTGCAGCACAGGCGCACTGCCGCCCAGAAAGGCGAGTGCGCCCAGCACAACGACCGCTACCAGGGACAACACAATATTTACGTTCATACCTTTTCCTCACCCTTTGGTGCTTGATAAAACGAAAGCACCCGAATTAAAGGTTGCAAGAGACGGAAGGTACAGTGTTGGGAGAGCCGGCAACTCGCCCAGACAACTGAATAGATATCCGAATTTACAGCCCTCGATCCGGATTTTCATCCGATTTCTCAAAGCCCCCGTTTTTATAAACATCATGTGGTAAAATTTCGGTCCCCACTTCGGGCACCTCACACAATATATCCTTCGTTTTCAAGATGTTCAGTGTGCGGGTCCTTACCTCGCTGGCACGGATGCGGTAGATCTGCTCACGGCACGCCATATAAATATCAAAGGCGGCCAGGCTGAGTTGATCCACCCGACGGGAGAAGCTGTCCAGGTCGTCCTGGGTCACCTTTCCCTCCTGGATCTCTTTCTTCAAAACCTCTCGGATGACCGTCTTCAAAAGAAAGACAAAGGCCACCCCTTCGCTGGGAATGAAGGTTTGTACCGCTCTCAGCCGGATCACGGGGTCCAGTTTCTGGCGAAGGGCCTCCATCTCAGGCATCACTTCCTGGGAGATGAGGGCAAATACGCCGGTGAAAGACTCTTTTGCCATGGCCCCGATGGGGTTGTTAAAAGAGTCTTTCTCTTTCATGATAAACTGGCCACCGACAGTGGGGTACCCCTCTGAAAAGCGGGTGGTCCATGCCTTGGTGATCTCTTTTGCATGCGCGTCGAGGTGTTTGTAAATACCCATTTTTCCTCGCTCCCACCCATCGAAGCCTGTGGGTTTTCCTTAAAAATTCTTGTGTGACAGCCATTTAATATCGGACATATTTTTTCGAGTTTAAACGATTGATATAGATCAATTTCTGCATTTATGTCAAGAACTACTTTTCCCATTCGAAAAGGCTGAAGTATGCATTGTTAAAGGATATTATGTTTGTCTACTGGGTGGAACAAAAGCCCCTATTGTTTTGTTACCAGCCCCACTTTGGGTAGTATTATGACATTAAAAAAACATGGTTTTTTCATCCTCTTACCGATCGTTATTAAGGCGCGATAAATATCTTAGGGAATTTTTTTGCATTCCCTTCGCCACCAGCGTGGGTGATTGACAATGGCATTGATGGTGGGCCCTAAATCAGCCACGGTGTGGGGCTCTAAGGTGATGATGGGGTGCTGCGTCTCTATCAGCCCGGTTAGGGGGCTAAAATCGATACTCCCCTCTCCTGGGGGGCGGTGGGCATCCCTTGTGCCGTCGTTGTCATGGAGGTGAATCTCCCGGGTGAGGGGACCCAGGGCCTTGATCCACCCTCTTAAGTCGCCGTCTCCGTAAGCATTGAGGTGGCCGGTGTCGAGGCAGACGCCCAAAGGCGTAAGGCCCGTGACCATTTTCGCCATCTCATCGGGGGTGGATTCATGGACATTCTCCAGGAGCAGGTGCCCCTTAAGAGTCGCGATGTAGGCGGCCATCTCTGACCATATCGTGCGGCTCCGCGCGCGCCATCCCTCGATGCCCATGGTGTGGGTGTCGGGGTGGAATCCTGTGTGGCAGACCACATGCACCGGGTGCATCACCTCGACGGCGCGGAGCAGTCGTTCAAGGTAGTGGCGGCTCTTTTTTTGTGTGGCGGTATCCGTTGATCCTGGATCGACCCCTTCGAAGGGGCCGTGGATGGTGATGCGTGCTCCGGCCTCTCCAAAGGCCATGGCCGTCTCCTGAAGGTGGGCGGTGCCGTAGGTGTCGAGGGCGGGGATATCCATGCCGAGCTCGGGGTTGAGCCCCAGGGAGAGGAAGAGGTCAAACATGCCTTTCTCCTCCACGAGCATACGATAGGGGATGTTGACCTGGAGAGATCGGGCCACTGCTCTCATTGTCTCGTTGTAGATTGCCATACTCTGTGAGGCATCCATCTCTTGTAAAGCCACGTCATTGTGGGCGGTTATAGGGATACTTTTCCCCTCTTCGTCTGATCACTCGCTATGGGGCAAAGCAAAAGAGCCGCCGTACTGTATCAGAAGAGAGGCTTTTAAGGAAACGCCATCTTAAGTGACGATGGATGAATTTTTTAAGGGGGCTCTTATCTTTAGGATTTGGGCAGGAAGGGGAGGAGCGCCCTTATCTTGCGTGCTCCCAGCTTTTCCTGTATATACGAAGAGTCACTGCGGTGTGATTCTTCCTATATGCACGTATCTGCCGTGGTGGGTGGGGCGTATAGGCACCCTTTTTAATGAAATCACCGTTGTTTATCTTTTATGTGATTGATCCCTTGCCTCACCCTCCTAGGTCGGATCCCGGCACCGCTCTTCTATCGAATCTGTGGGTATCACCATGAAAAAATGGCATCTCTCTCTTCTCGTTTTATGGTGTGTCATGGGGCACTTTATGCCCGTTATGGCATCTTCTGCGGTCCCTCGGCCCGAGGCCGGTGGGGTCCGCTTGATATCCATCTCGGGTGAGGTCTCCCCAGCCATGGCCGCCTTTGTTGAGCGGGCTGTCAGGGATGCCCGTGGAGCCACTTTGGTGATTTTTGAGATGGATACCTTTGGTGGGCGGGTGGACTCCGCCTTAAAGATCGTCGATACCATCACCGCCCTTGAGGTACCCAGTGCGGCCTGGGTGAAGACCAAGGCGATTAGTGCCGGGGCCCTCATCGCCCTGGCCACCGATGCCCTTTATATGGCCCCCGGTACCACCATCGGGGACTGTGCCCCCATCGCTGTGGGGGCGGATGGGCCCACGATGCTCGGGGAAAAATTTCAATCCCCTCTGCGGGCCAAGTTTCGCGCTCTGGCTCGAAGGAGCGGGTACAGTGAGGCCCTGGCCGAGTCCATGGTGTCCGAAGATCTGGAGATTATCGCTTTCGAATCCGCGGGAAAAACGGTGTACATGGAGGCGCAGGCCTTTAAAGACCTCAAGGATCCGCCGGAGGATAGTCGCACCGTGGTCCGTAAGGGGGAGCTTCTCACCATGGATGATGTGGAGGCCCACGCTTTTGGTTTCTCTCGGGCCACTCTAAAAACCGTTGAAGCGGTGGCCCGGGCCCAGGGGGCAGGGAACACATCGATGACACGCCTCCTCCCCACCTGGTCTGAAGATCTCTCCCGATGGGTGCTCTCCATCACCCCGATCCTCATGATTATAGGCCTGGGGGCCCTCTACACCGAATTGAAGGCACCGGGATTTGGGATTTTTGGCATTGTGGGTGTCGTGGCCCTGGGGTTTGGCCTGTTTGGTCAGCATCTCGCCGGGCTTGCCACCTATGGGGAGGTTCTCATCATCGTTATCGGACTACTTCTCCTCGTGGTGGAGGTCTTTATCCTTCCCGGTTTTGGGGTGGCCGGCATCGTCGGGTCTCTTCTCATCATGGGGGGGCTGATCCTCTCCCTCCAGGATTTCGTGCTGCCCGACCCGGCTCTGCCCTGGGAGGGCAGTCTCTTCCGAGGGAACCTTCTCACCGTGGTGGTCTCCTTCGGTGCCTCCCTTCTTGTTGCCGTGGCGTTCTTGCGCTATCTTGTACCCGCCATGGCCGGTCGTACGGGCGGGCCCTATCTGGCTGCGGACTTAAAAGCGTCCCGGGCCACCTCCGAGGAGGCCACACGCATCTCATGTGGGGAGAGGGGGGTCTCCATCATGCCCCTTCGTCCGAGCGGGAAGGCTGAATTTCATACAGAGCTCTTCGATGTGGTGACTCAAGGGGACTTTATCCCGAAGGGCACCTCTATCATTATCATCGCCGTGGAGGGAAACCGTATCATCGTCTCCCGAAGTGAGCCACCCCAGTGAATCTGCCTTAAGAGCCAAGGAAGCGAGCCCCTATGATGAAACTTACCCTCACCATTATCACTCTTCAGCTGTTGGGACTTGTCGCCGTCGTTGTGGAGTGTATTATCCCCTCGTTCGGTATCATCTCCCTTATTGCTGCCACCTTTTTTTTGATCTCTCTTTATATGGTTTTTACAGGGCTGTCGCCCCAGGTGGGATATATCCTGGTGGTGGCGGATATTTTTTTGATTCCTGCTGCGATCCTCTTCGGTGTCAAGGCGATGGCCCATTCACCCATGGCCTTGAATTATCAGCTTAAGCGCTCAGACGGTGTCTCCTCCCAGAAAAAAGGGCTGGATCACTTCATCGGTCTTGAGGGTACCGCCTTAACCGATCTGAGGCCTTCCGGTGTGGCTATCATCGGCGATGAGCGTATCGATGTGGTCACCCGCGGCGAATATATCGAAAAAGAGAGCCCCATCCAGGTGCTCTCTGTCACCGCCAACAGCGTGATTGTGAAACTGGCAGGGTAAACGTAGCGTGCCGGAGGCATTTTTTTTAGATCGGCCCGGTCTTTCGGATATGGAAGATCATTATTGATAACGAGTAATCCAGGAGAAACGAATGACGCCCAATACGATTTTAACGTTTGTTGTGCTGGCTATTGTGCTGGTGATTCTTTTTATCATCGGCTCTGCGATTAAGCTTTGGATTCAGGCCCTGGTATCTGGGGCCCATGTGGGTATGCTCAATATTGTCTTTATGAGATTAAGAAAGGTTCCGGCGCCCCTTATCATCGAATCCAAGATTATGGCGGTGAAGGCGGGCATCGATATCGACACGGATATGTTGGAATCCCATTTTCTGGCTGGCGGTAACCTGGCCCGTGTGGTGCAGTCTCTGATTGCCGCCGATAAGGCCAACATCGAGTTGGAGTTTAATCGTGCGGCGGCCATTGACCTGGCCGGTCGAAATGTCCTGGAAGCGGTGCAGATGAGCGTCAATCCCAAGGTCATCGAGACCCCGAAGATCGCCGCCATGGCCAAAGACGGCATTCAGCTTAAGGCCTTGGCCCTGGTGACGGTTCGTGCGAACCTCGATCGTCTCGTGGGTGGTGCCGGAGCCGATACGATCCTGGCCCGTGTGGGGGAAGGCATCGTCTCCACCATTGGTTCTGCCGAAAATCATAAGCAGGTGCTGGAGAATCCGGATCGTATCTCCAAGACCGTTCTCTCCAAGGGGCTGGATTCGGGCACCGCCTACGAAATTCTCTCCATCGATATCGCCGATGTGGACGTGGGCAAGAACATCGGTGCCGATCTGGAGACCGACCGTGCCGAAGCAGACAAGAAGATCGCCCAGGCCAAGGCCGAAGAGCGTCGTGCCATGGCCTACGCCGTAGAGCAGGAGATGAGTGCGCGTGTTCAGGAGATGCAGGCCAAGGTGGTGGAAGCCGAAGCCCAGGTGCCTCTGGCCATGGCCGAAGCGTTCCGAAGTGGCAATCTGGGTATCATGGATTATTACAAGATGAAGAATATCATGGCCGATACCGATATGCGCAGCTCCATTGCCGGGGATGAGAAGGATTCGGGTGAGAAGGAGACCACCTGATGGGAGGGCTTCGGTTTCTGATCACGATTTTTGTGGTTTATCTGATCTTTCGCAGCATCATGAGGCGAGTTCTCGCCGCCGTGAACCAGGATGGCGATGCGCCCTCCCAGGGGAAGGTGGGGGGGATCATCTTTCGGATGAAGCAGGAGATGGATAGGGCCAGGCGAGATGCGCAGCGAGAGGCCTCGGGTGATGAGGCGGTGGAGGTGACGGACGAAGGTTCCTGGGAGGAGCCGGAGGCGGAGCTCCTCTTCGAGGGGGACGATAGTGCTCCCCGTGAACGCTGGGATGAGGTGGATGAGACCCCCTCTTTCTGGGATCGTCAGGAGGAGAAATCCCCTGTGGTCTCTCCGGGGGTTGCCCCTTCCTCTTGTCGTAATACGTGTCATCGCCGCAGGCGTCGTATCCCCCTTAAGCAGGCCTTTATCTGGAAGGAGATCCTCGATGCGCCTGTGGGACTGAGGCCTTAAGATCCGGTGAACCCTAAGAGCCTCCGGTCTCCGGCCGGGGGCCATACTTTAATTATTTTAAGGAACATGGTGTTGAAGCGGATTATTGAGCTTTTGGCTTATAAGATTATTTGGATGTTTTTTCTCCTCTTGGGGCTCGTCCCCGAGCCCCTGGCCGAGCGCATGGCCCATGTCCTGGGGGGGATCTGGTATCGTATGGATAGGCGTCATCGGGATGTGGCCTTGGAGAATATGGCCATCGTCTTTGGCGACACAATGAGCCGAGAAGAGATGATCGCCTTGAGTCGACGGTCCTTCGATCATATTGCCCTGGTTCCCTTTGAGATGGGGCGTAGCCTGCGCTGGAACTGGCGGGCCATCGAGGCCCGCTTCCGGGTTTATGGGGCGGGTCATATTAAGGCCGCCCATGATAAGGGCAAGGGGGTTCTTGTCCTCACCTGTCATATCGGCAATTGGGAGTTTTTGCCCCTCTCCATGATCACCTCGGGTTATCGGATCGCCGCCGTCTATCGTCCCCTGGACTTTAAACCCATGGATCGCTTTATTCTGGAGATGCGGGAACGTTTCGGGTGCTGTATGTACCCGACCAAACATGCCCGGAGAGGTATTCTTGCGGCCCTGGGTAAGGGGCATATCGTGGGGCTCCTCAGCGATCAAAATGCCGCCAAGCGTCATCAGGGCGTGTTTATTGATGTTTTTGGTAAGAAGGCGAGTGCCCATAGCGGCATCGCTCAGCTCGCCTTGAGTACAGGCGCGCCTGTCGTCCCTTACTTCGTGGCCCGGGATGGTCAGTTTATCCGGGGGGAGTTTGGTGCCGAGATTCCTTTGGTGAATACCGGTAATTTTGAGTCCGATGTGCGGGCCAATACCCAGAATTTTGGGTACGCCATGGAGAAGATGATCCGTAAATATCCGGAGCAGTGGTTCTGGGTTCATCGCCGGTGGAAGACCCGTCCCCTGGATGAGAAGGGCGGCCTTTGACTCCGGGCTCCCTTCGCTGGCATGGACACAAGCATGGGAAAAGGGTTCGTCACTATTTAGCCTACTGGATGAAAATGCCTTTTGTGATTAAAGTGGGCAAGAAAAGCAGGCCTCCGGCGGCCAGGGAATCAGCCCTTGGGCCCTTAGGTGGGTGAATACGACGGGGCAACGGCCCGTCATATCCGGGGAAAAAACGTTTTACAGGCGCGTGTTTCTATCATCTATAGGCGCCGTTGAATAGTGACAAGGGTTCTTGGATAAAAAATTAGGATGGAAATGGTAAGGGGGACCCGTGGCATCATTGGATTTTGAAAAAGAACAGCAGGCCTTTCGGGAGTATCACAGCGAGCATCACGAACTTCTCGAGGCGGCCAGGCACGCCTTTATCGTGATCATCGACTCGATTTTGGCGGGGGATATTCCCATCTCTTCCGTGACGGGTCGCGTTAAGGATAAAGAGGAGTCGATCAAGAAGTTTTCACGCAAGTACCAGACCAAGCTCGAAGAGGTGAAAACACCGTATGAGATTAAGGATCATATAACGGATCTCATCGGACTGCGGGTGGTCTCCCTGTACGAATCGGATATCGTGCGCATCCGGGATATCCTCGAAGAGGAGTTCGAATTCGTGGAGGTCACCGATAAGATCGAGGCCATGGAGAGTAAAGAGGACTCCTTCGGCTATAAGGGCCTGCATGTGGATTTGAGACTCAAAGAGCCCCGGAGCAGTATGCGGGAGTATGCCCGATACGCCGACTTGCGTTTTGAATTGCAGATTCGGACGATCATCCAGGACGCCTGGAGCACCCTGGACCATAAGATCAAGTATAAGAAATCGATTCCCCTCTACCTGAAACGACGTATCAATACCCTTGCCGCCCTCTTCGAGATGGCCGACCGGGAGTTCTACAGCATTCGAGAAGAGACCATTAAGTCGGCCGAAAAAGAGAAGCGGAACAGGGATCGCCTCTCCGAAAAAGAGCAGCTCAACGCCTTCTCCTTTCTCGCCATCGCCGAGGAGCGATTTCCCGAATATCGCTTTCAGCCCCATAAGGTGGATGGTTTTGTTCTGGAGCTGGTGGATTATGGCTCTCTTTCGCCCAGTCGCTTTAAGGCCATCGTGGACGCGGGCTATGAGATCGTCGACGATTACAAACAATACCTGGGACAAAACGCCACCCAGCGCCATGCCTTAAACCCCTATATGATGATTCGACACCTGTTGTACTGGGAGGATAAGGTCCGGTATGAGCGTATTTTGTACAACGACCAGAGAGATGGATTCGATACCTGGCTGGAGTCTCGGGAGGGGCTTTAGGCGAGCCGATTCTATGATGGCTGTCGTCCATACAGGGGGGGGCTTGCCCCCTCCTTTTTACGGTATGAAGGTGGCGAATTTTTCGACCTGGGGTCTATGGGGTCGGCCCCGCCGCCGGAGGCCGTGCGGTGAAAGTTTGCCTCCGGCGGCCCTGCCGGGAGCCAAACAAACTTTTACTGTAACGGAGACGGACCAAAGGTCCGTCTCCGTTACAAATCTGGGATTTATCTCCTGGCCTCCGGAGGCCCTTTTTCTGGCCACTTTGACCATAGAAGGCACCCAAGGCGGCCCTGTCTGGAGCCAAACTTTTGCCTAATTTAAAAGATTGGGCTTAACAAACAGATATCGTCAAGTCACTCCTAAATTTAACCCCGGATCAAAGGCGGATGTGATTTACCCCGAGATACGAGGAGTAAAGCGCATACGCAACCTGCTTTTCACGCTCCCTTTGACCCTAGGTGGCAGTCTTTACAGGCTGACCCCCAGGTGTGTCATCAGTTCGTCACGAGTGATGATGGAGCGGACGTCGTCCACGTACGCTTGGACGTTCTCGAGGCCCCCTTCCTGGCGGTCGATGAGGGTGATGACGCGCACCACCTCGAGGCCCTGGACGCGGGCGCGTTCGATGGCTTTGATGGTGGAGCCGCCGGTGGTGATGACGTCATCGATGATCACCACTTTTTCGCCCTTGGCCATATCCCCTTCCACCCAGTTGATGATGCCGTGGTCTTTGAGCTCCTTGCGAATCGAGAAGGCTTTGATGGGCTTGCCGCCGAGTTCGGATGCAAAGGAGGTGGCCACGGCGATGGGGTCGGCACCAAAGGTGAGGCCCCCGATACCGGTGATGTCGAGATCTTTTACCGCCTCGAAGACGAGGTTACCCACGAGGAACATGCCGCGAGGGCTCAAGATGGTAGGTTTGCAGTTGACGTAGAAGTGGCTCATCTTTCCCGATGCCAGCTTGAAGGTGGGTTCTTCGGAGAATTTGAAGGATGTTTTACAGACAATATCGATCAGTTCGTTTTTCATGGGGCGTCTCCTTAAAAATGCACAGTGCCTTCCGGCATCCTTAGTAATGGTGGCTGCACGCAGCCTGTATGGTAAACGTCTCTCTTGCTTTAAAGGCAAGCCTTCCGGCGGCCAAGGGATGGACCCTTAGAACGTAAGGTTCGTGAATGCTCTCGATCCTCCTCGTTTCTGGGAAGGTCGACCACATTCGCTGATGGGCGCCACCCGTGGAGGGTGAGAGTGGATCACCCTTGGCTCCATCGGCCCGCAGCTCTCCCTGGAAAGCTCTCATGGGCCGTGAGAGTTCCCGATAAAAATCGGTTGCTTTTGTGGTAGGTGATGGCTATGTAAAAAGGTCTTGGATAGAGCCCGACCTGTAGATGCAGGAAACCTCCACTGATGGAAGAAGCCATTTGGGATAGTCAGTGGAGGCCCGTACGTAAGGAAAACCGTTTTGCGGCACTCCTTGACTCGTGATGTCCAATTATCAGAAAATGGGGTGAAAAATCAACGGGAATTGTCTCTATGGGCGTTGTTTTTTCTCGCGGTTTCGCCCCGCCCACCTCGAACCGGAGCCTATGACACAGCCAGACAATACGGATGACGCATTGATCCGTCTTTTCAATGTAAGCAAGCGTTTCGGCGCCAAGCTGGCCCTTTCCAATATTACGATGGATATCCACAAAGGGGAGTGGCTCTACGTGACCGGACCTTCCGGGGCCGGTAAGTCCACCCTCTTAAAACTCTTCTATCTGGGAGAGAAGACCACCAGTGGCCAGGTACTCGTATTCGGCACCAATATGAACCGCTTGGCAAGGCGGGAGATCCCCTTTCTTAGACGCCGTTTCGGTATTATTTTCCAGGATTTTAAGCTGATTGCCCATCGTAATGTGTTTGAAAATGTGGCCCTGGTATTGGAAGCCCGGGGTGAGCCTCGGGCTATGATCGCCAAGCGTACCCGAAATATCTTGCGTCATGCCGGCATGGAGATGCGCATGAACGCCATGCCCACGACCCTCTCCGGCGGGGAGCAGCAGCGGGTGGCCGTGGCCCGGGCCATTGCCGGTCAGCCCGAGGTGATCCTGGCTGATGAGCCCACGGGCAGCCTCGATCCGAAATCCGCCGAGATCATCATTGGGCTTCTCTCCGCGTACCATAAGCGGGGGGCCACGGTGCTTGTGGCTACCCACGATACCGAACTTCTGGCCCGGAGGGAGGGGCGCATCATCCGCCTGGAAGAGGGGCGCCTGGTGTCGTCGGAGCCGGCGGTGGGGGAGGCGCCATGAGGGATCACATGCAGCGGACCCTAAAGGATTTCACCGCCCACGCCTTTCTCCATGGCATCACGGTGCTGACCATCTCCTTGACCATTCTCATCGCCGGGGCCCTGCTTCTCGTGGTGGAGAATGGGACGGCGGTGATCTCATCCTGGAAGAGTGGGGTCACGGTGATGGTTTACCTCCATGATGGCATCTCGTCTTCGGAGGTGGAGGCCACGGGCCGTTCCCTGGAGACCATGGGCGGGGTGAAGGGCGCCACCTTTATCTCCCGGGATGAGGCCCTCACCGATTTAATGGAGAGTATGGCGGGGCAACGGTCTCTCTTTGACGATTTGGGCGAGAACCCCTTGCCCGATGCCTACGAGGTGGAGGTGAGCCCAGAGGCTGCGGAGTGGTCACGGGTTGAGGTCATGGCGGCGGCCATGGTGAAGCTCTCGGCCGTGGATGAGGTGGAGTATGGGCGCTCCTGGTTGGCCCGGGTCTCCCGTCTCCTGGGGCTGGTGGAGCTGACCGGAGGGGCCCTGGCCCTCCTTTTTTTTATTGTGGCCCTCTTCATTGTATACAACACCGTGCGCCTGGCTCTCTACTCCCGGCGTGACGAAATTGAGATCATGCAGCTGGTGGGAGCCACCGGCAACTTTATCAAGATGCCCCTCTATCTCGCCGGCATCATCGAGGGGGGCCTGGGTGCCCTCATCGCTTTGATGGCCCTTTTTGGGGCGTATCTTCTCTTTGTCTCCAAGGTGGGGGGCGGGGTGGACGATTTTGTTCCCTCCTTTCTCTCCATCGGCGCCATGGGGGTTGTTTTTCTTTATGGAATTTTTGTAGGGTGGTTTGGATGTTTTCTCTCGCTGCGCGAATTTATGCAAGAAACCGCCGTCTGATTCTGGTCTGCCTCCTTCTCGGACTCCCCACTCTGGCCCAGGCTGCGGCCGCGAATCGTGCCGTGGTGGTGGTCCCGCGTCTTGAGGTGAGGCGTCACCCCTCTGACCGAGAGGACCCTGTCTCTCACCTCGTTCGGGGACAGATCGTGGAGGTGATGCGCCAGGACGGGGGGTGGGCCCTGATTCGGGATGGGGATACTCGGGGGTACATTGTCGTCTCAGACGCCTCGGTGGTGACTTACACGGCGAAGAAGAGGCGGACCGTGAAGCTGTCGCCGGAGATATCCGAGAAGATGTCGACGCGTAATCTGGTGACGGCCCGGAAGGCTGTGGTGGATGAGGAGACGCGCCTGGCGGTGGTACGTCAGGAGGAGATAGCGGTGATCCGGGATGTGGAGCGGTACAACCACGCCCTTGACGTCGCCAGAAAGAGGGCCAGGGGCTTGGGCAGGGAGCTTGCCAGCTTAGAGAAGCGGGTGGCCTCGGCCCTCTCTGCCCAGGCGACGGTGGAATCCGATATCCGGGCTGGTCGTCGCCGGATCATGGTTCGCTTGGCCGCTTACTATAAGTTGCATCAGATTGGCGAGATGAATACCTTTGCCGCCTCGGGCTCCTTTCAGGAGATGGTGGTGAAAAAGAGGGCCCTTATCCGCATCCTGGGGCAAGACGACCGCCTTCTGACGCAGTACACAAGCCTCCTGGCGGAGAGGCAGGCCATGGCCTCACGATTGGCAGGGGAGCGCAGGGCCCTTGCCGCGGTGGTGGATGCCCATGAAAAAGAGCGTAGCGACGTGGCGGCGATGTATCGGAAGCGGTCCGTGGCCTTAAAGGCGGTGCGGGAGAAGAAGGCCTTGAGTTTGGTGGCCCTTGTGGAGATGAAGCGTTCGGAAAAAGCCCTGAATGCTAAGATGGCGGCTCTCATGAAGGCGCGCAAAGCCCTGGCGGCTAAAAAACGCTTTGTGCACTATAAGGGCTTGTTGAAATATCCAGTAGCCGGTAAAATTACAAAGAAATTCGGCCCTCACAAGGCGTCGGGTATGAACGTCACCACCTTTGAAAGCGGCATCGATATTCGGACCCAACGAGGGGAGCCGGTGCATGCAGTGGCCTCGGGAGAGGTCCTCTTTGCCGGGTGGTTGAAAGGGTATGGCAACCTCATTATCATGAATCACGGTGAGAGCTGGTACTCACTCTATGCCCATACCGATGAGGTCTTTAAAAAGAAGGGGGCGCGGGTGATGGAAGGGGAGGTGATCGCCACGGTGGGAGACTCCAGCCTCTCCGGATATCCTGATCTTCATTTCGAGATTCGTCACCACGGCACGCCGGTTAGCCCCGATTCCTGGTTTAAAAAATAGACGAAGGCCCTCTCTTTTCTCGGCGGAAATAGGCCCCTTTATAAAAAATTCTAAGGAGACCCGAATATATGATTAAGCGATTTTTATATCTGATGGTCTTCGTCTCTCTTCTAGGGCCTTTTCCCGTGTGGTCCGCCGAAGATGGTACCTACCGTAACCTTCGGATCTTTGCCGATGTACTCCAGGAGATCGAACGGCGTTACGTCGAAACCCCCGACTCCGAGCAGCTCATCGAAGCGGCCATTAAGGGGATGGTCAACAGCTTAGACCCCCACTCCGCTCTCTTGCCGCCCAGGGCCCATCGTGATCTCCAGGATGACACGCGGGGCCACTTCTCCGGGGTGGGCCTGGTGCTCTCTATCCGTGAGGATAAGCTGGTGGTCGTCTCTCCCATTGAGGGCTCTCCGGCGAAAGAGGCGGGGGTGCGCAGCGGGGATGTCATCATCGCCATCGATGGTCAGAAGACGGCCACTCTCTCCATGGAGGAATCCACCACCCTCATGCGGGGGGCGAGGGGAAGCGAGGTGGCCCTTACGGTACTCCGGAAAAAAGATGGCAAAGAGATGGTGATTACCGTGCGCCGGGATGATATCCCCTTACAGTCCGTCTCCCATTACGAACTGAAGCCGGGTTTTCCTTTTGTGGTGGTAACCTCGTTTAATGAGAGCACGGCCCGGGATTTTGAGACGGCCCTGGCCCTCCATGAATCCCGAGGCCCTGTGAAAGGGTTGGTGGTGGATTTGAGGGATAACCCCGGGGGCATCTTGCAACAGGCCGTGGAGATGGTGGATCTCTTTATCTCCGAGGGGGTCATCGTCTCCATCAAGGGGCGCGGCCAGGAGCAGTCTCAGGTGTGGCGGGCCACCGGAGAGAAACCCGTGCGGGCCTACCCCATGGTGGTCCTCATCAACGGCGGTTCGGCCAGTGCCTCAGAGATCGTGGCCGGCGCCCTGAAGGACCACAAACGCGCCCTCATTCTCGGTACCACAAGCTTTGGCAAGGGGTCGGTGCAAAATATCATCTCCCTGTCCGATGGCTTCGGCCTGAAGCTCACCGTGGCCCTCTATTATACCCCCTCGGGGCGGTCCATCCAGGCCAAGGGGATCGTTCCCGATGTGGAGCTCCCCTTTCAGGAGATGGCCTTCGTATCGGATGACGCCTCCATGACAGAGCGGGATCTGCCCAACCATATCGAGGTGCGGGAGACGGTCCATGAGGTCCCCCTCCCCCAGGCTCCGGATCGCCTGCATCGGGACAATCAGGTCCAGCGTGCCCTGGAACTTCTCTTCAGTCGGGATATCTTCGGCGATGGCTGAGAGGCGTTGGACGTGAGAGGGGGCCCGTTTTTTGGTCATCTTGCCCTAGGAGGCATCCATCCCATAATGGGATGTTTTATTTTTGAAAGGACTCGCTGACTGTGAGTGTGGTTGAAAAAGAGTGGTCATTAAGAAAAAAATGAAGGGGAACCATGGCCGGGGTACAGAAGGGAAAGAAGAAGGGGACGGCTACGCCGACGCCTCGCAGTTCATTTGGCCGTGTGGCCTTTGCCGTTTCATTGGTGGCCTGCATCGTGGTGGTCTCCGGTCTTCTGGTGATGCGATATCTGCCACCCATGGTGGTTCCCCAGAGGTATGCTTCGGTAGAAAAATCGGGGGGCATCCCCATCTCCCCCCAATACGAGGTGTTTGAAAAGTATTCGGTGCCTGATCGCATGATGCGGCCGGTGCCCCCGAAGGCCTCTCATAAGCCGAGACTCGCCTTGATTATTGATGATATCGGTTATAAGAGGCGCATGGCCCTAGATCTCATGGCCTTGGATCCCAATCTGACCCTCTCCATCCTCCCGGGAAGTCCCTACGGCACATTTATTGCCGAGGTGGCGCGGAAGAAGGGCATGGAGCTGATGCTGCACCAGCCCATGGAGCCCCAGGAGTACCCGAAGGTGGACCCCGGACCTGGGGCCCTCCTCACCTCTATGGATCCGGATCGGCTCATCTCGGTCTTGAAAAAAAATCTGGCCATTTATCCAGACATCAAGGGGCTCAACAACCATATGGGTTCAAAACTTACCGCTTTGTCGCCACAGATGTATCAGGTGATGACCCTCCTGAAAAAACGGGGAATTTATTTTATAGACAGCCGTACCTCGGCGAAGACGGTGGGGCGGTCGGCGGCCAAATTGATGCAGGTCCCCTTTGCGGAGCGGGATGTTTTTCTCGATCATGTTCAAGAGCGCGATGCCGTAATAAAGCAGGTGGAGAAGATGCTCACCATCGCCGAAAAACACGGGAGTGCCGTGGGAATCGGGCATCCTCATGGTGTCACTTACGATGTTCTCCTGGAGATGATGCCGGAAATTCACCGACGGGTGACCCTGGTGCGCCCCTCTGCCCTCGTGATACATCTCTAATCACGGGGAGATGCTTAAGCTTTTGGTTGAATTTTTTTTATGTCATGGTATTGTAGGGGATTGACCACAATTTTATTGTGGTTCTGAAGGGTGGAAACTTTTTTTCACCCGCGACATGTGAGACCCACAATGAAACCATGGATTTGTCGGCATTTTCACGGAATGGGGATACCCTTGCGTGGAAAATGCAAAATATTCCTTGACAAATCATTTAAGGTTTCTAAAATGGTTGGGTTTTTTTGATCTAGAGGCTCAAGTTTGAAAGCACAATTGGGAGAATAAACTATGTATGCTGTAGTTGCTACGGGCGGCAAGCAATATAAGGTTCAGGAAGGCGAGATCCTGCGAGTTGAGAAGCTTGTGGGTGAAGTCGGATCTACCGTGACCTTCGATAAGGTCCTTATGACCTCCGATGGCACTGACGTTGCCCTGGGCGCACCTCTTCTCGAAGGCGCCGAGGTAATCGGTCAGATCGTGGAGCAGGATAAATCGAAAAAGGTACTCGTCTTTAAGTACAAGCGCCGCAAGCGGTATCGCAAGATGCAGGGCCATCGTCAGCCCTATACCGCCGTTAAAATCAATACCATCAAGGCGTAAGTCGGGTGCTCCGCATGCGGAGCTTCCGCTAAGGACGTGGTGCGTTAAAAAAATTTGAGAAAGAGTGAACGTGCCCTCCCCCCGTGGTGGGCATTGAGTTTTTTAAGCATCACCACCCCTACAGACACCTACACGGCTTTAAGGAGTAAACGAAAATGGCACATAAGAAAGCTGGCGGCAGTACCAAAAACGGCCGCGACAGTAATGCACAGCGACGCGGTGTGAAGAAATATGGTGGCGAGGAAGTACGATCCGGGAACATTCTTGTTCGCCAGGTTGGCACCTCCATCCACCCCGGTAATAACGTTGGCTTGGGCAAGGATTTTACCCTCTTTGCCACCATCGACGGTGTGGTCAAGTATGAGCGCATGGGTCGTAGCCGCAAAAAAGTCAGCGTATATGCCGCGTGAAATTCATAGACGAAGCAACCATCACTGTTCAATCCGGTAACGGAGGGAGGGGCTGCGTCAGCTTCCGACGCGAGAAGTATATTGAACGCGGAGGCCCCGACGGCGGCGATGGCGGCGGTGGCGGTAACGTGGTTCTTGTAGCCACGGCCGACACGCGCACCCTGTACGAGTTCAGGCGCAGGCGTTTGATCAAAGCCCAGAACGGCGGGTATGGCATGGGTGCCAAGAGACACGGCCAACATGGCGATGATATGATCGTATATCTGCCTTCCGGTACGTTGGTGAGCAACGCAGAAACCGGGGAACTCATTCACGATTTCCTGAGCCCCGGTGAACGCTTTGTTATTGCCAAGGGCGGTATAGGGGGGCGCGGGAATAAAAAATTTACCACCTCCCGCAACCGAGCGCCTCGATTTGCTCAGACCGGCGAGCCGGGTGAAACCCTTCAGATCCATCTCGAACTGAAGTTGATTGCCGATGTAGGGATTATCGGTTTTCCCAATGCGGGAAAGTCGACTCTTATTCGTGTGATCTCGTCGGCCCGACCCAAGACGGCTGACTACCCCTTTACCACCCTGGTACCCACCATCGGTATGGTGCAGTATGAGTGGGGACAACCCTTTGCCGTGGCCGATATTCCCGGTCTCATCGAAGGGGCCCATGAAGGTGTGGGGCTGGGAACGACCTTTCTCAAGCACATTGAGCGTACGAGTACCCTGGTGCACCTTATCGATGCCTCGGCTATTGATATGGAGGCACCCCTGGCCCAATTTGAAGCCATTAACCGGGAGCTCTCTCTCTTTAGCGATAAGCTGAAGACGAAGGACCAGATTGTCGTCTTGAACAAACTGGATATTTCTGGGGCCGATGAGAAGGCCGATGCCTTTGAAAAGGCATTGGGGAAACCTGATGTTCTGCGGATCTCTGCGGCATCCACCGAAGGGGTGGATTCTCTCAAAGAGATGCTGAACCAGGCGGTCAATGGCACCGAGGAAGATGATTGATGTGTGTGTGAAAAGTCGGCGTTAACCGTGCCTCGCATTGTCATGTGGGGTTTTTTATTGTGAGCAATCACATGCATGATGTGTGTCGGTATCATTTGTTGAACTTTTTGCGAGGCCACCATGGATAGAGACCAGAAAGCACTCTTTGGCAACGCCCGTCGGGTGGTGGTAAAGGTCGGAAGCGGGGTCCTCTCTTATAATGGGGGCATCAATCACAATGTGGTGGCGTCCATTAGCCGTCAAATGGCTGCCCTAACCCAGGGCGGTCGTGAGATGATTCTTGTCTCCTCCGGGGCCGTGGCCTCGGGGGTCGCCAAGATAGGTCTGGGACGTCGGCCTGCCAGTATGCCTGAAAAACAAGCGGCCGCTGCCGTGGGGCAGGCGGGACTCATTCTCGAATACGAATTACGATTTGCAGAAGCGGGCCTCAAGGTGGCTCAGATTCTTCTTACGCGCAACGATCTTTCCCATCGGACGCGCTACCTTAATGCACGGAACACCCTCAACATGCTTCTCTCCTGGGGGGTGGTGCCCATTATCAACGAAAACGATACCGTGGTAACCGATGAGATCCGCTTCGGGGATAACGACAACCTCTCGGCCATGATCGCCCTGCTTCTCGATGCCGACATGCTCATCAATCTCACCGATATCGATGGTCTCTACGATGGCGATCCCAGAAAAAATCCCTCGGCAAAGCGTCTCGATATCGTACCCAAGATTACCCCAGGCATCGAAGCCTCCTCCAAGGGGAGCCCCGGGGCCGTGGGCACCGGAGGTATGCGGACCAAGATTGAGGCAGCCAAGAAGAGTACCGCCTCAGGGGTCCCCATGGTGATCGCCTGTGGGTCCCAGCCCGGAGTCCTCATGGATCTTTTTGCCGGGGTGGCCCATGGTACCTATTTTGTGCCCAAGGTCGATAAGCTGGCCAGCCGCAAGCGTTGGATCGCCTTTACCTCCACCACCTTTGGGGTGCTGACGGTGGATGATGGGGCGGTCAAGGCCCTGGTGGCGGGGGGGAAGAGCCTTCTCCCCAGTGGCATCGTGCATGTCGACGGGACCTTTGAGGTGGGCGCGGCTGTCTCGGTGTGTGATTGCCATGGTGCCGAAGTGGCTCGGGGGCTGACCAACTATGCTGCCGATGACATTGACGCCATCAAGGGGTTGAGAAGCGATGTGATCAAAGCCGGGCCCGGTCTCCACGAGTACGATGAGGTGATTCATCGGGACAATCTGGTGATCACCCTCACCTCTTCCTAAAGAAAAGGGCAGTGGGGTGCGGCGGAACTATCTAAATTTCATTGACATGTATCTGACCAGGGAGTGAGTGATCATGAGCGTAGAAGCGATAGTCGTTGAAATGGCAATCCAGGCAAAAAAAGCCGCACGCAAGGTGGCGACGGCAAGCACGGAACAGAAAAATCGTGTCCTCGCCTCCATCGCCGACAGGATCGAATCCCGGGCAGACCTTATTTATGCGGAGAATGGCAAAGATATTGAACGGGCTCGTGAGAGGGGCCTCTCTCCGGCCATGATCGATCGCCTGACTATCACCGCCGCCACCATCGCCTCTATGGCGGGGGGGCTACGCGATGTGATAGCCCTGGCCGACCCTGTGGGCGAGGTGACCTCACGTGAGGTACGCCCCAGTGGTATCGAGGTCTCCCGTGTCCGTATTCCCCTGGGGGTGATTGGTATGATCTACGAATCACGCCCCAATGTCACCATCGATGCCGCTGGACTCTGCCTCAAAGCGGGCAATGCCATTATCTTGCGGGGCGGCTCCGAGGCGTTTCACTCCAATATGATCCTCGCCGACTGCATTGGGGAGGCCTTGGAAGAGAACGGATTGCCCAAGGCGGTGGTTCAGCTCATTCCCATGAGGGATCGAGAGGCGGTTAATATCCTCCTCAAGCAGGAGTCCTCTATCGATGTGATGATTCCTCGAGGGGGAGAGAGCTTGATTCGTTTTGTGACGGCCAACTCGTTGATTCCGGTCCTCAAACACTATAAGGGTGTATGTCACGTCTATGTGGATCGTGAGGCCGACCTGGAGAAGGCGACAGCGATCTGTATCAACTCCAAGGCCCAGCGTCCCGGTGTCTGTAACGCCATGGAGACGATGTTGGTACACAGGGATGTGGCCGCCGACTACCTACCCCTGGTGGGGGCCGCCTTGAAAGAGGCGGGGGTTACCATAAAGGGGTGCCCTGAAACCCGTCAGTACATCCCCTGGGCCGATGAAGCCGTGGAGGCTGACTGGCCCGCCGAGTATCTCGATCTCATCCTGGCGGTGAAGGTTGTGGGAAGTGTCGATGAGGCCCTGGATCATATCGCGGCGTACAACTCCGGTCATACCGAGTCCATCGTGACGAAAAATGAGGCCACGGCCCGGCGCTTTGTCCAGGGAGCCGACTCCTCGGCCGTGATGGTCAATACGTCTACCCGGTTTAACGACGGGGGCGAGTTGGGCCTCGGCGCCGAGATCGGTATCAGTACCTCCAAACTTCACGCCTTCGGTCCCATGGGACTCGAAGAGCTAACAAGCCGAAAGTTCGTGGTCTATGGCGACGGACAGGTTCGGCGCTAACCACTGGTAGGGTATGGACACGAATCAGAGCACGAGTCGTCACAGACGGGTGGTTATTTTTGGTGGAACCTTCAACCCGGTTCATCGGGCTCACACCCATGTGGTGAAAGAGATTCTGAGGCTCATGGGACCCGATAGGCTCTATGTGGTCCCCGCAGCGGTACCTCCCCATAAACGGGGGCGGGATCTCGTCTCTACCCATCATCGCGTGGCCATGCTGGAAATGGCCATGGCGCACCTGCCCGTGATTCTCTCCGATGTGGAGCTGAAGCGGGAGGGGCCATCGTTTACCGTAGATACCGTGCGTACCCTTCGTCATGAGGTGGAAGGCGCGGAGATGTATCTCACCATGGGTGTGGACGCTTTTTTTGAGTTTCACACCTGGCGGGATGATAAACTTATTTTATCCATGGCCGGACTTATCGTGGTGACACGACCGGGCGTTGGGTATGGCGCAGATTTGCCCCGTGATGTCATGGGGCGTTATCTGACCGATCGGATCGATCCGGGATACACCTGGGATGAAGAGAGTCGATGTTTTGTGCATCCCTTGCTGTGCAGGATTGTTCCCCTGACAGTGGCCCTTGTCTCCCCCCTCTCCTCCACGGACGTCCGAACTTGCATTGAACAGGGAGACCGACCGACGGCTCTACTCCATCCGAAGGTTCTCCGTTACATAGAAGATAAAGGATTGTACAGATGACCCAAGAGCTGGATCCCCGCATCGTTTCAATAATCAAGGCGGTTAAGGGACGTAAAGCAGACGATATTAAGGTTCTGGATGTAAGAGGTCTTACCACTTACACCGACATGTTCATTTTGGCCACCGCGCGCTCTACTCGTCAGGCGTCGGCCATCGCTGAATACATCAAAGTGGAGCTGAAAAAAGAGAATATCACTCCCCTGACCGTGGATGGCCTCTCCGAAGGCACCTGGGTGCTTCTCGATTACGGTGATGTGATTGTTCACATCTTCTACGAGGAGACCCGGAACTACTACGATTTGGATGGCCTCTGGGCCGATGGTACCGTGATCGATCACGATGGCATGGAGTAGTGCCGACCATGATTGCATAATGAGGGTGCCTGCGGGCACCCTTTTTGCGTTTTTGGGGGGGGCATCCAGTGCATTCACCTGGATTCGAGGGGCTGAGTCTTTAGGCTGCCTGCGGCCTGTTTTTTTGGCTTCGTTTGAAACAATTAAGGAGAGACCATGACAACTGTTCGACCCTGTATGTTGATGATACTGGACGGCTGGGGCATCCGTGAAGAGGCCGAGGCCAACGCCGTGAAAGAGGCTCAGACACCGAATCTTGACGCCTTGATGGCGATGTATGTGGTCTACCAGACCCTCCTGCGCATCGACCGCTCCATCGACGATGGCTCTTTTTTCGATAATGCGGCCCTGGCGTCGGCCATGGGTGCGGCCAAAGGGGGCGGGACCACCCTCCACCTGATGGGTCTCCTCTCCGATGGGGGAGTCCACAGTCAGATGACCCATCTCATGGCCTTGGTGCGTATGGCCCACAGGAGAGGGGTGGAGAGGATTCGTATCCATGTTATCTTGGATGGTCGGGATACCCCACCGAAGAGTGGCAAAGGGTATCTAAAGACCTTGGACGCCTTCCTCGATGGTTTCCCCAATGCCCGCATCGCCACCCTCTGTGGCCGTTTCTATGCCATGGATCGCGACACCCGATGGGAGCGCACCGAGACGGCCTACCGTCTCTACACCGAAGGGGTGGGGATCTCCGAGACGAATGCCATGGATGCCGTGGCGCATGCCTATGGGCGGGGGGAGACCGATGAGTTCGTGACGGCCATCACCCTGAGGACTGAAGGGGGGACCCTCGCCGATGGCGATGCCCTTATCTTCTTTAACTTCCGCGCCGACCGTGCCCGGCAGATCACCCGGGCCTTTACCGTTGCCGATTTTGATGGATTTTCCCGAAAAAAGGTTCCCCATTTTGCCTCTTATGTCTGTATGTCTCTCTACGAGACCGGTTTTGATTTGCCCCTGGCCTTTGGTCCCCAGCCCATGGATGACATCCTTGGGGAGGTGGTGAGCCGGGCCGGTCACTCCCAGCTGCGTATCGCCGAGACCGAAAAATATGCCCACGTCACCTACTTCTTCAATGGCGGTGAGGAGAGCCCCTTTAACGCGGAGGAGCGCTGCCTGATTCCCTCCCCACGCGAGTTTGCCACCTACGACCTGGTTCCCGAGATGAGCGCCGTGGCCGTTACCGAGGCCCTCATCGAGGCGATTCGGACAAAAGAGCACTCACTTATCGTCGTGAACTTGGCCAATATGGATATGGTGGGGCATACCGGTATCCTCTCTGCGGCCATCACGGCCGTGGAGACTGTGGATGCCTGTGTGGGCCGTATCGTCAACGCATTTCAGTCCAAAGGCGGTGCCCTTCTCGTTACCGCCGATCACGGGAACTCCGAGCAGATGGGAGATGGGAACGGGGGGGCTCATACCGCCCATACCCTTAACCCCGTCCCCTTGATCCTCGTGGATGATACCCGGAAAGATGCCTTCCTGAAGTCCGGTAGGCTCGCCGATGTGGCCCCCACCCTTCTGGGTCTCATGGGGCTTGCCGCACCGGAGGCAATGACGGGCGAGTCCCTCATCGCTTAGTACCGGCGGGCGGGGTATCGTCGGGGCCTCCTGTATCCGACCTATTGTCACTCTTAAAGGGTCTCTTTTCCCTCGGTTTGACCCTTTAAGACGTTTTTATCTTGCGGCTTTGTAGTCGGGGAGGTAAATTCCTCTCTTTGCACATCAAAAGAGGAGAGAGGGCATGGCATTTTTGACAGATCTTGAGTTTATGAAGGATTTCATCACCGGTAATCGGGTTCCCATCGTCGGTTCCGAATTCAATCGCCAGAAGGTGGAGCAGTATCTTGTGGAGGTGTTGGGCTATGAAAAGAGTGCCGTGGAGGTGGATCGGAGGCTTGAGTTCACCGCCGCCGGTGAGCCGTGGATGGCCACACTCGACCTCGTGGTGTACTCAGGGGCTGCACCGGTTATGGTGATTAAATGTGCCGCGGGCTCCCTGGGGTCTCGGGAGAAAGAGGCGGCATCCGCCGCCCGCATCGCCTTTGATAGACCGGTTCCCCTCGCAGTGGTCTCCGATGGAGACACCGCCCTCCTCTTCGATACCCTCACCCGTAAGCAGATTGGCCAGGGCCTTGCCGCCATCCCCACCCCCGCCCAGGCCCACGGGATGGTCGCCACCCCTTTGGAGCCCCTGGATGCCCGAGATATGGAGCGCGCTCGCATCGTCTTCCGCTCTTATGATTCGATGAATATTAATAAATAGGGTTCGCATGAGAGCCCTCGTAATCATTTTTTTAAAATGTTGGGTAAGGTATTAGCGATGCCTCCGGCGGCCTTGCCGGGGTCCAACCTTTTGAAACGGTTACCAAACATGTTTTTTATGGCAGGGACACACGCCTGTAAGACGTTTTTTTAGTGAATGAGAAGGGCCTTTGGCTCTTCTCATTCACAACGTGGGGTCCAGGGGCGGCAAAGCCGCTTAGGCAAAAAATTCCCTGGCCGCCGGAGGCCTTTTTTTTTCCACTGTGGCCATGGACGGCACGCACGTCTCGCCTCTTTAAACAAAAAAAGCCCCCCTGCATAAAATCATGCCGGGGGGCTTTTTCGTTTATATCAGAGGGTGGGGACGTTTTAGACGCCGGCCACCTCTTTGCCGCAGTGTTTGCATATTTTTGCCTGCCTCTTGATGATCTCGGCACAGAAGGGGCAATCTCGGGTGAAGCAGCGCTCATGAATTTTTTTCATGGCTTCATTGACGGTCTCCTGGAGTTTGGCCATGCCGAACTTGGTGTTTCTCAGGAAATCGATGGCCTCGGTGTCGGCAAGGTCTCCGAGCATCTCGGCGGCCTTGATGCGAACCCGACCCGGTTCCGTGGCATCCATGGTCATCTTGAGGATCTGGACGAGATCCTTATTGACGTAGCAGTCTGCGAGGATGGAGAACCCGGATTTGATCGCCTCATCCTGGGCGGCCTGATGGGCCACGGTCTCATCGGTGATGATTTGACCTTCGCCACCCATGTGGCTGAAGACGGGCAGGAGTTCATAGTTTTCGGTGCCGGGATAATTCATGCAGCGGTAGGAGGATTTGTGGCCCACCTGCTCCATGAGCTCTTCCCAGCCGTTTTTGAACAGGGAACATTCATCATTAAAGCAGATAAAGAGAAAGGGCTCTCCCCAACCGAGGCCGTCTCCACAGGTGATTTGGGGCACTTCCCAGACCTGCATCTCTTGATTGCAGTGGGGGCAATGGGGCTTTTTCAATGCCATGACTCTTTCTAGAGCTTCTTCGCGGGTTTCGATATGCATCATACACTCCCTAATCTCGCTGTTATATCTTCATTCCCTGCCGCTTTCCAACAAGGATATCACTTTTATTGATGAATCTGATCAGCCTAAATAGTAACGCCCCATGGGCATTTGTCAATAGCGGCGCCCATCAAATGACCCTGGGGTCTGTCTGGCCCTATCACTCCGTAGTGACACGTCGACGTGTGTAACAACGGTGTGTCAGGGCATATTGGGGCGGTGGCTTTCCTCCTTTCTTGTGTGGCGTCGCCGTAGAGTCTATCCCTTTCTCTGTTGAATCATCTCCATGATTTTTCCCACGGCCTCCCGGTGGGGCGGGGGCACCATGAGCACCTGGGCGGGGCGATTGGCGATGAAGTGTGTGAAAGGTGGGGTGAGGGTCTCGGCCTCATGGGCCGCCTGATTGGCCCTCTCCTCGAGGAGGATGAGGGTATCGGTGAGGTTGCCCGTAAGGCCCTTGTCGTCGGTGTGTTCGATGTACTGCATGAGGGCGTTGTTGATGGTCAGGGTGAGGTCGTTCATTTCGGCAAACCCGCTTGTCTCGCAGCGGTTCTTGGAGACCATGCTACGACAGGCAAAAGGGCGGGCCTCGTAAACCTCACAGAGCCCCTCATCAGAGAGGAGGGGGCAGGCTCCCCAGCCGGGGTCGCTGGGCTCTTCGGGAACCTCGTCTCCGGCCATGCACATGTCGGTGAGGCCGTTGACGGTATATGTGGGAATTTGGCGGGGGGCCTGGGCCTTTTTCTTCACGCCATCCATGAGGTGGGGGGCGGTGGATGAGATCCAGTCGTAAAGGCGTCGCCCTTCGAGGGTGGTGAGGGTGACGTTTCGTGTGCAGCACGTGGCGCAGCCTCGGGCGCAGGCCCATGTCTCTTCGCTCATCTCTTCTGCGTGGATCTGGTAGATGATATCAAGGGTCTTGAACCGGGTCTCCATGGCAAATCTCCTCTATTGTAAGGGGGTTCCCCTGGGGCATGGTTGTTTTTAATGCCCGCATGGGAACAACACGTTCTCTTACTTGAAGCGGCGTAGGTGCTGTGGCATAGTGGCCCATGCCGGATGGATGGAACGGTGGCCCTGGGCTTCCGTTGTCTTTCACCACCGCCTCTTCTTCGGTTGAAGGAAGAGGTAGCGCGTCCGCCCCGCCGGGGGGATACCGGGCTGTTGTGAGTCATCCAGATGCATCTGCCGTGGAAGGAGGCGCCTTCGTGTCACCTTCCGCGGCTTATTTTCTTGTAGCCGTCTACGACGTATCGACGTAACAGGTTATGATCCCTTGACGCAATGAAAAAGGAGATTCCATGACTTCCACTGTGTACCAGATTGACTTACGTGCCACCTTTCAGGAGAGTCTACCCGAAAAATTGGGTCGATTGATGACCACCGCAGGTCTCGCAGAGATCCTCGATGCCCATGCCCTGACCGCCGTGAAGATCCATTTCGGGGAGAAGGGCAACACCGCCTTTATCAACCCTGTCTTTGTGCGAAAGATCATCGAGGAGATTAAGGCCACGGGCGCCTCCCCCTTCTTGACCGATACCAACACCCTCTATGCCGGGACCCGTAGTGACACGCCCTCCCACCTGGCTACCGCCGTTGAAAATGGGTTTGCCTATTCTGTGGTGGGGGCCCCTGTCATTATCGCCGATGGCCTTCGTGGTCGCAGTGATGAGGAGGTGGCATTGAATGCCACCCATGTGAAAACCGCCTATGTCGGCTCCGATATTTACCACGCCGATGCCTTGGTGGTGCTCTCCCACTTCAAGGGGCATAAGCTCACCGGATTTGGCGGGGCCCTTAAAAACCTGGGTATGGGGTGTGCCTCGAGGCGTGGAAAGCTGGCCCAGCACTCCACTGTGAGTCCCAAGGTGAAGCGAAAGAAGTGTATCGGCTGCGGCCTCTGTGCCTCCCACTGCCCGGTGGGGGCCATCACCGTGACAGATAAGAAGGCCTCTATTGACCCCGAGGCCTGTATCGGTTGCGGGGATTGTATCATCGTCTGTCCCACAGGCGCCGTTCAGGTCCAGTGGAATCAGTCGGTGCCTATCTTTTTGGAGACCATGGTGGAGTACGCCAAGGCGGCCCTGACGGGTAAGGCGGGGAAAACCCTTTTTGTCAGCTTTATTACCAATGTGTCCCCCTTATGCGACTGCATTGCCCACAGCGATGTGCCCATCGTCCCCGATATCGGTATCGTCGCCTCCACGGACCCTGTGGCCCTGGATCAGGCCTGTGTCGATCTCGTCAACGCCCAGTCGGCCAATCCCGGCTCCAGCCTCACGGTGAATACCGGACCCGGTGAGGATAAATTCAAGGGTCTGCATCCCCAGGTGGAGTGGCCACTTCAGCTTGCCTACGCCGAAGCGTTGGGCATTGGGTCCCGTGACTATGAACTGGTGAAGCTCGAGTCCAAGGGACTTCAAATCAAGATCCAGGCCTAAGAAGGGGCCTGGCATGGGGAAAAGGTCGATCTGTGCCGAACCATACCGCGTGATGGTCGGCTTTAAATAAAAATGCCCGTTTCTCTGGGCCCGTATATCGCCTGAGGGGTGTGGCGAGGAGGAAATTATGGTTCTGTTTTTGGCCGCTGTGGGGCTGGTTCTATTTTTTGGCGGGATTGCCGCCATTATCTGTGAACCGCCCAAGGGAAAATTGAAGTTTATCGCCTTGGTGATATTTATCGGGACCGTCTTACTGGGAGGGGCGAGTCTTGTCGATTATAAGGAGGATCTCTATCGCGCCAGCCATCGGGTGGGGTGGGACTCCGTGGAGGCCGTCGAGGGGCACCCCCCCATAAAGATTGGAGAGAAATGGTATAAGATCAAGCTGATTGAAACCACGAGGCCCGATGCGGTGGGGCGGGGGTAGATAGCGTATCTGGATCCAGGGCCGATGATTCGGCCCATGGGAAACGGTGGCTTCAGAAATGAATGATCTCCATCTCCGAGTCCGTGATTACGGCGAGGCTCCAGCTCTCCACGGCATCGATAATCTTATCCAGGCGTGCATTGATCAGGCGGCTATCGTTTCCCACGATGGTGATTCCCACCTCCGCACTCTGGTGGCGGTCGTTGAGATCTGTCTCGGCGGCCGCGGCCTGATAGTTGCTCTGGACGCGGCCGATGATCGCCTTCACCACCTTTCGTTTCTCTTTCAGGCTGGTCACCCCGAAGAGCCTGAAATGCATCTTAAGAACACCGACAACCATGGTCAATTCTCCTCTCGTCGTGAAATCCGTTTTTCAACTATTTCTCGCCAAATAAAGGCCACCGGCCCTAAGGCAGGCCATCTTGAAGGCGCATGGCCTTTGATTTAAGGGCCTGCTGGAGAGCCCCTGCCAAGCCATGTGTGCCGCACTTCTCAAACGCTTGGCGCCTGTTAGGGCCACCGGAGGCATCTTTTATGAATCTGGCGAGCCTTTAGCGTGCGCCTCTATGTTCACTGCGCCTCTGGACCTCGCTTATTTTAACCCTTCACGGCCCCCTCTCCCAAGAAAAATTATTGACATTTAAAGGTACATCACTGTATTCCACTTTGGTGATATTAACCAAGAATGGAGCATAGAGATGAAAGAGATGGCATCCCTGCTGCGCATCGTGGCAGATGAGACGCGTCTGCGTCTGTTGCGGCTTTTGGCGGAGACCCCCTTGAATGTGACGGAGCTGACGACGACTCTGGGGCTGGCCCAGTCCGGTATCTCCAAGCAGGTGGGGACCCTTAAAAAAGCGGGATTGGTGCGTGAACGGCGGGAGGGGGTGAAGATCTTCTACCGACTCTCGGAGGAGAGCGAGGTTCCGGCAGAGAGCCGACCCATCTGGACCCTTCTCATGGAGCGGGTGCGCACCGCCGAGGATACCCACCATGATCTGATTCGTCTCACCGAGATTCTCGAGAAGCGGGACGGGGTGGCTCCGGGGCTCCATGAACAGCTTTTGGCACCCGGAGAGTCCTGGCATGCCTGGTCGCGTATGATCATGGGAATGCTACCCACCATGGAGCGGGCCGTGGATCTTGGCTGCGGCAGTGGCATCCTGGCTGCCGAACTGGCCCGTGTCTGCGGGGAGGTGGTGGGGGTGGATATCAATGGCGAGGCCCTGGCCGCTGCCCGGGCCCATGCCGAACGGGTGGGGCTCTCCAATCTCCGTTTTGTTCACGGGGAGATGAGCGCCCTAAGCCTTGACGATAGCTGTTGTGATATCGCGGTTCTCTCCCAGACCCTCCACCATCTGCCCGACCCGATGACCGGGCTCGAGGTGGCCGCACGCCTCTTAAAACCCGGTGGCCGCCTTATCCTCATGGAGCTCCTGCCCCACGACGAGGCATGGGTCACAGAAAAATTGGGCCATCTCCACCTCGGCTTCTCCGCCATCGACTTAGAGTCCATGATGGAAAAGGCTGGTTTTCGGATCACCTCCCTGGAAACCTTGCCCCCTTTACGTGGGGAGCGCTTCAGAGCTGTTCAGGGGTGTGCGGTGTGGGAGGGAACGCCTCTGGAGCCCAAGCCTTCGATGTAACGATTATAGCGTACGCCTTCTATGGTCAAAGTGGGCGTGAAAAGCCGAGCCTCCGGCGGCCAGGAGATAAATCCCCTGGACCCCAGGTTTGTGACAATGACTGTCACTATAAAAATCCGTTTGGCAACCTTTTGTGAAAGGTTGGCTCCCGGCAGGGCCACCGGAGGCTTTTTTATGAGCAGATTCGTGATGCGTGATTTTTTCGGTAATAGTGCCAATATTAGTAATGACACGGGCACAGCCCGTAAGCGAATGTGACAGCCCGAGGCACGAGGGGTGAAGCCTTTGCAAACCAAGGTATGTGACGTAATGACGACGTACGATGAGTTTTTGAGTTATGTGAGGGAGAATGTGGTGGTGCTGGACGGGGCCATGGGGACCATGATTCAGCAGCTGGGGCTGACCCCTGCCGATTTTGGCGGAGAGAGCTATCTGATGCTTAGCGATCTGCTCAGCTTCTCCCGGCCCGACGATCTGATGGCAATCCACCTGCAGTATCTGCGAGCCGGTGCCCATGCCATCGAGACCAACACCTTTGGGGCCAGCGCCCTGCGTCTGGAGGAGTACGATTTTAAGGGTCTGGATACCGGTGCATTCCGGGGAATTCCCGAGGGACGGGTACTTTCGGATCTCTCCGCCCGGGAGATGGGCCGGGAGATGAACCTGGCGGCGGCTCTGGTGGCGCGTCGTGCGGTGGACGCCCATAAGGCCGATGTCGATTACGACGGACGCCCCTTATATGTGGTGGGTTCCATCGGACCCTCCAACTATGTCCTCTCCCCTACGGACGCCGATCTGAAGCGCGGCACCTGGGCCCTCATCGAGGCCAACTTTTTCCATCAGGTGACGGCCCTGATTGACGGGGGGGTGGATATCCTCCTCTTTGAGACCCAGCAGGATATCCTGGAGCTGAAAGCGGCCATCAGCGGGGGGATGAAGGCCATGGCGGCCAAGGGGGTGCGTCTGCCCGTCATGGCCCAGGTGACGGTGAATGAGTTTTCTCGCATGCAGATATTCAACACCGATATTGTGGCGGCCTCCACCACCATCGCCGCCTGTGGCGTGGACATCTTCGGTATCAACTGCTCCATCGGGCCGGATCTCATGGAGCCCACGGTGAAGAAGCTCGCCGAGACCCAGGATATTCCCATCTCCATTCTGCCTAACGCGGGGATGCCCGAGTCGGAGTTCGGTCGCACGGTCTACAAGCTCTCTCCCGACGATTTTGCCGATCAGCTGGAAAAATTTGCCACCACCTACGGAGTCAATATGGTGGGCGGATGCTGCGGTACCAGCCCGGACCATATACGTGCGATCTCCCAGCGTCTCAAGGGTGTGGCCCCGGCGCGTCGCAGTCCGGATGGGCTTTTGCGCCTCTCCGGGCCCCAGGAGAGCGTGGTCATCGAAGAGGGGGGCTTCCTTCGCATCGGTGAGCGTCTCAACGTACGGGGTTCCAAGAAAGTGCGGGACGCCGTGGAGGGTGACGGTCCCATGGACGTGGACGCCCTGGCCGAGGTCGTGCGTGAGCAGATTAGCGATCTGGGCACCTCAATACTGGATGTCTGCATGGACTCCAATGTGGTGGATACCTCACAGGTGTTGCCCCAGGTGATCCAGGCCATGACCGGAGATTTCAAGGGGGTGATGAGTATCGACTCCTTCGACTCCGAGGCTCTGGCCGAAGGGGTGAAGGCATACCCGGGGCGCCCCCTCATCAACTCCATCTCCATGGAGAGCGTGGCTGGGGGGACCAGCAAGGCCGAGGCGATCTTAAAGTGTACGGCCTTTCACTCCCCCTTGTATATCGGACTCTGTGCCGACGACACGGGGCCGGCCCAGAAATCCGATGAGAAGGCCCGCATCGCCAAGGCCATGGTAGATATCTGCGGAAAATACGGCATCGCTCCCCGCCAGCTCTTCGTGGATATCAACGCCTTTCCCATCGGATCCGAGTCCGAGGAGGGGATGAACTTCGCCGCCGAGTCCCTGGGCGCCATTCCTAAGATCAAGGCCCTGGCACCAGGCCTCAAGACCACCATCGGGGTGAGCAACCTCACCAACGGTCTGGCCAAGAAGCCCTATATGCGCATGGTGCTTACCTCGGTCTTCCTGGATGAGGGCCGAAAGCTGGGTCTCGATGCGGCCATCGTCAACCCTAATCACTACGTGCCCGTGGAGAGTATCGACAAAAAAGATTATGAGATGGCTCGTGCCATCATTCTCGATCGAGATATGGACGCCTTTACCGAACTGGAAGCGGTGGCCGCGGCCAAGAGTGGCCTGCGAAAGGTTAAGAAGCGGCGTTACGACGATATGCCAGCCGCCGAGGCCGTGTGTGAGCGGATTAAAGATGGGGTCCGGGAGGCTCAGCCGGGAACCCTGACCGTCCGAGACGCGGAGTTTGCCTACAAGGACGCCGTGGTGCTTCAAGCGGCCGAGGCCCTGAAAGCCATCACCCCCATCGATTTTATCTCCGGGCACCTCATGGTGGCCATGGAGGCCCTGGGGTCACGCTTTGCCCAGGGCGAGGTCTCCCTGCCCCACCTGCTGAAGTCAGCGGATGTCATGAAGCAGGTGATGACCTATATCGAGGCGGTCCTGGGGAGTTCTGAAGGCGGTGCGGTGCGCTACAAGGGGACCTTGGTCCTCGGTACCGTCTTCCAGGATGTGCACAGCATCGGCAAAGATCTCACCCGGACCCTCCTGGAGAACTACGGCTACCGGGTCATCGATTTGGGGGTTCAGGTACCCTTGGTCGATTTCATCGAGACGGCCAAACGGGAGAAGGCCGATGCCATCGGCATGAGCTCCCTTCTCGTGCAGACCGCCGGCCATATGATCACCGTGGCGGCCATGGCCAAGGCGGAGGGGCTCGATATTCCCCTTCTCATCGGGGGCGCCCCGGTGACCCTGAAACATGCCGCCGCCGTGGCCATGGCCGGAGATGAAAATCCGGAGATCTTGCGTCCGGATGTCTTCTACTGCGACTCCTCCATGACCTGTGTCAACGTCATGGAGAACCTCTGCTCCGAGACCCGTGACGCCTTCATCACCGCCAACGGAGAGCGCCTCAGGGCGGCCTTAGGGAAAAAGGACGCTCCCGCTCCGGAGAGCCTGCCCCCCCTTGAGATATCCTTCGAAGGCCTCAAAGATTCCATCTGCCATGGCACCATGACCTTCTCCCCAAAGGTTGAGGATATCCCCTTAAACCGGGCAGCCCTTCTGGCTCTCAACTGGCGGGAGGGGAGTCGCACGAAGCGCCTGGAGCGCGGCCTCACCGATGAGGCGGCCCATGCCGAGATCGACACCTGGGTGAGAGAGGCCGGAGAGAAGGGCTGGGTGATCCCCAAGGGGCGCGTGGCTCTCTTCCCCTGCAACAGCGATGGAGACGACCTAATTGTCTTCGATCCCGATGCCCACGACGTGGAGCTCTGCCGCATCCCCATGCCGCCCATGCCCCTGGACGGCCACCGGGTGAGCCTCGCCCGTTACTTTCGTCCCGTGGCTGATGGGGTATCCGATGTGGTGGGATTTCAGATGGCCACCGCCGGTGCCTCCTCGGCCCATCAGGTGGATATCTTTCAGGCGGAGAACGAATCCGCCTGTGCCCACCTCCTCCAGGGAGTGGCCGACCGTGTGGCCGAGGATTTTGCCACCTGTCTCAACGACCGGGTTAAGGATATGGCGGGCTTTGTCAATGGCAGCGGCCGGCGCTTCAGCCCCGGCTATCCCGGTGTGAACATCGAGGCCAACCGCCAGATATATCGTCTTCTCGCGGGCGAGAGCCTCGGGGCGAGCCTCACCGATGCCGGCGGTTTCTACCCCACCAGCTCCACCGCCGCCATCGTCTGCTTCCACCCGGAGGTGAAGTACTTTTAAGCGCCTTAAAAAGCCCGCCTTCTATGGTGAAAGTGGGCTTAAAAACTGAGCCTCCGGCGGCGAGGTGAGCCACCTCGAAAGCAGGTTGCGGATGCGTTTTACCCCGATCCCCGGGGCAAATCACATCCGCCTCTGACTCTTTTAGTTAAATCGACGTGAGTTGATGATAGCTGTTTGGCAACCTTTCCAAAAGGTTGGCTCCCGGCAGGGCCGCCGGCGGCATTTTAGCTTGGATGCCTTTTATGGTGAACGTAACCCAAAAATGGGCCTCCGGCGGCAAGGTGTGCCACCTTTAAAGCAGGTTGCGTATGCGCTTTACCCCGCTCCTCGGATCAAAGCGCATACGCCTTTAATTTGGGTTTGAATCGAACTGCCTGTTTATCAACCGTTTTAAAAGGTTGGCTCCCGGCAAGGCCGCCAGCGGCATCTTTAGCGTGGGGGTACTTTTTAGACTTTGATCGGCCTTGACAATCGGGAGTTCAGGTACCACATTGTAGGAGTTTCGGGATGCATCGCGCATTCTGAAGCTCCTTTTTTTTTGTTTTTAAAATACCAGCGAAACGTCATGTGACGTTCATATACGACAGCGTCTGAAGAGTCTTCAGCCCGTCAGCGCATGTGATCGGCCTTAAGGCACGAAGGCCGAGAGCATTCGCACCCTGCTTTCGAGGTGGCACACCTCGCCGCCGGAGGCAGGCTTTTCGCTGTTTTACTGTAGGAAGGTGGTGATATACGATGGATGAGATGATGGATACCAAAGGGGTGGAGCTGGACGCGGTGATTGTGAAGGGCGCGCGGGAGCACAACTTGAAAAATATAGATATCGCGATTCCGAAGAAGAAGCTGGTGGTGGTGACCGGGGTCTCCGGGTCGGGGAAGTCGAGCCTGGCCTTTGACACGATTTATGCCGAGGGGCAGCGGCGGTATGTGGAGTCTCTTTCGGCCTACGCCCGGCAGTTTATCGGGCAGATGGAGAAGCCCAAGTATGAGACCATCCGAGGCCTCTCTCCCACCATCGCCATTGAGCAGAAGGCGGCGAGTAAGAACCCACGCTCCACGGTGGGCACGATCACCGAGGTGTACGATTACCTGCGTGTGCTCTTTGCCCGGGTGGGTGAGCAGCACTGCATTACCTGCGGTAACAAGGTGGGGCGCGGGGATGCCGAATCCATGGTGCACCAGATCCTGGAGCTCCCCCCTGCCACAAAGATTCTCATTCTCTCCCCCTTGGTGGAGAATCGCAAAGGGGAGCATCGAGATCTCTTTGAGACGCTTCGTAACGACGGGTTTGCCCGGGTGCGTATCGACGGGGTGGTTCACGAGCTGGAGGACGTCCAGGGGCTGGCCAAGAACAAGAAGCATAACATCGAGGTGGTGGTGGACCGCCTCGCCATCAAGACGGGTGAGGCCTTTCGGAAGCGCCTCACCGACTCGGTGGAGACGGCTCTGAAGAGTGGCAGCGGGCAGCTTATCATCCACGTGGTGGGCCGTGAGGACATTCCCATGAGTGAGGCCCGCTCCTGTTGCGGCATCGCCTATCCCGAGCTTGAGCCCTCCCTCTTCTCCTTCAACTCCCCTTTGGGCATGTGCCCCGAGTGCAACGGTATCGGTACCCACCTCATTATGGATGAGGAGAAGATCGTGCCCGACCCCTCTCTCACCCTTCGCCAGGGGGGGGTGGTGCCGTGGAAGAACTATTTCCTAAAGGGGGAGGAGCTCGGCTCCGGTGGCTGGGGCATGAGCCAGCTGGTGGCCATGGAAGAGCAGTGGGGCATCGACTTTGACACCCCCTGGGAGACGATGGAGACCTGGATGAAGAATCTTATCCTCTTCGGCTCCGATGGGCGCACCCTGGTGGTGGACTGGAACTCCAAGTCGGTGAAGGGGGAGGTGACCACCGCCTTTGAGGGGCTGGTGCATGAGATGATGCGACGCTATCACCAGAGCCACTCCGAACGGCGTAAGAAGTGGTATGCCACCTTCATGAGTTCCAAAAAGTGCCGGAGCTGTGAGGGCCGCCGCTTGAAGCCCGAGGTGCTGAAGGTACTCGTGAAAGGGGTCTCCATTATGGATGTGACGGCCATGACCATTCGCGAGGCCCATGATTTCATCGGGAGACTGACGCTTTCGGGGAACCGGAAGGTGATCGCCAGTGAGCTGGTTAAGGAGATTGGGGATCGTCTCGGCTTTCTGGTGAATGTGGGTCTCGACTACCTCACCCTAGATCGCAGCGGTCCGACCCTCTCCGGGGGGGAGTCCCAGCGCATTCGTCTCGCCTCCCAGGTGGGCTCCGAACTCACCGGGGTGCTCTATATTCTCGATGAGCCCTCCATCGGACTCCACCAGCGGGACAACGCCAAATTATTGCAGACCCTCTGCCATTTACGGGATATCGGCAACAGCCTCATTGTAGTGGAGCATGATCAGGAGACTATTGAGCAGGCGGACTGGGTGGTGGATATGGGGCCGGGAGCCGGGCATCTCGGCGGCCAGGTCGTGGCCGAGGGGCCGGCGGCATCCCTCATGACCCAAAAAAATTCCCTCACCGGCGATTTTCTGGCCGGTCGCCGTGTCATCGCCGTGCCCGAGCGGCGGCGCCCCTTCAAGAAGCGGGGGGCCCCGAAGATTGTGGTGAGGGGCGCGGTGGAGAATAATCTCAAAGGAGGGGCCGTGGCCATTCCCGTGGGGCTCTTTGTGGCGGTGACCGGAGTCTCCGGGGCGGGGAAATCCACCATCATTAACCAGGTCCTCTTCCCCGCTATCTCTCGTCGTCTCAACGGAGGGACCCAGCTGGTGGGGCGTCATACGAAGATCGATGGTCTCGAGCACCTCGATAAGGTGATCAATATCGACCAGCGGCCCATCGGCCGCACCCCACGCAGTAATCCGGCCACCTATACCAAGGTATTCGATCACATCCGGGATCTCTTTGCCATGCTCCCTGAATCCCAGGCGCGGGGGTATAAGAAGGGGCGTTACTCGTTTAATGTCAAGGGCGGGCGCTGCGAGACCTGCTGCGGGGATGGGTTTCTCAAGGTGGAGATGCACTTTCTGGCGGATGTCTATGTCCCCTGCGAGAGCTGTCGGGGCAAGCGGTTCAACGAGGCGACCCTGGAGATCAAGTACAACGGCCACTCCATCAGCGACGTTCTGGATCTCTCCTTGAGCCAGGCCCGGGATCTGTTTCAGCACCATCCGAAGATCACCGCTATCTTAGATACCCTCATGGATGTGGGGCTCGGTTATATCAAGTTGGGCCAGGCGGCCACCACCCTCTCCGGCGGGGAGGCCCAGCGCATCAAGCTGGCCCGAGAGCTCTCCAAGCGGAGCACTGGTCGGACCCTCTATATCCTCGATGAGCCCACCACCGGTCTTCATTTTGAGGATGTGCGGAAACTCCTGGAGGTGCTTCAGCGTCTCACGGATGGGGGTAACACCGTGGTGGTGATTGAGCATAACCTCGATGTGATCAAGAGTGCCGACTGGATTGTGGATATGGGCCCCGATGGTGGAGACGGTGGTGGGTACGTGGTGGTTGAGGGGTCTCCAGAGACCGTGGCCGCCTCGGGTAAGGGACACACGGCGCCATTTCTTGCAGAGATGCTTTCTGGAAAGGTCATGACCCCTATAGCCATTTAAAAATAATGATCTGTCAGCCTATTCTCTCCCGTTAACGTGGGGTATATTTTTTCTCCTTACGCCTGGCCGGTGATATTCTTTTAGGCAAACTTTCTTGGTGGGAAGGGAGCTGTACCGGAACTATAGGCATGGATGGAGAATTGGTGGCATGATTGATGTGTATCCATGCCCTTCGACCTCTCGGGTCGCGGGGGTGGTTTTCCTAAAAGTTAAAAAATGGGTCTTGTTAGAGTTGCCATGGTATACTCTATTTGATACACCATTTTTTTCTTGGTCGATGAGAGACACCGTAACCACTTGAAACCGAGCCATGATACTTTCGATTGTGTCTCCCCCCACTGTTTGACAAGCGGGGGGCCTTTCAGTATAGTACGAGGCTTGGGATTGTACGAAGGGGTGAAGATTCGCGGGGTGTTTTCAACGTCGTCAACTTTTTAAAAACGCATCATTATTTGGCGCTCAGAATCACGGGGTTGGTTGCATGGAATCAAAAAGCAAAAAACGTATCGGAGTGGCCTCACTCTTTGATGCGGAAGAGATAAAAGAGTATTTTAACACCTTCTTTATTCTTCTTTCTGGTATTGAATTTGTGATCTTTGTGGCTCATTTTATCGGCTCCATTGGGCCGGAGAGTGGGGCTTTTCCATGGAAACAATATTTTTTCGTCTCTTTTATTGCCCCTCTGGTGATGGTTTTTCTTATTGGCCTTGTGGTCATTGGGTTTAATTTTTATCTTTTTGGCAACGAGACAGATAGTGCTGTCGATGGTGAGATAGACGGGGGGGATGATGCGCCCGGCCGAAAAAATATGGGGCGCACCTTCCAGAGTTTTATCACCGTGATTCACCAGCTTCCCGCCCTGGCGGGGATATTTACTCTCGGTCTGGGATCGGTCGTACTCTACAAACTTGACGTCATCCTGGCCACCATCGGCCATGTGGGGGAGCGTACCGCATACTACCTCTTCATCGGTTTGGGTGTCCTCGTGGCGGCCTCTCTTCTCTTTATTCTCTTCTGGCTATTCTGGAAATTTAAGCTTCAGAAGTATCAGATGGAGCAGCGGTGGAACTACCGCAACCGAGTCATGGAGAAGACCGGATTGATCATCCTGGACAATAATACTGTCATCAATGAAGAGGGTAAGGTATTGGTGATGGATGAGAGCCTTAAGCAGATTGACGGCCATATCATTGAAGAGAAGATGCTCCCCGAATTTTTGGATGTGGATGTAGAAGAACATATCTCCCAATAAGACACTCTTGATAAGCAGGCTCATGGAACAGACCGATTATTATACCATCTTAGACGTCCCCAGGTCCGCCGATGCGACCATCATCCGGGATGCATATCGAAAACTCGCCTTGATTCACCACCCCGACCGCAATCGTAATAATCCCGAGGCCGCCGAGAAGATGAAGGCGATCAACGAGGCGTATGCCGTTCTCTCGGATCCGGAGAAGAGGCGCAATTACGATGCCATGCAGAGCTCCTTCGGCTCTGGGGCCACCCGTCGTTTCCGGCAGGATTATACCGAGCAGGATATCTTCCATGGGACGGATATCTACTCCATCTTCGAAGAGCTGGCCAAGGATTTTGGCTTTCGTGGTGGGGATGCCATCTTCAAAGAGTTTTACGGAAAAGGGTGGCAGAGCTTCAATGTCTCCCGCCCCGGTTTCTCGGTGAAGGGGGCTTTTTTCAAATCCTCGGGTGGCGGTCAGCATCCGAAGGCCTCTCCCTCGGAGGGTGGATTCTTAAAGAATGGCGCCACATCCCTTCTGGGATCTCTTCTCTCCAAGAGTACCAAGAAGGGGGGGGATGTCATGGAGACGGTGACCATCGAAAAAGAGCTGGCCACCTCAGGGGGGCCCTTTGCCTATTTTCATAAGGCCCGGGGAAAGAAGCTGGTGGTAAAGATTCCTCCGGGTATTCGAGAGGGGCAGAAGATCCGACTGGCCGGTATGGGCAAAGAGGGCAAAGGGGGCGGTTCCCCGGGTGATATCTATCTGAAGATCGCCTTCCGCAGAGGACTCTTCCAGCGTATCGGTGAGTTCGTGAAGTCGGTGGGCCATTTCGGAAGCGATAATTAAGGCCGCTCATTCTCTGCCTTGACAAGGGGTGGGGTGTTTTGATAACACTTTATCTATGAATCGATCTATTACCCCCATACACGCACGGTTTTGGTTTTTCTGGTTTTTTACCTGCGCCTGGGGTGTTTGCTGATCGTAATAGAACCAATTTAACGAAAAAGCAAAGGGCCGCAGGCATTGAAACGCCGGTGGCCTTTTTTAGTTTTAAGAGAGTGCAAAACCCACCGCCGAGAATCAATCCTGTTGGGCCCATGAAGGAGTCATTATGCTTCTGGGTAAAGCCATCCGGCTGGAACGCGTCTTCAACAGAAATACCGGAAAAACGATTATTGTCCCCATGGACCACGGTGTCAGTGTGGGTCCCATCAGTGGTGTGGTCGATGCCAAGAGTACCGTGGATAAGGTGGCGGCAGGGGGAGCCAATGCCGTCATTATGCACAAGGGCTTGCCCCGGCGTACCCATCGGGGCCATGGCAACGATGTGGGGCTCATCGTCCACCTCTCCGCCAGTACGGTCCTCTCTCCCTTTCCCAATGCCAAGACCCTTGTGGGTACGGTGGAGGACGCCATCCGTCTCGGTGCCGATGCCATCTCCATTCACGTGAATTTGGGCGATGCCAAGGAGATGGAGATGCTCGCCTCCTTCGGAAAGATCAGTTCCGAGGCCGCCTCGTGGGGCATGCCTCTTCTCGCCATGGTCTATGCCCGTGGCGCGGGGATTCCCAATGAATTTGACGTGGAGGTGGTGAAGCACTCGGCGCGTCTGGCCGAAGAGCTGGGGGCCGATGTGGTGAAGGTCCCCTACACCGGATCACCGGAGACTTTTGCCCAGGTAGTGGAGGGGTGCTGTATCCCCGTTCTCATCGCCGGAGGCCCCAAGATGTCCGGCCATCGTGATTTTGTTCAGATGGTCTATGATGCCAACCAGGCGGGGGGCGCCGGTCTTTCGGTGGGGCGCAATGTCTTCCAGGCCGAGGACCCCACCCTTCTTGTGAAGGCCCTTCATGGGGTGGTGCACGAGGGTAAAGGGGTCGAAGAGACCATGGATTTTCTGGGCGAGGGCCTTCCCTCAGAGGGGTGAGAGGTCCCGGGGGGAGACGGGTCATAGGTTCATGGAGGCGCCCCTGTATCTAAGATACAGGGGCGCCTTCTGTTTTCTAGGTCACGGCTGTGTGTCACCGGCCTCTTCAAGGGCCCGGACGACCATCTGGGTGATGGCCTCTGCCTCCTCTTTTCGGCCGTACTTCAGGCACCCCTTCGCATAGATACGCCCTTTTTTCTGTAAAACGCAGCGGGTCGCCTCCCTCTGTGCCGGTGAGAGGGTCGCCTTCCGTAAGAGCCGCACCATGGAGTGAATACGAAATCGGTCGAGTAAAGGGGTCTTGGAGAGCTGATCTTCGTGTCCCCCATGTTTGACAACCAGGGGCGAGGCCGTGGTGTATATAGGGTAGCGATAGGCGATGCGAAGCCAGAGGTCGTAGTCTTCACAGGCGGGAAGGGTTTCGTCAAAGAGTCCCACCCTCTCAAAGAGGGCGCGCTTCATCATCACCGCCGAGGGGCTCACCAGGCAGAGGTGGAGAGAGGCCTCAAAGATATCCCCCGATGGCTTCATGTGGTGTTTGCAGGGGTTGACCCGTTTGCCATGGCGAATCCAGATCTCTTCGGTCTGGCAGATGAGGGCCGTGGGATTCGCTGCAAAAAAATCCATCTGTTCGGAGAGTTTTTTTGGTAGCCAGCTGTCATCGGAGTCGAGAAAGGCGATGAAGTCGCCCCTGGAAGCATCGATGCCCCGGTTTCGCGCCCGGCTGACGCCGCCATTTTCGAGGGTGAGTATTTGGATGGCATCGCCATAGCGAGCCAATAACTGGGGGGTCTCATCCGTGGAGCCATCATCCACCACGATGATCTCCACCGACGGGTACTCTTGGGCCACCACCGAATCGATGGCGGTATTGAGGGTCCAGGCCCTGTTGTATGTGGGAATGATCACACTGATCTGTGGGTGGTGCATGGTTCCTCCATGGCCTCTAAGGCCCGCCTCTTCATGGCGAAAAGGTAAAAATCACGGGGCGCGCCCCTTGTGGTGCCGAGAACCCCGGGTATTGTGGCCGGGGTGCGGCTGAGATATGATAAAAAAACCATCGCCCATACTCCCGGTGTATTTTTTTCGTTTGGCTTCTATGGGGTCTCTGGTGGGAGGTTGTACCACTCTTTTTTAAAAAAATCGATGCGAGGAGGTTATCATGATCACCCAGTCTATTCCTGGTTTTGCCGATATAGCGCTTACTCATCTGGTTCTCGACTACAACGGGACCCTGGCCTTGGATGGCCTCCCCCTCATGGGGGTACGAGAGCGCATCGAAGCCTTGTGTGAGCATCTCTCGATTCATGTGGTCACCGCCGACACCTTTGGCAAGGCGGCGGAGGCCCTGGCGGGATGGCCCGTCTCCCTGTCTCTGCTCACCCCCGGGGAGGAGGCCGCACAGAAAGAGGCGTATGTAAAAAACCTGGGCGCAGAGGGTGTGGTTGCCTTAGGCAATGGCAGAAACGATTGCCGTATGGTGGGCGCTGCCTGTGTGGGGATGGTGGTGCTAGGACCGGAAGGGGCCTCGGGTCCGGCCCTGCTCTCGGCGGATGTGGTCTGTCCCAGCATTGTGACGGCCCTGGACCTTCTGCTTCACCCGAAACGCTTGAAGGCGACCTTGAGAACCTGATGGCCTTCTATGGTGAAAGTGATCCAGAAACAGGCCTCCGGCGGCCAGGAGATAAATCCCCTGGACCCATGGTCATTATTAAAACCTGTTTGGCAACCTTTTGTAAAAGGTTGGCCCCCGGCAGGGCCACCGGAGGTACGCTTTCACCGCACGGCCTTCTATGGTTAAAGTGGGCTTAAAAACGGAGCCTCCGGCGGCCAGGGAATAAATCCCTGGGACCCCCAGGTTTGTAACGGGCCAACGGCCCGTTACAGTCACTATGAAAAAATTTACGGGCACGTATTTTTGAGAAAAATAACGCCGGAGACACCTTTAAAGAGGGTGTCTCCGGCGTTTTTGTTTTTATGGCGTGGGAACGGGGGTGGCGCAGTGGGGGCACGAGGACCACTCGGGCTCTAGGTCGTTATCGCAGCTCAGGCATCGTAGCAGGAGTTGCTCCGCGCAGAAGGGGCAGTAGCGATGGCGCTCCTTTAAGCTGGCCTTGCAGTAGGGGCACTTGACCACTAAGGTATTTTGGGGCCCCATGACACGGAGCACCTCATCGGCTGAGGTGATGCCCTTGTTGATCTTGGCCCAGCCATCTTCGATGAGGGGTGTCATACCCGCCCATCGTGCCGCCCGTGTGAGTTCGGACTCCGAGGCGGCGCTATTGATGAGTTGCTTGATCTCATAGGTGACGGAGAAGAGCTCGAAGAGACCGGTGCGCCCTTTAAATCCTGTCTGGTTGCAGTGGTCGCATCCCCGTTCCTGGAAAGCGGGAAAGGCCTCTGAGCCGGCGTTTACTCCCAGGGCATCGAGGGTCTCCCGGGGGAGGGCGACCGCCTCCTTGCAGTGGTCGCAGAGCTTTCGCACCAGTCGTTGGGCGACAATGCCATTTAAGGCTTCGCCGATGACGTAGGGCTGGATGCCCATGTCCCGTAGCCGTGTGATGGTGGGGATGCTCCCGTTGGTGTGGATGGTGCTGAGGACCGTATGGCCTGTGAGAGCTGCATGGAAGGCCACCTCTGCCGTCTCAAAATCTCGGATCTCCCCCAGCATGATGACATTGGGGTCTTGCCGTAGGATGGCGCGCAGGATTAAGGGGAAGCTGAGGCCAATTTTCTCTTTGACCATGACCTGTTCGGCCATGGACATGAAGTACTCAACGGGATCTTCGATGGTGGTGTAGTTTTTGGTAATCGTGGCGTTTTCCTGCATGAGAGAGTAGAGGGTACTGGTCTTGCCGCTGCCTGTGGGACCGGTGGTGAGGATGCACCCCTGGGGGCGATTGATAAGACGGGTGATGATCACTTTATCTTCATGGCTGAATCCGAGCTCCTCCACATTTTTAATGGCCGAGTTGCGGTCGAGGATCCTGAAGACTACTTTCTCTCCGTTGATGGTGGGAAGGCAGGAGAGACGAATATCCACCATCTTCGATGGTGTCTTTACGGTGATGCGGCCATCTTGGGGGCGTCTACGCTCGGAGATATCCAGTTCGGCCATCACCTTGATGCGGGAGACGATGGCCGGGTGCATGGAGATGGGGGCGTGGATCTTGTCGTGGAGGAGGCCGTCCATACGGTAGCGGACCATGACGTATTTGGTTTTGGGCTCGATGTGCACGTCCGAGGCATTGTGACGGAGGGCATCGGATATGATGGCGTTGACGATGCGTATGGCCGGTGGCTGATCCTTGGCGATGAGGAGGGCATTGATGTCGGCGGCCTCGTCCTCCTCATCCAAGATGATCTCGATGGATTCGGTGGGGTCCTCCATCTCGATGCCGGTGAGCTCTTCGATGAGCGTCTCCTCATCACCATAGAGGGCCTCAACCTTTTCCAGGATCTCTTTTCGGGTGGCCAGGACCGGTTTGACACGCAGGCCTGTGATGAACTGAAGATCTTCAATCTTCAGATAGTCACTGGGATCGTTCATGGCCACCATGAGTCCCGTCTCCACTCGTTTTAAGGGGACCAGTAGGTTTTTTTTGCACATCTCCCGGGGGATGAGGAGCTTTAAGGCCTCCAGGGTCTGGAACTCCGCCGGGGAGACACGTTGGATACCCATATCTTGCTGGATGGCATCCAGTAGGGTCCCCTCATCCACCAGCTCCATCTCGATGAGAATTTGGGGCAGGGGCTGAGGGGTTTGGGCCTGAATCTTCCGTGCTTTTTCGAGGTCCTCTTTTCGAAGGAGGTTGTGTTTCAATAAGATGGTGCCCACCTGGCTGCGGTGGGTGTCGATGAATCGGCTCATCTGGTGGATCTTCTTATCCTGGGTGAGCCGGGATTTTTTTAGGGCGCGGTTCTCCTGGATGAGATCGTATTGCTCCAGGGCGAGTCCCACGGTTATGCGCAGATCTTCGTCGTTCCATGGTTTGGTGATAAACTTGTAGACGGCCCCCTCGTTGACGGCTCCCATGATGGCCCCCACATCGGCATGGCCGGTGAGCATGATGCGAATGGTCTGGGGATACTCTTTTTTAATCTGCCTTAGGAGGTCGGCACCGGTGATACCTGGCATGCGGTGGTCGGTGATGATGACATGAATCTCTTCGGCGGAGAGGCAGGTGAGGGCCTCCTCTCCGGAGCTGGCCGTGAATATACGGTAGTTCTCTTTACGGAAGATGCGCTGCATGGCAGAGATGACTCCGGCCTCATCATCCACAAAGAGAATGGCGTAAGGAGCGGCTTCCGTGGGGGGAGGCGCCTCGGGGGGCTCTTTGCCCAGGAAGAGAGAGGAGAGTCGACTCATGGTGTCTCCTTGGCACCGGGAGGACTCAAGGGAATACGAAGGGTAAAGGTAGTGCCCTTGCCCAGATCGCTTTTCACATGGATGGATCCTCGGTGACGTTTGATGATGTTGTAGACCATGTTGAGACCGAGACCGGTCCCCTTTCCCACGGGTTTAGTGGTGTAGAAGGGGTCGAAAATCTTTTTCAGCGACTCCTTGGGAATGCCGGATCCGGTGTCGGATATGGCCACGATTATATGGGTGGGGTCATGGCGTGTAGTCACGGTGATGGTCCCCTTTTCCGTGATGGCATGGGCGCCGTTGACGAGAAGATTGATGAAGACCTGGTCCAGCTGGCGGGGGTAGCATCGAACCTCGGGGAGGGTTCCGTACTCTCTCTTTAAGGTGACCCTGTACTTGAGCTCACTGCCGACGATGTTGATGCTTTTATCGAGGTTGGTGTTGATATTGGCATAGGAGGGCTCCTCCTCGCCGGGGTGGGCAAAATCTTTAAGATCTTCAACGATCTTTCGAATCCGTTCGGCCCCGTCGATGGATTCGCCGATGAGGGGGGGGATGTCTTTGAGGATAAAGTCGATATCGGTGGTGCCACAAAAATCCTGGATATCGTGGAGGCATTGTCGCTCCTCCTCGGCACACGGTCCCTGGGCCTCTTTCCGGCAATGAACCAGGGCTCTCAGGCGGATGATGAGCTCGATGAGCTCCCCTGTATACTCCTCCAGGCTATTTAAGTTGCTGGTGATAAATCCCATGGGGTTGTTGATCTCGTGGGCAACTCCGGCGGCCAGCTGGCCGATGGAGGCCATCTTCTCCTGCATCATAAGCTGTTCCTGGGTCTGGCGGATCTCCTTGGTTTTCCGTATCACCTCGTCGTTGAGGCTCGTGGCCAATAGGCGGTACTTCTTCTCAGATCTGGCCAGTTGGTAGGCTTTTTTCTTGAGAATCTCGAAGGAGTCCTCCACCGTCTCTCCATGGAGTTGTGTGGTCATGGCCAAGCTGTAGCCTCGTTTCATGATCTCGGTGATGGCCGTGTTTAAGAGGGTACCGGTGGCATCGATCTTTTCCCTCTCCTCCTCGCCGTCGAGACGGAACTCTAAAATGAGGTATCCCACCGGCTCCAGTTCGTGGAGGAGGGGATAGATAATGGCCTCTCCCTGGGGGGTGGGTTGGCATACCTTGGTTTCGGGGCGAACCTGCACCACCCACTGATGGATGGCGCGCTTTATATCGCTGGGGGCTACGGTTGGGAGGAGGGGGGTGCCATCGGGCATGATCACAGAGAGGTGACTCACCCCCAGGTGAGGCACCATACGGCTCCAGGTGAGAACCATCTCCGGGGGAAGCAGCTCACTTAAGGTGTACTCCCGGTCGAAGGGGGCCAGGGATTCGCGGGGTGTCTCCATGCATGGGCTCCTTGGCTTGAAGGTCAACGGTTATTGGGCGTTATGGGGATGGCTGGGGGAGGATGGCGAGCAGGTTCTCTTTGACAATGCGGTAGCTGCGGGCCAGGTCATGGATGGCGTCGAGGTGGTCGTAGGTGGCGGAGAGAATGGTTTCGAAGGTGGCCTGTACGCCAGTCCCCTTGAGGGCATTGGAGAAGGTGACGGGGCGCTGTGTCGGCCCCCACCGCTCTGTGATCTCCGCCTCACTGAGGATCTTGGGCAGGTCCCGTTTGTTGAATTGAACCACCAGGGGGAGGCGATGAAAGTCGAGACCCACACGTCCGGCATTGTTCTCCAGATTTTCAAAACTCTGGGCGTTGTTCATGGCTTGCATCATCTGGGAGTCGGCCACGAATACGACACCATCGGCTCGGGAGAGGACCGCCTTGCGTGTGGCATCATGGGCCACCTGACCGGGAACGGTGAAGAGTTTGATCTTGAGCCGATACTCCCCGTCGGTGCGGGCAAGGATGGGGAGTAGGTCGAAGAAGAGGGTGCGGTCTCCCCGGGTCTCTAAACTCATGAGGTCTCCGCATTGCCGGGGATGGATGAGGTCATGGAGATGCATGAGGTTGGTGGTTTTACCGGAAAGGGCCGGGCCGTAGTAGACTATCTTGATGACAATTTTTTTTTCGTCTGTGAGGATCTCGGCCATGGGTCTCCTTGAAGATTTAGTTCCCCCGGGTGCGGGTCATATCGTTTAGGATGGATGCCAGGGTCTTCTGAATGTGATGATTGAGCTCTTGATACTGCCTTCCGGCCTCCTCCACCCGTGCCAGGCAATTCTTCAGCCGTCCCTCCACCTCCTCGTTGAGGGCGAGGAGGGCCTCATTTTTCTCTTTGATCATCTGGGACATCTTCTTGTTGTCCATGGTGAGGTTGAAGTGGTCCACCCCGTTTTTTACCGACATCTTGAGCTCTGTCTTGCTCCAGGGCTTGTTGATAAAGCGGAAGATGTGTCCCTTGTTGATGACCTTGATGGTGGCATCGATATCGGAGTGACCGGTGAGCATGATACGCACGATGGAGGGCCACCTCACACGCACTTTTTCGAGGAATTCCGATCCGTCCATGGTTGGCATCATGCGGTCGGAGACCACAACGGCGGGGCCTATGGTCCGAATCTTCTCGATGGCTGTGGCGGGATCGTCAAAGGCGTAAATTTCGTAGGATTCATTTCGGAAGGCCCGGGTGATGGCGTCTAAAATTCCCTTTTCGTCATCGACGAAGACGACTTTTTTATTCATGGGGTACCTCTGTCGTGGTGAGTGGCGGGGGCCTTGCCTTCTATATCGGGGGAGGGAGATAACAGGCCCATGGAGCGGGGTATGGTTGTGCACCCGGAAAAGGCCGGTAGGGAAGGGAACGCTCGTGGGGCCGGGGAATGGATTATACTATCACAGCCTGTTCCGGGGATGCAACTCCCCTGAAACAGACTGTTTTATACGGGGCGGTGAGGGGTGCCCATTATCCATCCGTCTTGCAAGCGCATCCGGGAAGGCGTGATGCCCCGGGAAGACGGCCGTAGGTGCTCTCCTCGGCGATGCGCAACAGGTCGTTGGGGGCGTAATCGCCATTTAGAGTAACGGTAACCGTGGTGTTGGGCTGGGCCACCTCCTGGCACTCCCCCTTGATACTCTGTATGGTACCGATGGTATCTATGGTGGCGGGCCCTTTTCGGGTGAGGATCTCCACCTCCTGACCGGATATGATCTTGTTGCGCACATGGAGGGTGACGGTGCGCCCATCCACCGCCACGATTTTTCCGGCGAACCGATGGATGGTGCCGGGGCGGGTGTCCTCGTAGTTGGGGGTGGTCTCTTTTTCGTACCCGAAAAAGAACCCGGTGGAGTACTCTCGGCTGTTGATGCGGGAGAGCTCTTCGTTCCACTCCGGGCGGGTCTTGTAGTGCGCGGGGGCATCGTAGTAAGCGTCGATGGCCTCGCGGTAGGTCTTGACCACCGAGGCGAGGTAGTTGATTCCCTTCATGCGCCCTTCGATTTTGAGGGAGGCGATGCCCCCTTCGATGAGGGCCGGGATATGATCGATCATGCATAGATCTTTGGAGTTAAAGATGTAGCTCCCTCGCTCATCCTCCATGATGGGGTGGTAGTGCCCGGGACGCATCTCCTCGACCACGCTGTATTTCCAGCGGCAGGGATGGCTGCATGCCCCCCGGTTGCTGTCCCGGTTGGTGAGGTAGCTGGAGAGGAGGCAGCGGCCGGAGTAAGAGATGCACATGGCGCCATGAATAAAGGCCTCTACCTCCACCCCACCATGCTTTACCACCCCTTCGATCTCCGTTAAGGGGAGCTCCCTGGCGACATTGATCCGTGTGGCGCCCAGGCTCTTCCAGAAGCGAGCCGTTCCCCAACTGGTGGTGTTGGACTGGGTGCTGATATGCAAGGGGATTTCTGGGGCGAGTTCCCGGGCCGCGGCAAAGATTGCCGGATCGGCCACGATGAGGGCATCGGGTTTGATCTGGGCGAGTTCTGCGAGGTAGTCCCGTACGCCATCCATCTCATCGTTTCGTGCGTAGACGTTGCACGCCACATAGACCTTGACGCCGTGGGCATGGGCATGGCGGATACCGTCTCGCATCTCGTCCAGGGTGAAGTTCCCTGAGAAGTTTCGAAGGGAGAAGGCTTTGCCTGCCAGATAGACCGCATCGGCACCATAGTGCACGGCAATTTCCAGTTTTTCCGGATTTCCCGCCGGGGCGAGGAGTTCTACTCGGTTGGTCATGGGTCTGGTATCCACTTTTATGCAGGGCCCCGGCCATGGAGTGGGCGGGGCAGATATTATAAGGTGATGCACACGCACCGCCTCCGGAAGGGAAGGGGGGCGCCTTACCGGGCACCGCTCGTGAGAGCCTGTCAACTCTACCAAAAGGGTCCCCTCTTTGCAACGCGCCATGTGACGAAAAGGGGCCCCATCACAGGTAAAATCAATGAAGGAGTCATCATGAAAAAGGATGTGGGTGTACGTGAGTATCAGGCGGTGGTGGACCGGTGGATCAACGATATCGGCGTGCGGTATTTTTCCGAATTGACCAATCTGGGGATTCTTATGGAGGAGGCCGGTGAGGTGGCCCGGATCATGACCCGGGTCTATGGGGATCAGAGTTTTAAACGGGCGGAGCCCAAGGAGGATTTAGGGGATGAGCTGGCCGATTTGATGTTTGTCCTCGTCTGTATTGCCAACCAGACGGGGGTGGATCTTCCCGAGGCCCTTGAGAAAAATATGATCAAGAAGAGCACTCGGGATGGGACCCGTCACCGGAATAACCCCAAACTCCGGGAGGAGGGTCCCGGGCAAGATTAGGGTTGGGG